>JARXKM010000459.1 GCA_030272785.1 Pseudomonadota bacterium
GCCGGCGCCGCTGGCCTGGCCCAGTACGTGCTGCCCGAGGTGCTGGCCGCGCGCGCCGGCGAACTGATCGTCGGCGACCGCAAGCTCGACAACGTGGTGGTGGGCGCCTCGCACCAGAAGGGCACCTGGCAAGCCAGCATCGATTCGCGCCAGGCATCGGGCTACGTGACGTGGAACGAGTCGCCCACCGGCGCCGGGCTGGGCAAGGTGACGGCGCGGCTGGCCACCCTGATTATTCCGGAGTCGGCCGCCGCCGAGGTCAAGGACCTGCTCGAAGGCAGCAAGAGCGCCGCCGCCACCATCCCCGCGCTCGACATCGTGGCCGAACGGTTCGAGCTGTTCAACAAGCAGCTCGGCCGGCTCGAGCTGGCCGCCAGCAACGAGAAGGCGCTCGCCGGGCGCGAATGGCGCATCAACCGGCTCTCGCTGGCCAATCCGGACGGCGACCTGAAGGCGACCGGCAAGTGGCTCACCAAGGATGGCAAGAGCAGCACCAACCTCAATTTCACCATCGACATCGCCGACGCCGGCCGGCTGCTCGACCGCTTCGGCTTTCCCGACACGCTCAAGCGCGGCAAGGGCAAGCTGTCGGGCGACCTGTTCTGGAGCGGCCTGCCGTATTCGCTCGACATTCCCAGCCTGTCCGGCCAGATCGTGCTCAACCTCGAGGCCGGCCAGTTCCTCAAGCAGGACCCGGGCGCGGCCAAGCTGCTCGGCGTGCTCAGCCTGCAAGCGCTGCCGCGCCTGCTCAAGCTCGACTTCCACGACGTCTTCTCCGAGGGGCTCGCGTTCGACGGCATCAGCGCCAACGCCCTCATCGCGCACGGCGTGATCAAGACCGACAACCTGAAGATGCACGGCGTCGCCGCCACCGTGCTGATGGACGGCAGCGCCGACATCGCCAACGAATCGACCAACCTGCACGTGGTGGTGATCCCCGAATTCAATCTCGGCACCGGGCCGCTGGTGTACGCGCTGGCGGTCAACCCGGTGATCGGGCTGGGCAGCTTCCTGGCGCAGCTGTTCCTGCGTGCGCCGATGATGCGCGCGCTGACGTACCAGATGCAGGTCAGCGGGCCGTGGAAGGCGCCCGTGATCACCAAGCTCGACCATCGCACGCCGCTGCCGGCGGCGGCGGTCAAAAAATAGGAGTGCAGACATGACGACAGTGGCAGCCATCCAGATGGTCTCGACGCCCGACGTGGCCGACAACATCGCGCGCGCGCGCCAACTGGTGGCGCGAGCCGCCGCCACCGGCGCGACCCTGGTCAGCCTGCCCGAGTACTGGCCCATCATGGGCATGCACGAGGCCGACAAGGTCGGCCATGCCGAGCGGCCCGGCGCCGGACCGATCCAGCAGTTCATGGCCGAGGCGGCGCGCGAGCACGCCATCTGGCTGATCGGCGGCACCTTGCCGCTGGTCTCGCCCGACGCCGCCAAGGTGATGAACACCACCCTCGTGTACGACCCGGCCGGCCGGCCGGTCGGGCGCTACGACAAGATCCACCTGTTCGGCTTCAACAAGGGCGACGAAGCCTACGACGAGGCGCGCACCATCGTGCCGGGCGCGGCGGTGGGCAGCTTCGAGGCGCCGTTCGGCCGGGTCGGCCTGTCGGTGTGCTACGACCTGCGCTTTCCCGAGCTGTACCGGGCGATGGGCGAGTGCGCGCTGATCGTCGTGCCGGCCGCGTTCACCTACACCACCGGACGCGCCCACTGGGAAGTGCTGCTGCGCGCGCGCGCCATCGAGAACCAGTGCTATGTGCTGGCCGCCGCCCAGGGCGGCGTGCACGCCAACGGCCGCCGCACCTATGGCCACAGCATGCTGATCGATCCGTGGGGCGAGGTCAAGGACGTGCTGGCCGAGGGCGAGGGTGTCGTCAGCGGCGTCATCGATGCCGGTTTCCTGGCCGGGGTGCGCGAAAGCTTGCCCGCGCTCAAGCACCGCAAGCTGTGACGGGTGCGAACAAGCTGACTATGGCACAATGCCAGCATCACCAATGAAAGAGCCGCACAATGACTCCATTTGAACCGAACCTGTCGACCCTGGCCGTGGCGCGCGACGTGCTGCTGACTCCCTTTGGCCTCGACGAAGCCAAGCTGCTCAAGGCGCTCGGGACGATGTTTACCCACAAGGTCGATTACGCCGACCTGTACTTCCAGTTTACCAAGAGCGAAGGCTGGAGCCTGGAAGAGGGCATCGTCAAGACCGGCAGCTTCTCGATCGACCAGGGCGTCGGCGTGCGCGCCATCTCGGGCGACAAGACCGCCTTCTCGTATTCCGACGAAATCTCCGAGGCCGCGCTGCTCGAAGCGGCCGCCGCCACGCGCACCATCGCGCGGGTCGGCAACGGCAAGATCAAGATCGCCAGTGCCACCCGCGCCACCGGCGGGCGCTCGCTGTACCTGCCGGACGACCCGCTCGACTCGCTCGACGCCACCGCCAAGGTCAAGCTGCTCGAGCGGGTCGAAAAAATGGCGCGCGCCAAGGATCCGCGCGTGGTGCAGGTGATGGCTGGCCTGGCCGGCGAATACGACGTGGTGCTGGTGGTGCGCAGCGACGGCGTGCTGGCGGCCGACATCCGCCCGCTGGTGCGCGTCTCCGTCACCGTCATCGTCGAGCAGGACGGCCGCCGCGAGATGGGCTCGTCGGGCGGCGGCGGGCGCTACAGCTACGCCTATTTCGACGACGCCCTGCTCGAGCAGTACGCCGCCGAAGCGGTCAAGGCGGCGCTGGTGAACCTCGACGCGCGCCCGGCGCCGGCCGGCCCGATGACCATCGTGCTCGGACCGGGCTGGCCCGGTGTGCTGCTGCACGAGGCGATCGGCCACGGCCTCGAGGGCGACTTCAACCGCAAGGGCTCGTCGGCGTTTTCCGGGCGCATCGGCCAGCGCGTGGCGGCCAAGGGCGTCACCGTGGTCGACGACGGCACCTTGCAGAACCGCCGCGGCTCGCTCAACATCGACGACGAGGGCAACCCGACCCAGTGCACCACGCTGATCGAGGACGGCATCCTGAAAGGCTACATCCAGGACACCATGAACGCGCGCCTGATGAAGATGCCGGTGACCGGCAACGCGCGGCGCGAATCGTTCGCCCACCTGCCGATGCCGCGCATGACCAACACCTACATGCTGGGCGGCGAC
>JARXKM010000460.1 GCA_030272785.1 Pseudomonadota bacterium
CGCGCGCCAGGTACTCGAGGTTGACCTGGTGGACGATGCCGAAGCCCGGCGGCACCACGCCGAAGGTGTCGAACGCCTGCATGCCCCATTTCATGAACTGGTAACGCTCGTTGTTGCGCGAGAATTCGAGCTTCATGTTCAGGTCCAGCGCGCCCTTTTCGCGGAAGTGATCGATCGTCACGGAGTGATCGACGACCAGGTCGACCGGCACCAGCGGCTCGATGTTCTTCGGGTCCATGCCCATCTTGGCGGCGACGTTGCGCATCGCGGCCAGGTCGGCCAGCAGCGGCACGCCGGTGAAGTCCTGCAGCACCACGCGCGCGACCACGAACGGGATCTCGTCGGTGCGCTCGCCGTTCGGCGCCCAGTTGGCCAGCTGGCGCACGTGTTCTTCGGTGACCTTCTTGCCGTCGCAGTTGCGCAGCACCGATTCGAGCACGATGCGGATCGACACCGGCAGGCGCGAAATGTTCACGCCCAGGCTCTTCTCCAGCGCAGGCAGCGAGTACATCTGGCCTTTTTTACCGGCCGACAGTTTGAAATCCTTGAGCGTGTTCAGAGTGTTGCGGGACATGGCCTCTCCTTCAGAGTGTTTTGTTTTTTGACGAAATCGGTGCTGCGGGGACTGGCCTGGCAGGTCAGTTTTTCTTTGGTTCCGGCGTCGCCGTCGCGGCCGGCGTGTCGATCACGGCCGGCGCGGCCGCCGGCGTGACGAGCACGGCCGGGATGACGAGCACGGCCGGTTTGACCTGATCGGCGTTCTTGCATTCGTTGGCCAGCTGGCGGTTCAGTTTCGAATCGAGCAGCATGCCCTTGGACGGAATGCCGATCCAGATCAGACCATACGACAGGTTCTCGAAGCGCAGCGCGCCGGTGGTGGTGCCAACCCGCTCGAGGCGGTGGATGCGCTTTTTCCAGCGCAGCGCGATGTGGCTGTCGTCGCCTTCGTTGCGGAAAATGGTGATCTTGGCGCCCAGCTCGCAGTTGTACTCGAGCGTGGTGGGGGTGTCGGTGATGTCCGCATCCGGACCGTCGGCGACCGCTTCCGGCTCCGCTTTCGCGGCCGGCTTGGCCTTCGCCTTGACCTTGGCCTTGACGGGCTTTTTCGGCTCGGCGGCGAACGACGGCGCCGCGACCATGCCGGCGGCGGCGAACGCGAAACCGAGGCCGATGATTGCTTTTGTTAGTGTGGACATGTCAGGTTGATTCCGGTTGGGTGTCTTGGTTGACCAGCGCGGCCGCTGCCTCGGGCAGCGCCAGGCCGGCCAGTTTTGCGCGTTGCAGCACGGTCCAGAAATAGCGGTAGCTGGCGCGGTCGTGCAGCCGGCCATGCTGGGCGATCGGGCCCCAGTTGGCGTTGATCGCTTCGGTGAGGATGTTGGCCGCTTCATTGACTTCGGACACGCGCGGCGTGAACGCCTTGATGATCGGCTTGATCTGGTCGGGGTGGATGCTCCACATGCGCGTGTAGCCGAATTCGGCGGCGGCGCGCTGGGCGTCGTTGGCGACCACCGCGCTGTCCTTGATTTCGGTGGTGACGTTATGCGAGGGCACCTTGCCGTGCGCATGGCAGGCGGCGGCGATTTCGAGCTTGGCGCGCACCACCAGCGGGTGCGTGAACTGCAGCGGCGTGCGCATCGCGTTGCCGGGAATGGCGCCGTAATGGGCCGAGACGAAGTCCATGATGCCGAACGAGAGGCACTCGACCTGCGGCAGGGCGGCGATGGCGTAGGCGTCGCGCAGCGCGCCGTGGGTTTCGATCAGCACGTGGATAGGCAGCGCGGCGCGGCCGGCCGGCTGGGCGTAGCGGTTGATGAATTCGATCATGCGCTCGACGTCGGCCAGGTTCTCGGCCTTCGGCAGCACCAGGTAGGCCAGCCGGGCGGCGCAGGCGCCGACGATGGTGGCGACGTCGGCGGCGAAATGGGCGCTGGCCGAGTCGTGCACGCGCACGCCGATGCGGCCGTGGCGGTTGCCGTCGTCGTTGATCAGCGCGGCCACCAGCAGGGCGTGTTCTTTTTCGGCGCCGGCGGCGGCGCCGTCTTCGCAGTCGAAGGTGATGTCGAACAGGGGGCCGAGCTCCTGTTGCAGGGCCATCGACTTGCGCATCAGCTTTTCGGAGCCGGCGTAGTGGTCGCAGGCCGGCAGCAGCAAAGGCTGGCGTTTACCCTGGAATAAGGCTACGGATGGGTGCATGCGTGTATTTGGAGAGACAACTGCGCCTGTGCCGCTCGGGGCGGCACGGCGCGTGCGGCGAACTGGTGGGCTGGATGGCTCCACGAATCGCGCCGCGTGGAACTTAGGCCAGCAGGTGGGCGACGCCGTCGCGCTCTTCGGTCAGTTCCTTGAGCGTGAGGTTGATGCGCTCTTGCGAGAAGGCGTCGATCGGCAGGCCCTGGACGATGGTGTACTCGCCGTTCTCGGTGGTGACCGGGAAGCCGAACATGGTGCCTTCCGGGATACCGTACGAACCGTCCGATGGAATGCCCATGGTGGTCCACTTGCCGGCGGTGCCGAGCACCCAGTCATGCACATGGTCGATCGCCGCGTTGGCCGCCGATGCTGCCGACGACAGGCCGCGCGCTTCGATGATGGCGCCGCCGCGCTTGCCGACGGTCGGCAGGAACGTGTCGCGGTTCCAGGCGTCGTCGTTGATGCTGTCCTTGACCGAGGCGCCGTCGATGGTGGCGAAACGGTAGTCGGCGTACATGGTCGGCGAGTGGTTGCCCCACACGCACAGCTTCTCGATCGAGGCGACCGGCTTGCCGGTCTTGGCGGCGATCTGCGACAGCGCGCGGTTGTGGTCCAGCCGCAGCATGGCGGTGAAGTTCTTGGCCGGCAGCGACGGCGCCGATTTCATGGCGATGTAGGCGTTGGTGTTGGCCGGATTGCCCACCACCAGCACCTTGACGTTGCGCGAGGCGACGGCGTCGAGCGCCTTGCCCTGCACGGTGAAGATCTGCGCGTTCGCTTCGAGCAGGTCCTTGCGTTCCATGCCGGGGCCGCGCGGACGGGCGCCGACCAGCAGGGCGACGTCGGCATCTTTGAAGGCGGTCATCGGGTCGCTGTGCGCGCTCATGCCGGCCAGCAGCGGGAAGGCGCAGTCGTCGATTTCCATCATCACGCCCTT
>JARXKM010000461.1 GCA_030272785.1 Pseudomonadota bacterium
CAGAACACCAGGTCGTAGCGGCCGGCGCCGGCGGCGCTGTCGAACGCCAGCAGGTTCCCTTGCGAGAAACTGACCTGGCTGCGCAGCGCATCGCTGATCTGGTAGCCGTCGCCGACGCTGGTGAAGTGGCGCTGGCGGAAGCCCAGGTCGCCGCCGCGGAAGGCGTTGCGCGTATAGTGCCCGGCGAGAGCGCGCTCGAGCGCGACGCTCGACAGGTCGACGCCCTCGATGCGATACGCGCTGGCCGGCACGCCGGCGTCGGCCAGCGCCATCGCCATCGAATATGGTTCCTCGCCACCGGCGCAGGGGATCGACAGGATCCGCAGCAGCCGCTCCGGCCGCGCGGCCAGGCGGCGCTGGAGGAAGGCGGTGGCGGCGGCGAACGCTTCGCTATCGCGGAACATCCACGACTCGGGCACCACCACCAGTTCGATCAGCTCGGCCAGTTCGGCCGGCGCCATGCGCTGCAGGTATTGCTCGGTATCGGCGGCGCCGCTCTTGGCGATGCGCTCGCGCAGCGCGCGGTCGACCGTCGGCTCGCTCAGGTCCAGGCCGCTGGCGCGGCGCAGCAGGTCGCGCGCGCCGCTCATGCCGCCGCCGCCGCCGCCGGTGCCGGTGCGGGAAACAGTTGCGCGCGCACCTCCGGCGCGAGCAGGTGCGCCAGTTCGACCAGCTGCAGCATGCCGGCCGCGCCGCCGGCCACCTGGCCGAGGAACGGCGCGCAGGCGACGCCGCTGTCGGCCAGGCCGGCATCGGCAATGGTCTCGATGCCGATCACGTGCTCGGCGAGCAGGCCGAGCGGGCGCGTGGCGGCGCCATGCGGGCAGTCGACCAGGATGATGCGGGTGTCGAACCAGACCTGTTCCGGTTCAACGCCGGCCAGGCGCGACAGGTCGATCACCGGCACCGGCGCGCCGTGCAGGTCCATCAGGCCGGCGACGAAGGCGGGCGCGGTCGGCAGCTGCTTGAGCGCGAGCACCGGCAGCACGCGCGCGATGGCGCGCAAGGCCAGTGCGTAGCGGTCGGCGCCGATGGTGAAGACCAGCACTTTCATCGCAATGCTCAGCTGTTCACGGAGAAGGTCGCCACCGACGACTGCAGGTCGCTGGCCGCGTACTGCAGCTGGTGCACCGCTTCGCTGGTGGCCTTGAGCGACTCGACCGTCTGCTGGGTGGCATCGTTGAGCTGCATCATGGTGTCGGAGATCTGCGAGGCGCCCACCGCCTGCGACTGCATCCCCTGCAGCACCAGGTCGAACTGGGGCGCGAGCTTCTGCACCTGGTCCATCACGCCGGAGAGCTGCTCGGCGACCTGGCGCACTTCGCCGACGCTGCGGCGGATCTCCTCGGAGAATTTGTCCATCCCCATCACGCTGGCCGACACCGCCGACTGCATCTCCTTGAGCATCTGGTCGATGTCCCAGGTCGACACCGAGGTCTGGTCGGCGAGGCGGCGGATTTCGGTGGCCACCACCGAGAAGCCGCGGCCGGCGTCGCCGGCTTTTTCGGCCTCGATGGCGGCGTTGAGCGAGAGGATGTTGGTCTGGTCGGCCACCTTGGTGATGGTGATCAGCACGCCGTTGATGTTGCTCGCCTTTTCCGACAGCGCGGCCAGCTTGGCGTTGATCGAATCGGTCGCCGCCACCATGTGCTGCATGGTCAGGTCCATGCGCTTGAGGTTGTTTTGCGCCTCGGCGGTGGCATGGGTGGTGTAGTCGGCCACCGCGGTGGCGTCCTCCATGGTGCGCAGCAGCTGGGTGGTGTTGGCCGAAATCTCCTTGGTGGTCGACAGGATCTCGACGCTGGTCTGGGCCTGTTCGATGCCGGTCGCTTCCTGCTGCTTGGCCGAGGCGGCGATCTCGGTGGCCGAGGTGGTGACCTGGATGCCGGCCTTCTGCACGTTGTTGAGCAGGCGGCGCAGGTTTTCGAACATCGTCCTGAGTCCGTCGCCGAGGCGGCCGATGGCGTCGCTGCCGCCGATGGTGACGTCGCCGGTCAGGTCGCCCGAGGCGGCCTTCGAGACGACGTTGAGCAGCGCGTCGACCTTGGCGCGCAGCGCGTTGGTTGCGGCCATCTCCTGCGCCTGGTTGTCCTGGATGGCCTGCGCCATGCGGTTGAATTCGAGCGTCACTTTGCCCAGTTCGTCGTTCGCGCCCAGCTCGGCGCGCGCCGACTGTTCGCCGGCGGCGATGCGCCCGACCGCGCTGGTGAGGCGGTTGAGCGGGGTGAGCAGCGCGCGCGTGAGCAACAGCGACACCAGGATGGCGATGGCGATGCAGGTCAAGCCGCCGATCGACAGGATCAGCAGCATGTTGCGTTGCAGCTGGGCGGTGGTCTGCGAGCGCACCGCCAGCAGCCGCTCTTCCTCGGCGTACACGTCGTCGAGCGTCTGGTAGACCGCCTTGACGGCCGGGCTGCCCTGCTGGAACTGGGCGGTGCGGCCGATCGTATCGGCGGCGCCGGCGGACGCGCCGAGCTGGCGGCGCTGGGCCATCTGCGGCTCGACGACATGGGTGAGCCAGTCGACCAGCTGCGCCTGCAGCGTGACCAGGCGCGCGCGCTGCGCGGGATTGTCGGCCGTCATCGCGGCCAGCTTGGCGAGCTGCGCGTTCAGGTCGACGATGTCGTCCTTGATGTCGCCGTCGCGCGCGCTGTCGCCGGTCAGGTAGTAGCCGCGCACATCGACCTGCAGTTCGAGCATCTTGACGCGCACCTTGTCGGCGCCCTGCAGCACGTACAAGGTATGCCGGTCCCAGCCGTTCGCTTCCGACAGGCGCGTGAAATTGGCATACGCGAGCACCAGCAGCGCCAGGATGATGGCGATGATGGCGCCGAATCCGAGGCTCAGTTTGCTTTTGATGCGCAGGTCTTTAAACATGGATACTCCGGAGGCGGTGTTGATGCGGGCCAATGTAACATTTCGGCGCGCCGGCCGGGGCCGATTCGCCTGCAAAGCGTGGTTTTTGCGGGGCGCAAAGGTAAAACGGCCGCCTGCGGGCGGCCGTTCGGGCGATGGCGGCGTTACTGGCCGCGCTTGGCGCGCGCCACCGCGGCGATGCGCATGCGCAGCGCGTTGAGCTTGATGAAGCCGCCGGCGTCGGCCTGGTTGTAGGCGCCGCCGTC
>JARXKM010000086.1:0-1444 GCA_030272785.1 Pseudomonadota bacterium
TCGACACGCGCGTGCAGTCCTTCATGCACTGGGTGGGCGACCGCGCGGTGGTGCCGGTGATCCAGGAACTGCACGAATCGAGCGAAGCGATGCGCCTGTTCGAACTCGAACGCGCGCGCAAGATGCTGGCGCGCGGCGACGACGTCGAAGCGGTGCTCGACGCGCTCTCGAAAGGGCTCACCGCCAAGTTCCTGCACGGCCCGCAGCAGGCGCTGCACCGCGCCGAGGGTGACGAGCGCGCCCGCCTGGCGGTACTGCTGCCCCAGCTGTTCCGCGGCCGCCGTTAGCGCCCTCCCCCGCCTGCTGTCCTGGCCCGTTCGGGCCGCCCGTCGTTTCCTCCGTTGCCATTACCTGAAAAGAAGCGCCCTATGAAACCATCGATGCTGGCCAAGCTGGACCAACTGGCCAACCGCCTTGTCGAACTCGACGAACTGCTGATGCACGAAGGCGCCACGTCGAACATGGACAGCTACCGCAAGATGACGCGCGAGCACGCCGAAATCGGCCCGCTGGTGGCGCTCTACCAGCAGTTCCAGCTGGCCGGCGCCGACCTGGCCGAAGCGCAGCAGATGCTGGCCGACCCGGACATGAAGGAGTTCGCCCAGGAGGAAATCGAGGCCGCCAAGGCGCGCCAGGCGCAGCTCGAGACCGACCTGCAGAAGATGCTGCTGCCGAAGGACGTCAACGACGAGCGCAACATCTTCCTCGAGATCCGCGCCGGCACCGGCGGCGACGAGTCGGCGCTGTTCGCCGGCGACCTGCTGCGCATGTACACCCGCTTCGCCGAGCGCAATCGCTGGCAGGTCGAGATGGTGTCGGAGTCGCCCTCCGACCTGGGCGGCTACCGCGAGGTGATCGTCCGGCTGGTCGGCAACGGCGCCTATTCGAAGCTCAAGTTCGAGTCGGGCGGCCACCGCGTGCAGCGCGTGCCGGCCACCGAGACGCAGGGCCGCATCCATACCTCGGCCTGCACGGTGGCGGTGATGCCGGAGGCCGACGAAGTCGAAGACGTCAACATCAACCCGGCCGACCTGCGCATCGACACCTACCGCGCGTCCGGCGCCGGCGGCCAGCACATCAACAAGACCGATTCGGCGGTGCGCATCACCCACCTGCCGACCGGTATCGTGGTCGAGTGCCAGGACGACCGCAGCCAGCACAAGAACAAGGCCTCGGCGCTGAAGGTGCTGGCCGCGCGCATCAAGGACGTGCAGCTGCGCGAACAGCAGTCGAAGGAAGCGGCCACCCGCAAGAGCCTGATCGGCTCGGGCGACCGCAGCGAACGTATCCGCACCTACAACTTCCCGCAGGGGCGCATGACCGACCACCGCATCAACCTGACCTTGTACAAGCTCGATTTCATCATGGACGGCGACCTCGCCGACCTGACCAACGCGCTGGCCGCCGAGCACCAGGCCGAATTGCTGGCCGCGCTGGGCGATTA
>JARXKM010000086.1:1544-6473 GCA_030272785.1 Pseudomonadota bacterium
TGCGAAAATCCACCCTGCCACCCCGCTCGCGCGGCCACACCCGACCACCGTCCTCGGACCCGAACCATGATCACATCCCGTAGCCTCCTGCTCGCCATCGCCTCTGTCTGCCTCGCGCTGATCGGCGCCGCCCTTTACCTGCAGCACGCGCAGAACCTGCTGCCGTGCCCCCTGTGCGTGATCCAGCGCTACCTGTTCCTCGCCATCGCGCTGTGCTGCGCGGTCGGCGCTTACGGCGGCAAGCCGCGCATCGGCGCCGGCCTCGGCCTGCTCGGCGCGCTCGCCGGCCTCGGCGTGGTCGGCAAGCACCTGTGGGTGCTGGCCCATCCCGGCCTGTCGTGCGGCATCGACCCGATGGAGACGGTGCTCAACAAGATCCCCACCGCCACCATGCTGCCCTGGCTGTTCCGCGCCGACGGCCTGTGCGAGGATGCGCGCGACACCCTGCTGGGGCTGTCGATCCCGCAATGGTCGGCGCTGTGGTTCGTGCTGCTGACCGGCGCGCTGGCCTACCTGCTGCTGCGCCGGCGCCGGTGAGCACGATGCGCATCGCCGCCGGCGCCACGGTCGGCGCGCTGCAGGCCGCGCTGCCGCTCGATCCGCTCGAGAACCGCATCCTGTTGTGCCACGCGCTGGGCCTGTCGCGGGTCGGCCTGATCACCCAGTCGCACCGCGCGCTCGACGCCGCCGAAGCGGCCGCGCTGGGCGCGCTGGTGGCGCGCCGCCTGGCCGGCGAACCGATCGCCTACATCGTCGGCAGGCGCGAATTCTTCGGCCTCGATCTGCGCGTCACCGACGCCGTGCTGATCCCGCGCCCGGACACCGAACTGCTGGTCGAACTGGCGCTCGAACGGCTGGCGCCCGGCGCCGCGCTGCTCGACATGGGCACCGGCAGCGGCGCCATCGCCATCGCCGTCGGCCACACCCGCCCGGACGCGCGCGTGAGCGCGCTCGACGCCAGCGAGGCCGCCCTCGCCGTCGCGCGCGCCAACGCCGCCGCCCATGCGGTCCCGGTGCGCTTCCTGCACAGCGACTGGTTCGGCGCGCTGGCCGGCGAACGCTTCGACATGATCGTCGCCAATCCGCCCTACATCGCCAGCGGCGACGTCCACCTGTCCGAAGGCGATCTGCGCTTCGAGCCGATGGCCGCGCTGACCGATCACGCCGACGGCCTGGCGGCCTTGCGCAGCATCGTCGCCGGCGCCGCCGCGCACCTCGAAGCGGGCGCATGGCTGCTGCTCGAACACGGCTACGACCAGGCCGCGCAGGTGCGCGCGCTGCTCGCCGCGCACGGCTACAGCGAAGTGCAGAGCTGGCGCGACCTGTCCGCCATCGAACGCGTCTCGGGCGGGATCAGGGTCTGACCACCCGGTGAAAACGCGCCGAAGTGCCGCGCGCTTCGCCTGCGGCGCTGCTGATAAAATGGACACTCGCCCTGGAGCCGTGCATGCGTAAACTGTTCGCCATCTGTGTTTTCATGTTTGCGCCCGCTGCCTCGTGGGCGGCCGCCGACAGCGCAGACCAGCAGGCGCGCAACCTGTTCGCCGCCGACTGGCAATGGCGCCTGCAGAACCAGCCCGAATTGGCCACCGCCATCGGCGACTACCGCTACGACGCCAGCCTGTCCGACAGTTCGCTGGCGGCCAGCCGCGCCGCCACCGTCCACCAGCGCAAGATGCTCGAGCAGGCGCGCCTGCTCGAGCGCGACCGCCTGACCGGCCAGAACCAGCTGTCCTACGACCTGTTCGTCGAACAGAAGGAACGCAAGCTGAAGGCGGCCGCCTTCTACCCGTACAACGCGCAGCCCTTGAGCGCGCAGGACGGCATTCACCTGAACTTCCCGCGGCTGGTCGCGCAAATGCCGTTCGACAGCGAGGCCGGCTACCGCAACTACCTGGCGCGCATCGACGCGCTGCCGGCCCACATCGACGGCATCATCGAGCAAATGCGCGAATCGATGCGCAGCGGCTGGACCGCGCCGAAGGTGGCGCTGCGCGCGGTGCCGGCCATGCTGGCGCAATTGCGCGAGGCGCTGCCGGGCGGCCCGCTTGGCCTGCCGTTCCGCGAAATCCCCGCCAGCATCCCCAAGCCGGTGCGCGACGAGCTGGCCGCGCTGGGCCCGGCCGCGCTGCGCGCCAAGGCCGCGCCGGCGTTCTACAAGCTCGAGGAATTCGTCCGCACCGAATACCTGCCGGCGGCGCGCGACAGCATCGGCGCCGCCAGCCTGCCGGGCGGCGCCGACTACTACCAGTTCGCGCTGACCGAAGCGACCGGCGCCGACCTGAACCCGGCCGCGGTCCACGCGCTCGGCCTGAAGGAAGTGGCGCGCATCCGCGCCGCGATGCGCCAGGCCATCGCGCGCACCGGCTTTCGCGGCTCGTTCCACCGCTTCGCCGACTTCGCCAACAGCGATCCGCGCCTGTTCTACACCAGCGCCGAGCAGCTGCTGGCGCGCTACCGTAAACTGGTGGCGCGCGCCAGCGCCGGCCTGCCCAAGCTGTTCGCCGCGGTGCCGGCCGAGCCGCTCGGCGTCAAGGGCCAGCAGGCCGAGGAACAGGGCGCCGCCTACTACGAGGCGGCCGCCGACGGCCGTCCGGCCGCGCTGGTGATCAACACCAGCCGCCTCAACACGCGCGCGCTGTGGGAGACCGAAACGCTGGCCCTGCACGAAGGCGTGCCGGGCCACCACCTGCAAGTCGCGCGCGCCCACGAACTGGCCGAGCTGCCGGAGTTCCGCCGCTACGGCTGGTACGCCGCCTTCGGCGAAGGCTGGGCGCTGTACGCCGAGGGTTTGGGACCCGAGCTGGGCTTTTTCGCCGAGCCGTTTTCCGCCTTCGGCCACCTCAACGCGGAGCTGCTGCGCGCCGCCCGGCTGGTGGCCGACACCGGCATCCATGCGTTCGGCTGGAGCCGCCAGCAGGCGATCGACTACCTGGCCGCCAACACCGCCAACCCGGCCGCCGACAACGAGGTCGAGGTCGATCGCTTCATCGCCGCGCCGGGCCAGGCGCTCGGCTACAAGATCGGCCAGCTGCGCATCCTGGCGCTGCGCGACAAGGCGCAGGCCGCGCTGGGCGAGAAGTTCGACCTGCGGCGTTTTCACGCCGCCGTACTCGACAACGGCGCACTGCCGCTGGCGCTGCTCGATCAGCAGGTCGAGCGCTGGATCCGCGCCGCCGCGCACGAGCCGGCGGCGCCGCCAAAAGCGCCGCCGGCGGGCTAGCCGGCGGTTTTTGCGGCGCGCCGACGAAGTTGGCGTTTTTCGGTTACTCTCTGCACAAATTACCATTTCAGCAGCACAAGAAAGGATCTCCCGTGTCGAACCAACTGACCCGCCGCCTGGCCCTGCTCGACGACGATGCGCACCGCGCCCTGCTCGGCCAGGGCCTGCGCGGCATCGAACGAGAAACGCTGCGCGTCGACCGCCATGGCCTGCTGGCGCACACCGCGCATCCGGCCGCGCTCGGCGCGGCGCTGACGCATCCGCAGATCACCACCGACTACGCCGAGGCGCTGCTCGAATTCATCACGCCGGCCGAGCATGACATCGGCCTCACGCTCAACAAGCTCGATGCGATCCATCGCTACGCCTACACCAAGCTGGGCGACGAGATGCTGTGGAGCGAGTCGATGCCGTGCGAGCTGCCGGCCGAAGCGGACATCGAGATCGCCAACTACGGCACCTCGAACATCGGCATGCTCAAGCACGTGTACCGGCGCGGCCTGGCGCTGCGCTACGGCAAAGCGATGCAGTGCATCGCCGGCATCCACTACAACTACTCGCTGTCGGAAAAACTGTGGCAGCTGCTGCTGGCCAGCGACGGCGTCGCCGCCGAGCGCCGCACCGCGCTGCGCGACTTCCAGTCCGAAAGCTACATCGCGCTGATCCGCAACTTCCGCCGCTACAGCTGGCTGCTGATGTACCTGTTCGGCGCCTCGCCGGCGCTGTCGACCGGCTTCCTGCGCGGGCGCGCGCACACGCTCGAGACGCTGTCCGACGACACCCTGTTCCTGCCCTACGCGACCAGCCTGCGCATGAGCGACCTGGGCTACCAGAACGACGCCCAGTCCGGCCTGACGCCGCACGAGAACAGCCTGGAAAGCTACGTCACCACGCTGATGGACGCGGTCAACCGGCCGTATCCGCCGTACCAGGCGCTCGGCACCAAGAAGGACGGCGAGTGGATCCAGCTGTCGACCAACGTGCTGCAGATCGAGAACGAATACTATTCGACCATCCGTCCCAAGCGCGTCATCCGCACCGGCGAGCGGCCGGTCCAGGCGCTGTGCAAGCGCGGCGTGCAGTACATCGAAGTGCGCTGCCTCGACGTCGACCCGTTCGAGCCGATCGGCATCAGCGTCGAGACCGGCCGCTTCCTCGACGCCTTCCTGCTGTTCTGCGCGCTCGACGACAGCCCGCTGATCAACGTCACCGAGAGCGCGGTCCACGCCGGCAATTTCGCCCGCACCGTCAAGGAAGGCCGCCGTCCGGGCCTGATGCTCGAGCGCGCCGGCGCGCAGATCCCGCTGCAGGCCTGGGCGAATCAACTGATCGAGCGGATCCGCCCGGTCGCCGCGCTGCTCGACGAGCAGCACAACGAGCAGTACCACGACAGCGGCGTGCATGCCGCCTCGCTGGCGGTGCAGCAGGCCAAGATCGACAACCCGGCGCTGACGCCGTCGGCGCGCGTGCTCGACGAAGTGCGCGCCATCGGCTCGTCCGCCGCGTTCGGCCTGCGCCAGAGCGCACTGCACGCCGCCTACTTCCGCGACAGCGCGCTGATGCCGGCCGAAGCGGCGATGTTCGACGAGATGGCGGCGGCCTCGCTGGCCGAGCAGGCGGCCATCGAAGCGGCGCCCGGACCGGGCTTCGACGAATTCGTCGCCGCCTACAACGGCAGCCGGCTGTGCTGCGACTAAGTTGCGACT
>JARXKM010000086.1:6573-16874 GCA_030272785.1 Pseudomonadota bacterium
TGCGACTAAGTTGCGACTGCGTTGCGACTGCGTTGCGACTGCGCTGTGAACCACTTGTTGACCTGCCGGCGGAGAATCTGTGCTGACCTTTTTTAACGAACACCACGGCCAGCATCGCGGCCGCTACGAAATCTTCCGCGGCGAACTCACGCCCTGCTTCGAAAAGCCCGAACGGGCCGACCTGGTGGTGGCCGAACTGGGGCGCCGCGGTCTCGGCCAGATCGTCACCCCGCACGGGGTGCCGCTGGTGTCGCTCGAACGCATCCACACGCCGCGCTACCTGCATTTCCTGCGCAGCGCCTGGAGCGACTGGCTCGCGCTCGACCCGGCCAACGCCGGCAAGGACGCATTCCCGTCGGTGTGGCCGATCCGCGGCATGCGCGCCGATATCGAGCCGGAAAATTTCACCGCCCGCATGGGCCTGTACTCGATGGACAGCGGCACCCCGCTGACCGCCGGCACCTGGATCGCGGCCAAGACCGGCGCCGACTGCGCGGTCAACGCGGCGCACGCGCTGCGGCTCGGCGAGCGCGGCACCTTTGCGCTCACGCGCCCGCCCGGCCATCACGCCGGCGCCGATTTCTTCGGCGGCTACTGCTTCCTCAACAACGCCGCGCTGGCCGCCCAGCACCTGCTCGACGACGGCGCGCGCCGGGTCGGCATCCTCGACATCGACTACCACCACGGCAACGGCACCCAGAGCATTTTCTACGCCCGCAACGACGTGCTGTGCGCCTCGATCCACGCCGATCCGCGCGCCGAATATCCGTTCTACCTGGGCCATGCCGACGAAACCGGCGAAGGCGCCGGCGCCGGCTACAACATGAATGTGCCGCTGCCGAAAGGCGCCAGCCAGGCGCAATGGTTCGCCGCGCTCGAAACGGCCTGCATCAAGCTGGCCAGCTACGGGCCCGATGCGCTGGTGGTCTCGCTCGGCGTCGATACCTTCGCCGGCGACCCGCTGTCGCACTTCGCCCTGCAAAGCGCGGATTTTTTGCGCATCGGCGAACGCATCGCCCACCTCGGCCTGCCGACCGTGTTCGTGCTCGAAGGCGGCTACGCGGTGGCCGAAATCGGCATCAACGTGGTCAACGTGCTGGAAGGCTTCGAGACGGCCGCATGACTACTCCGGCACCCGGCATGACCGAATGGCAGTGGCGCAGTTTCGATCAGCTCACGCCGCGCGAACTGTACGCGGTGCTGGCCCAGCGCCAGCATGTGTTCGTGCTCGAGCAGCAGTGCCTGTATAACGACTTCGACGGCCTCGACCTGGATGCGCACCACTTGCTGGGCTGGCGCGACGTCGACGGCCGGCGCCAGCTGGCCGCCTACCTGCGCTGTCTGGCGCCGGGCGCCAAATACACCGAGATGTCGCTCGGCCGCGTGCTGACAACCACGGCGGCGCGCGGCGGCGGCATCGGCCGCGCGCTGCTCGAACAGGGCATTCTGCATGCCGAGCGCCAGCATCCGGGCCACGCCATCAAGATCGGCGCGCAGCAGTACCTGGAAGCGTTCTACGCCAGCTTCGGCTTCGTCACCATCAGCGCGCCCTATCAGGAAGACGACATCACCCACGTCGACATGCTGCGCCAGCCGACCACTAGAAACTGATTACGAAGCGCGCCCCGGCGCTGACCGATTTGGCATAGCGCACGGTGCCGCCATTGCCGTGGATGAGCTGGCGCACCATCGCCAGGCCGATCCCGCCGCCCTGCTTCTTGGTCGTGAAGAACGGCGTGAAGATATGCGCCGCCAGCGCGTCGGGCACGCCGGCGCCGTTGTCGGCCACTTCGATGCGCAGCCGGCCGCCGCGGCCCAGGCGCGCCGTCACCAGCGCTTGCGGCGCCGCGCCGCAAGCCTCGAGCGCATTCTTGAGCAGATTGATCAGCGCCTGTTCCAGCTGGCCCGGATCGACCATCAGCTCGAGCGAGGCCGGTTCGACCGTGAAGCCGGCGCGCCCGCCGCGCCCACGCCAGGCCGGATCGACCAGCGCCGAGACGCGTTCGAACAGCGCGCCGACGCGCACCCGCTCGGGCCGCGCCGCCGGCAGGTTCGACAGGCTGCGGTAGCTGCCGACGAAATCGACCAGGCTGTCGGCACGCCGGCTGATGGCGTCGAGCGCGGTGACCAGGTCGGCGCTGACGTCGGCCGGCAGAGCGCCGCGAAATTCCTCCAGCAGCGCGTAGGCGGTGCGCGACAGCGACGCCACCGGCGTGAGCGAATTCATGATTTCGTGCGTCAGCACGTGCACCAGCTGGCGCCAGGCGTTGAGCGCCTCGGCTTCGAGCTCGCTCTCGACCGGCATCAGCGCCGCCAGCCGCTGCGCGCTGCCGTGCAGGGTCAGCCCCGACACCGACACCAGCGCGCGCTCGGCGCCGCGTTCGGTGTCGAAGCCGATCATGCCGCGCCGGTCGGCCGGCAGCGCAGCGAGCTGGCGGTACAAGTCGGCCGGGTCGCTGGCGCGGCCGGGCGCCACCAGCCGGCGCGCGTTGGCATTGAGCGGCGCCACCGCGCCGCCCGGGGCAACGTGGAACAGTGCCACCGGCGCGTGCTCCAGGCGCGCTTCGAGCGCCAGCGCGTTGGCGACCAGGCCTTGCTGGTCGACCGGCAGCGGATCGCGCAGCGAGACGGCGCTGCGCGCGGCCAGCCGATTCACGCTATGCCACAGCAGGCCGGCCGGCGCCAGCGCCGCCAGCGCGCACAGCACCACCAGGCGCGCCGACGCGTGCGCCGCGCCGGCGCCGGCGGCCAGCGCCAGCAGGCAGGCCAGCGCCAGCAGCAGGCGCGCCTTCAGACGGCGTTCAGATGCCATGCTTGCCGAGTTTGCGGTACAGCGCGGCGCGGCTCACGCCCAGCATCTTGGCGGCGTGGCTGATGTTGCCCTGCGCCTGGGCCAGCGCGGCGGCGATGGCGTCGCGTTCCAGGTCGCCGAGCCGCAAGCCGTCCGGCGCCGCCGATTTCGCCAGCGGCGGCAGCAGCGGTACACTGGCGCCGGCGCCGCCGGCCAGGCCGAAATCGGCATAGCGGTATTGCAGATCGCTGCCGAGGATGACGGCACGCTCGCAGGCATGGCGCAGCGCGCGCACGTTGCCGGGCCAGTCGCAGCGGCACAGCTGCTCGAGCGCGCCGTCGGCCAGGCCGCGCGGCGGCCGCTGGTACTGGCGCTCGTACAGCGCCAGGTAGTGCGCCAGCAGCGCGGCGATGTCGTCGCGACGCTCGCGCAGCGGCGGCACCCGGATCACGATGGTATTGAGGCGAAACAGCAGGTCGGGCCGGAACACCGAGGCATCGAACAGGCGCGCCTCGTCCAGATTGGTGGCGCTGACGATGCGCACGTCGATCGCCTCGGGCCTGTCGGCGCCGAGCGGGGTGACCTCGCGCCGCTCCAGCGCGGTGAGCAGCTTGGCCTGGCCGGCCAGCGCCATGTTGCCGATCTCGTCGAGGAACAGGGAGCCGCCGCGCGCGGCCTGGAAGCGGCCGGCGCGGTCGCCCTTGGCATCGGTGAACGCGCCCTTGCGGTGGCCGAACAACTCGCTCTCGAAGGTCGACTCGGGCAGCGCGCCCATGTCGATCGCCAGGAAGGTCTGGCCGGCGCGGCGCGAGGCCTGGTGGATGGCGCGCGCCACCAGCTCCTTGCCGACGCCGTTCTCGCCGAGCACCATGACGTTCGCCTCGGTCGGGCCGACGCTGGCCACCATTGCCTTCACCTCGCGTATCGCCGCCGACTCGCCCATCAGCGCGCTGGCCGCGCCCGACGGCGTCGAGGCGGCGCGCCGCGCCAGCGCGGTGTCGACCGCCGCGACCAGCCGTGCGTTGTCCCACGGCTTGGTGATGAAATCGCCGGCGCCGCGCTTGAGCGCTTCGACCGCCAGCGGCACATCGGCATAGGCCGTCAGCGCGATCACCGCCGGCGGTCGGGCCAGCGCACGCAGCTGGTCGAGCACCGCCAGGCCCTGCGCGCCGTCGATCCGGCCGGGCGTGAAGTTCAGGTCGAGCAGCACCACGTCGGGCACGCCGGCGGCCAGCAGCGCGGCCAGGCCGGCCGGGTCGTTCAGCGTGGCGACCTTGCCGTGCAGGCGCCGCAGCAGCAGCTGCGCGGCGCAGGCGACGTCGGCGTCGTCGTCGATAATCAGGATGCTGGCGGTGTGGTCGGCCATTCGGTCGCGGGCAGGTGGATGAAGTGCTTGCCATTCTAGTGCAGTGTCGCGCTCTTGGGGGCGCATATGAGAGCGCAGCACGGCACTTGCAGCAGGCTCGGGGATCGGGTCCTCGCAGCGCTGCCGAACAGCCGCGCTGGCCGGAACTCAATCTGAGTGGGATCAATCCGTCCCCCAAATAGCGCACGCACCTCCGAACCAAAAGGGCTCGCAAAGGGTCAAAATGACATAGTCATTTTGAATCAGCCGCGCAAAGCCGGAAGAATCGAGAGCCGCCTTTTTCGTCGGGCACACGCTGATCGCGCCCCGTTCCGACAGCTGAAAACACGACCGACGATCTCGAAGAAGCCGCCGGAACCACCCTCTTTCCCACTTGCGAGCATCCATTCGCAAGTGTTCGTTTTCGAACACTTGCGATTGTGCGGATACGGACAGATTCATTTGAAAATGTGGAAAAAGCGGCCAAAAACCCGTTGGCACGGCGCTTGCAATGGGTAGCTTGAATCCTTCCGTGAACCCTCCTTGATGAAAGCCGCAGATGGACCGAGTTCCTCCCCACCTGGCCGTCACCGGCGCCGCGATGGACATGCGGGTACCGAAGCGCCGCGGTCCGCTGCTGGCGCGCATCGCCGCCGGCGTGCTGCTGGCCGCTGCCGGCGCCTACGCCGCCTGGCACTTCATGCCGCGCGGCCTGCAGGTGGCGGCGCAGGACGTGCGCCTGGCCGCGGTCGAACAGGGCGTATTCCTCGACGATATCGTGGTGCGCGCCAGCGCGGAGCCGCTCAACTCCGTGATCCTCGATTCGGTCGAATCGGGCCGCGTCGAGGAAGTGTTCGCCCGCGACGGCGCGTTGGTGAAAAAAGGCCAGCTGCTGTTTCGCCTGTCGAACCCGCAGCGCAACCTGGAACTGCTGGCGCGCCAGGCCGAACACGCGCAGCAGATCTCGAACCTGTCGAACCTGCGGGTGGCCCAGGAAGCCGGCCGCACCGACCATCAGCGGCGCCTGTCCGACCTCGAATTTTCGCTGGCGCAGGCCGAGAAGCAGCATGCCCGCAACGCCAGGCTGGCCGCGCAGGGCTTCATCTCCACGGTCGGCCTGGAAGAGTCGGCCGACAAGCTGGCGCAGCAGCGCCGTGCCGCCGGCGAGGAGCGTGCCAGCAGCGACACCGAGGCGCGCGTGCGACGCGATGCGCTGGCGCAGATGGAGACCGCCATCAAGGGCCTGCAATCGGGTTTGCTGCTGGTGAACGCGACGGTCGACGCGCTGGCGGTGCGCGCGCCGGTCGACGGCAGGCTGACCGGTTTCCGCTTGCAAATCGGCGAGACCGTCAAGACCGACCAGCACATCGGCCGCATCGACGACCCCGACCGCTTCAAGCTGGCGGCGCTGGTCGACGAGTTCTACCTGAACCGGGTGGCGGTCGGCCGCCACGCCAGCGTCAGGCAGGGCGATCAAACCTACGCGGCCGACGTCAGCACCATCTACCCGCAGATCAAGGAGGGCCGCTTCACGCTCGAGATGGTGTTCACCAAAGGCCAGCCGGCGGTGCTCAGCCCCGGCCAGAGCCTCGACGCGCAGGTGACGCTGGGCGAGCCGGGCAAGGCGCTGCTGCTGCCGAACGGCGCTTACCTGAACGAGACCGGCGGCGCCTGGGTGTTCGTGCTCGGGCGCGACGGCCAGAGCGTGACGCGGCGCGCGGTGCGCAGCGGGCGGCGCAGCAATTCGCAAGTGGAAATCCTGTCCGGCCTGGCGCCGGGCGAGCAGGTGATCGTATCGAGTTACGCGGCATTCGAAAAAACCGAACGCCTGCAATTGACCAAATAAAAAGAGGAAAACGGCATGTTGAAACTTGTAGGCGTGAGCAAAATCCACCTGGCCGGCGAAGTGCAGACCACCGCGCTCGACCGCATCGACCTGGCCATCGACGCCGGCGAATACGTCGCCATCACCGGACCGTCCGGCTGCGGCAAATCGACCCTGCTTGGCCTGCTTGGCCTGCTCGACGTGCCCAACAGCGGCGAGTACTGGTTCGAAGGCCAGAACGTGGCCGGCTGGAGCGAGGCGAAGCTCAATACGCTGCGGCGCGGGCGGGTTGGCTTCATCTTCCAGAGTTTCAACCTGATCGAGGAGCTGTCGGTGTTCGAGAACGTCGAACTGGCGCTCGAGTACACCGGCACGCCGGCGCCGGAGCGGCGCGCGCGGGTCGGCGCGATGCTCGAGCGGCTCGGCATCGGCCACCGCGCCACGCACCGGCCGTCGCAGCTGTCGGGCGGCCAGCAGCAGCGCGTGGCGATCGCGCGCGCGCTGGTGGCCGGGCCGGCGATGCTGCTGGCCGATGAACCGACCGGCAACCTCGACACCGCGCACGGCGACGAAGTGATGCGACTGCTGCGCGACATCAACGCCGAAGGCACCACGGTGGTAATGGTGACCCACTCGCCGTCGCACGCGGCGCAGGCCTCGCGCACGCTGCACCTGCTCGATGGGCGCATCGTCGTCGACGCGCTGCAAGCGGCGTGAGGAGAACCGCATGAGACTTCGCGATTTTCGCATCGGCTGGCGCCTGCTGGTCCAGGAACCGGCATATTCGGCGGTGGTGGTGCTCGGCCTGTCGATCGGTTTCGCCGCCTGCTTCCTGCTGCTCGGCTTCGTGCGCCATTCGTTCAGCTACGACGCCCAGGTGCCCGACGCCCGGCAGATTTACCTGGTCAAGACGCGCTTCAACATCTCCGGCGACGCCAAGTGGTACGAACTGGCGCCGCTGCCGTATCTGGCGGCAGCGCGGCGCAGCCCGATGGTGGCCGACGCCACCATGCTGTTCCCGGTCGGCGTGGCGATGAAGGCGGGCGCGCAGGTGCTGCCGATCCGGCTTTCCGCCGTCAACCAGGGGTTCGGCGCGATGTTCGGCGTGCGCGCGCTGGAAGGCGACCTGGGCGCGGTGTTGACGCAGCCCGGCAGCGTGGCGCTCACCAGCAGCACCGCGCAACGCCTGTTCGGCCGCGCCAGCGTGCTGGGACAAACCGTCGCCATCGACGGCGCCGCGTTCCGCATCGGCGCGATCCTGCCCGATCCGCCGTCCAACAGCACCATCTTTTACGAGGCGCTGGCAGGACAGGACTGCAGCGCCTGGCCGGCCGGCTATCGCAAGGCCATGCTGGAGGCGTGGGGCGGGATCGGCGGCAAGGTGTACGTCAAGCTCAAACCCGGCGCGTCGGCCGCGGCGCTGGAGCAGGCCTTGCAGGCCGCCGGCGACCGTTCGCCGCTGGTCAAGGAACTTGGCCCCGGCACGGAGGCGAAACTGGCCGGCAGGAAGGCGGTCGAAATCCGCCTCGGCGCCCTGCCCTCGATGTATTTCGACGCCGACACCGCCAATGTGCCCGGCAGCAGCGAGCACGGCGAACCGCGCCTGATCGGCGGCCTCGGCGCCGTCGCGCTGGTGATCCTGCTGCTCGCCGCCACCAACTACGTCAACCTGGCCACGGTGCGCACCGTGCGGCGCCAGCGCGAGATCGCCGTGCGCAAGGTGCTCGGCGCGGCGGCCGGGCGGCTGGCCGCCCAGTTCATCGCCGAATCGATGCTGGTGGCGCTGATCGCCACCGCGTTCGGCCTGCTGCTGGCCTGGCTGCTGCTGCCGGTGTTCGCCGAACTGGTCGACCGCCAGCTCAAGGACATGTTCGCCGTGTCGAACCTGCTGGCGGCGCTCGCGCTTGGCGTGGCGACCGGTCTGCTGGCGGGGATCTACCCTGCCTGGGTGGCGCTGGGCGTGCGGCCGCAGCGCACGCTGGCCGGCCGCGGCAGCGCCGAAACGCGCGGCGGCCTGTGGCTGCGCCGCGCGCTCACCGTGGCGCAGTTCGCCACCGCCATCGGCCTGACCGCGGTGACGCTGGCGATCGCCTGGCAGGCGCGCTTCGCCAGCGGCGCCGATCCCGGCTTCGACGCGGCCGGCATGCTCGTCGTCGAGCTGCCGGAGTCGATGCGCGGCGATCCGGCCCAGGCGATGCGCGCGCAAGTGGCGCGCATGCCCGGCGTGCGAGGGGTGGCCATGGCGCAGAACGCCATCGGCGAACCGATCATCGGCAATCATGTGCCGTACACCACGCAGTCCGGCGTCAATGCCAATGTGCTGACGCGCGATATCAGCGCCAATTTCTTCGAAGTGGTCGGCGTCAAGGCAGTGGCGGGCCGCCTGTTCGACAGCGAGCGCGAATCCGACACGACCGCCGACAAGGCGGTGATCGACGCGGCAGCGGCGCGGGCGCTCGGTTACGCCGACCCGGCGATGGCGGTCGGGCAGACGTTGACGCCGAACCAGGGTCCGGCAGTCCAGGTGATCGGCATCGCGCCGCCGCTGCGCCTGCAGTCGCTGCACGAAGCGGTCAAGCCGGTGGTGTGGCGCATCCGCCCGCGCGCCCTCGCACTGCTGGTGCGCAGCGACGGCGACCTGGGCGCGCTGGAAGGCGCCATCACCGGCGCCCTGCAGCGCAAGGCGCCGGACCAGGTATTCGCGATCGAGCGCGCCCAGACCTACCTGTCGGCCAACTACGCCGACGACCTGCGGCTGGCCAAGCTGCTCGGGCTGGCCAGCATGGTGGCGATCGCGATCGCCGCCTTCGGCATTTACGTGCTGGCGACCTACAGCGTGCAGCGCATGGCGCGCCAGATCGTGCTGCGCAAGCTGTATGGCGCCGGGCACGCCGCGATCGCGACGCTGGTGGGCGGCGAGTTTGTGCGCCTGCTGGCGCTCGGCGCGGCGATTGCGCTGCCGCTGGCGGCGCTGGTCAACGCGCGCTACCTGGCCGGCTTCGTCGAACGCGCGCCGATGGGCGCCTGGCCGCTGCTCGCCGCGCTGCTGCTGGCGGCGCTGGTCGCGGCGCTGTCGACGTTACGCCACACGCTAGCTGCGCTGCGCATGACGCCGGCGCTGATCCTGCGCGATTAGGCCGACGATGACGCTGCGCGATTTCCGCATCGGCTGGCGCCTGCTGGCACGCGAGCCGGCCTACTCCGCCATCGTCATCGGCAGCCTGGCGCTCGGCTACGCGGTCTGCTTCCTGCTGCTCGGCTTGGTGCGCTACTGCAGCACCTACGACAGCGCGGTGCCGGATGCGGCGCGCGTGTTCGTGCTGCAGCACCGGGTCAACCTGATGCCGACGCCGACCTGGATCGAGTTCATGCCGCTGCCGTTCCAGGACGCGGCGCGGCGCAGCGCGCTGACGCTGCAAACGAGCGCGGCGATCCCGCGCGAGGTGGTGTTGGTCGCCGGCCAGGTCAGCCGGCGCGACGAGGTGACGGCGGTCGATGCCGCCTTCCCGGCGATGTTCGGACTGGCCGCGCTCGAAGGCGAGCTGGACGGCGCGCTGGCGCGGCCCGAAGGCCTGGTACTGACCGCCAGCCTGGCGCGCCAGCTGTTCGGCGCCGGGCCGGCGCTGCACCAAAGCGTCGCGGTGGGCGACGCCACACTGCGCGTGATGGCGGTCGTTGCCGACGCGCCGTCGAACAGCACCATGCCGTACAGCGCGCTGGTCGGTCGCGACAGCATTATCTGGAGCGGTGCCGAGCGCGCCGCCGCACGCAGCCGCTGGCAAGGGCTGGGCGGCAAGATCTATCTGCGCCTGCGCGATGGCGTCGCCGCCGCCGACATGGCCGCCGCGCTGCAGGATGCCGCCGACCAGTCACCGTGGAAGGAAATGGCGCCGACGCCGCAAGACCGCCAGCGCATCGGCCACGTCATCGAAGTGCGCCTGCGCAGCCTGCCCGACGCCTATTTCGACACCGAAGTGGCGAATGGCTACCGCAGCGGGCCGCGCGGCGAGCGGCGGGTGGTGCTGGCGCTCGGCGCGGTCGCGCTGCTGGTACTGGCGCTGGCTGCGGCCAACTACCTGAACCTGGCCACCGTGCGCACCTTGCGGCGCGAACGGGAGATCGGCTTGCGCAAGGCAATCGGCGCCGGCCGCGCGCAACTGGCCGGCCTGCTGATGGCCGAATCGACATTGGTGATGCTGCTCGCGTATGCGGCCGGACTGCTGCTCGCCTGGCTGCTGCTGCCGCTGTTTGCCGAACTGGTCGAGCGGCGGCTGGAAGGCGTGTTCGCGCCCGCCAGCGTGGCGGCCGGCTTGCTGGCGGCGCTGGCGATCGGCGCGGCC
>JARXKM010000462.1 GCA_030272785.1 Pseudomonadota bacterium
CTACTTATGCGGCGGCCCTTCGCTTCCCTTCCAAAGCAGGCTTCGCCAGGTCGTCAAGGATCGGGCAATCCGGCCTGTTATTACCCTTACAGCAATCCGACAGGTGTTCGATTTGGTCGCGAATCGATTGCAGCTTCTCGATGTCTTCGTTCAGCTCGGAAATGTAGTGGCGCGCCAGCTTTTTTACGTCTGCGCTCTTGCGCTCGCGGTCATTCCACAATTCTAATAGCGTTTTGATGCGAGCGACCGAGAAGCCCAGGTCGCGTGAACGCCTGATGAACCGTAGCGTTTGCACTTCATTTTCCGAATACTTGCGATAGCCGGCATCGCTGCGGCCGGCCTTGGCGATCAAGCCAATGCTCTCGTAATAGCGGATCATTTTCGCGCTCACCCCCGATGCTTCTGCCGCCTGGCCGATATTCATCATTCGTCTCCTTCGTTTGCGGCGGGTTTCCAGCCGCGAAGCAGCAGCGAGTTTGCTACGACACTCACGCTGCTCAGGGCCATGGCGGCGCCGGCGATCATGGGGCTCAGGTAGCCGAAGGCGGCCAGCGGAATGCCGACGACGTTGTACACGAATGCCCATCCAAGGTTCTGTCGTATCTTCCGATAGGTTCGCTTCGAAATATCCACCGCCTGCGACACCATCATCGGGTCCCCGCGCATTAATGTAATGCCGGCCGTATGCATCGCCACTTCGCTGCCGCTGGACATCGCCACGCCAAGGTTGGCCGTCGCCAGACCCACCGCATCGTTGATGCCGTCACCGACAAAGCAGACCGTCTGGCCTCGCTGTTGCAGTTCGCTGATCATGCGCGCCTTATCGGCAGGGAGCAATCCAGCATGAAAACTGGCGACGCCGACTTTTTCGGCGACTCCGCGCGCTGCCCCGGCGTTGTCGCCGGTGAGCATGACGGAAGCGATGCCCATTTGGGCGAGACGCGATACCGCCGCGCGTGCGGTGCTTTTTACCTCGTCACCGAAGGACAGGATACCGGCCAGTTCGATCCCCTGGGCTGTTCCGATTGCCAGCCATGAAACCGTACGGCCGTACTCCTCGTGCCTCGCGGCGACGTCGTCCAGCGATTGAGTAGGCACTTCAAGCTCCAGCATCAGGCGCGTGTTGCCAAGGTAGACCGTGGCACTGTCGACATCGGCCTGGACCCCGCGTCCCGGCAGCGCCTTTGCGTTCAATGCCGCCAGCGGTACAACGCCGATCTTTTTGGCTTCAGTGCCGACCGCCTTCGCCAGTGGATGGTCACTGTGCTGTTGGACTGTGATTGCCAGCTGGAGGATTTCGCGCGCCGACCGGCCCGCCGTTTCGACGGCGACGACAGCGGGCTTACCTTCGGTCAGTGTTCCTGTCTTATCGAATGCGACGACTGTCACTGCATGCGCCGTCTCGAGCGCTTCCGCGTCCTTGATAAGGATGCCGTACCTGGCGGCGGCTCCGGTTCCAACCATGATCGACGTCGGTGTCGCCAGGCCGAGGGCACATGGGCAGGCGATGACCATCACCGCGACGGCGTTGAGCAGGGCGTATTGCCAGTCGCGGGTGGAAAATCCCCAGCCAATAAAAGTCAGGACCGCAATGGCCAGCACCACAGGAACGAATACTGCACTGACCCGGTCGACAATCCGCTGGATCGGCGCCTTGACGGCTTGGGCATCCTCCACCATTTTGATGATCTGCGACAGCATTGTCTCGCCACCGACCGCGGTTGCCTCCGCCACCAGGACGCCATCGGCATTGACCGCGCCGCCGGTCAACGTGTCGCCGACGGTTTTTGGAACAGGCAGGCTTTCGCCGGTCAGCAGCGACTGATCGAGGTGGCTGCTGCCCTCGACGACGACGCCGTCGACGGGTACGCGGTCGCCCGGACGTACGATGAAGACGTCGCCATGGCGCACATCCGCGACCGGGACCACCTGGTCGATACCATCGCGCCGCACGATCGCGACGGTGGCACGCAGGGACTCGAGCGCGCGAATTGCCGCCACCGTCTGATACTTGGCGCGCTCTTCGAGCCATTTTCCGAGCAGGACCAGCGTGATAATGACTGCCGAGGATTCAAAATAAAGATGCTGCATGCCGTGGCCGGGACGGTGCGCAAGCAGCAAGTAGACGGAGAGTCCAAACGCGGCCGAGGTGCCAAGTGCCACCAGCAAGTCCATATTACCCGCGCCGGCGCGCAGCGCCTTCCAGCCAGCCCGGTAGAAGCGCGCGCCGAGCCAGAACTGTACTGGTATCGCGAACACCAGTTGTACCCAGGCGGGTAGCGCCCAGTCTTGGCCGAAGGGCATGGCCAGCATCGGCAGGATCAACGGCAAGCTAAGCAGGGCCGATGCCGCCACCCGCCACCACGACGGCAGCGCGCCAGCAGTTGCCAACGCTGGTGTGGCCGCTTCAGCAAGGCTTGCTTCAAACCCGGCTTTTCTGACCGCGGCGATCAACGCATCGACATCAAAACCGCCCGCCGCCTTGATCTGCGCTTTTTCTGTCGCAAGGTTCACCGACGCCGCAGTCACGCCGGGCACCTTCTTCAGCGCTTTCTCCAAGCGTGCGACACAAGAAGCGCATGTCATGCCGGAGATCGACAGCGTGACGCTCTGGCTGGGAAGCTCGTATCCTGCCTTCTCGACCGCCGCATGCAGGCACTCGAAACTGGTGCCAGGAGCGGCACGCACGGTCGCGCGCGCAGTGGCCAGGTTGAGGGAAACGCTCTCGACACCAGGAACCGATTTAAGTGCTTTCTCGACACGCGCGACACACGAGGCGCACGTCATGCCGCCGACCTCGAAGGTCAGCTCGGTTAGCTTGGGGCGTTGTGCCAGCACGGTATCCATCGTTACCTCCATTCGGGAAGTAGGTACGATATACCTTCCAGCCGTGGGAAGGTCAAGCGTCTTTGAACTTGGCTACAAAATACAGGGTGGTACAAAGATCCGTAGGCGGCGTCGGCGCCTCTAGGTGTTTAGGCACAATCTTTCAAACAACAACTCGCCGCGGCCTCTCGCGGATTTACCATGCCTTCGATTTCACCCATGATTTCCGCGTCAGGCAGGCTGTAGACAGGCGCGAAGCCGCCGCCAGGCGTG
>JARXKM010000463.1 GCA_030272785.1 Pseudomonadota bacterium
CGCGTGCGCCAGGCCTCGTTCTCGCGCCAGCCGTCCTGCTCGTACGGGATGTCGTCGGCGCAGACGAAGTGGTGAACGTAGCGACGCCTGCAGTCCTCGGCATAGGCCAGCAAGGCCGGCGCGTGCTGGTCGGCATGGCCGAAGCAGATCCCCAGCAGCAAAGTGGTCAGCGCGCTGGTGTCGACGAACAGGTAGCGGCGCGCATGGCGCAGCGCTTCGTCTTCGGCCTGGCGGTGCTTGACGGCGATGTCGACGTAATCGCCCTCGCCCAGCACACCCTGCTTTTCTTCCCATACGAAGCGACCGATTTCGGGGACGAACCCGGTGTCGTAGGCGCGTGCTAGATGGGCGACCAGGGTCGACTTGCCGGTCGATTCGGCGCCCACAAATACCACCATCTGTGCTGCTTCGAGGTCTCGCTCGGCCATGGTTTCAGCATTCCAGAATAAGTTCGATAACAGTGCCATCGTACAGGCCAGCGCGCATGCGGACAACCGACGCCATGATGCTCAGAACAGGTCGAGCTGGCCGCCGGCCTGGGCGCCTTGCTTGCCGGCCGCCGCCGGCACCATCTGCGGGCGGCGGAAGTGCGAAAAGTCAAGCTGCTCGAAGCGGCGCCCGTGACTGCCGCCCATGCCGAGCCGCTCGACGGTCTTGGTGAAGCGCTGGCGGATCAGGTCGGCCCAGACGCCTTCGCCATGCATGCGGCGCGAAAAATCGCTGTCGTACTCTTTGCCGCCGCGCATTTCACGCACGCGGTTCATAACCCGCTGGGCACGTTCGGGGAAGTGCGCTTGCAACCATTCCTGGAACAGCGGGTTGACTTCCCACGGCAGGCGCAGCACGACGTAGTGGGCGCCGACCGCGCCGGCGTCGTGCGCGGCCTCGAGCACTTTTTCGAGCTCGGGCTCGGTGACGAAGGGGATGATGGGCGCGACGCTGACGCTGACCGGAATGCCGGCATCGGTCAGGGTGCGAATGGTGCGCAGGCGCCGCGCCGGCGCGGCCGCGCGCGGCTCGAGCGTGCGCGAAATGGCCGGGTCGAGCGTGGTGATGGTGACCGACGCCATCGCCTGGCGGCGCGCCGCCATCGCGCCGATGATGTCGATGTCGCGCTCGATCAGCGACGACTTGGTGATCAGGCCGACCGGATGCTGGCATTCGGCCAGCACTTCGAGCACGCGGCGGGTCAGGCCGAGCTGGCGTTCGCACGGCTGGTAGGCGTCGGTGTTGACGCCGAGGGCGATCGATTCGGGCACGTACGACGGACGCGAAAGTTCGCGGCGCAGCAGCTCGGGCGCGTTGACCTTGGCGAACAGGCGGGTTTCGAAATCGAGCCCGGGCGACAGGCCGAGGTAGCTGTGGGTGGGCCGCGCGAAGCAGTAGATGCAGCCGTGTTCGCAGCCGCGGTAGGGATTGAGCGAGACGTTGAACGGGATGTCGGGCGAGGCATTGCGGCTGAGGATGGTCTTGGCGTATTCGTCCGTGACGCGCGTCTTGATGGGGGACGGCGCGCCGTCGTCGTCGTCGTCGTCGTGCACCCAGCCGTCGTCGAAGCTTGCGCGGCCGTTCACTTCGTAACGGCCTTGCAAATTGGATACCGCGCCGCGCCCTTTGCTGGGCACGAGCGGCTTGGGCGGCAGCATCACCTGCCCTTCGTATTGCTGATCCAAGTCCAGGTCGCGGTCGGGGCTGGTCACGGCGTTCCTCGCATACTGTACAAACATACAGTATCTTACCGTGACCGCGCGCCGATTTCAAGCGCGCTTTGCTACGGAACGCAGTTGCCCGGCTGGCTGCACAACAGATTGAACAGATCGACCCAGCGGCTGTCCAAGATGGACGCACCCTGCACTTTCGGGTCTTCACTGATGTAGCCGTACGACGTCACCGCCACCACCCGGTTCGATCCGGTCTGGCTGCCGGTGCCGCCGCCGACGGCGAGCGTCTCGAAGTTCTGCACCCACGGTCCGCCGCTCGAGCCGCCGCGGGCGTCCGAGCCGTATTCGACGTTGTTCGGCGCGGTGGCGCGGAAGCTGTTGCTGGTGACGTCCTGCATCTTGCCGCAGTTATCGAGGTTGCACGGATAGCCCAGTTTCGAGGTGTGATTCGGAATCAGGCTGAGGGTCTGCCAGCCGAGCCAACCGGTGACGTTGCCCAGCTTGGATGGCTTGGAATTCGGGTATAGCGGCTGGTCGACGAATTCGATCATGGCGTAGTCGGCCGCGTTGGGGACGCCGCCGCCGCCGCCGGCCCAGGTGCCGGTGACGGCGACCAGGCGCCAGTTCCACATCTTGAACGGCGCCGCGCCGTCGCGGTAGGACGGCACGAACACCCAGTTGTCGTGGAAGCCGGCGGCGGTGCCGCTATGGACGCAGTGGCCGGCGGTGGCGACGACGCGGCGCTGGATCACCGAGGCCGAGCACAGATAGGGCGCGCCGTCGATGGTGAAGAACAGGATGCCGACGGTGCGGTACGGATAGGCGCGGTCGGCCGAGTACGGGGCGGCGCTGCCGTTGAACAACGGGAACACGCGGGTGCTGGTGTAGTAGGCGCCGAAGGTGCCCACCGCACCCGGATCGACGCCCAGGCGTGGCGTGGCGGGGTCCGGCGCGAACAGCTGTTGGCCGGGGAAGTCGGCCGGCTCGGTCGGCGCCTGCGCGTCGCTGGCGGCCGGGTTCAGCGGCGGGGCGGCGGGCTCGGGTTCGCGGCGCGTGTCGGCACTGGCCAGCGGCAGCGGCAAGGGTTTGGCCGCCTTGAACCGCTCGGGCGTCCAATAGCCGGGCGCGGCGGCCCGCACTTGGGGATTGACCTTGACGACCGGCGCAACCTGCGCCTGCGCCGCGGTGGCGGCGAAGGTCCAGAGCATGGCGGCAACGGCAGTAATAACGGGTATCGCGTGTTTCATATCATCCTCGCAAAGGGGTCGGATCGGCGCCCTCGCCGCGGGCCTGCGCCGGCACGGGAAAGCGTTGAGCAGTCTTGCTACGGTGGAACGGCGTCCGCACCAACGATGGCGTGCGGGCGGCGACAACAGCGGTCGCATTGCTACCTGCCCGATGTTAGCGACGGATGGGGCAGATCGGCGGGAAACC
>JARXKM010000464.1 GCA_030272785.1 Pseudomonadota bacterium
CGACCATGGACACCATCAAGCTGTTCGGCGGCGAGCCGGCCAACTTCCTCGACGTCGGCGGCGGCGCCACCGCGGAAAAAGTCACCGAAGCGTTCAAGATCATGCTGAAGAACCCGGGCCTGAAGGCGATCCTGGTCAACATCTTCGGCGGCATCATGCGTTGCGACGTCATCGCCGAAGGCGTCATCACCGCCTCCAAGGCGGTCTCGCTGCAGGTGCCGCTGGTGGTGCGCATGAAGGGCACCAACGAAGACCTGGGCAAGAAGATGCTGGCCGAGTCCGGCCTGCCGATCATCGCCGCCGATACGATGGAAGATGCCGCGAAAGCGGTTGTCGCCGCCGCCGCTGGTCACGCCTAATCCGAAGGAATACACATGTCGATCCTGATCAATAAAGATACCAAAGTTGTCACCCAGGGAATTACCGGCAAGACCGGTCAGTTCCATACCCGCGCCTGCCGCGACTATGCCAACGGCAAAGAATGCTTCGTCGCCGGCGTCAACCCGAAGAAAGCCGGCGAAGATTTCGAAGGCATCCCGATTTTCGCCTACGTCGCCGAAGCGAAAAAAGAAACCGGCGCCAACGTGTCGGTGATCTACGTGCCGCCAGCCGGCGCCGCCGCGGCGATCTGGGAAGCGGTCGAAGCCGAACTCGACCTGGCCATCTGCATCACCGAAGGCATCCCCGTGCGCGACATGATGGCGCTGAAGGACCGCATGGCGAAAGCCGGCTCGAAGACCTTGCTGCTGGGACCGAACTGCCCGGGCCTGATCACGCCGGACGAAATCAAGATCGGCATCATGCCCGGCCACATCCACCGCAAGGGCCGCATCGGCGTCGTCTCGCGCTCGGGCACCTTGACGTACGAAGCGGTCGGCCAGCTGACCGCCCTCGGTCTGGGCCAGTCGAGCGCGGTCGGCATCGGCGGCGATCCGATCAACGGTCTCAAGCACATCGACATCATGAAGATGTTCAATGACGATCCGGACACCGATGCGGTCATCATGATCGGCGAGATCGGCGGTCCGGACGAGGCGAACGCGGCCTACTGGATCAAGGACAACATGAAGAAGCCGGTGGTCTGCTTCATCGCCGGCGTCACCGCGCCGCCAGGCAAGCGCATGGGCCATGCCGGCGCGCTGATCTCGGGCGGCGCCGACACCGCGCAAGCCAAGCTCGACATCATGGCCGCCTGCGGTATCACGGCGACCAAGAACCCGTCGGAAATGGCGCGCCTGCTGAAAGCGATGCTGTAAGCTGGCACGCCGGGCCGGGTAAACAAACCCGGCCGTAGAATCGGTACAATCAAGGGGAGCGGCGACGCTTCCCTTTTTCCGTTAACAGCCCAGGGCAGCTCCGGGCGGAGGCCGGCAATGGCGAAACTGATCATATCGCGCGGGGCGCAGGTGGTGCAGGAGGTCGACCTCGGCGCCGGCCGGACCACCATCGGCCGCCATCCTCACAACGACATCGTGCTCGATCACCTGGCCGTGAGCGGCCGCCACGCGGCACTCACCCTCAACGGCGGCGCGGCCGTGCTGGAAGACCTGGACTCAAGCAACGGCACGCTGCTCAACCAGCGGCGCGTCGCCCAGGCGGCGCTGGCCGACCATGACCGCATCGGCATCGCCACGTTTGCGCTCGAGTATGTCGCCGGCCAGCCCGTGCCGACGGTGCTGGCCGGCAGCATCGAGGTGCTGAACGGCGCCAGCGCCGGCCGGCGCATGGCGATGACGAAGCCCTTGACCACGCTCGGCAGCCCCGGCGTGCTGGTGGTGATGATCAGCCGCCATGCGGATGGCTATTTTGTGGCGCAGGTGCAGGGCGAGGCGGACGCACAACTGAACGGCGAGCCGATCGGCCGCACGCCGCGCCTTCTGCACGATGGCGACCTGCTCGAACTGACCGGCACCCGGATGCGCTTTGCCGCCATATTTCGCTAAGCAGTCCGGAAAATGACAAATTTGGGCAGACAACTGACAAAAAGCGTCACGAGCAGCGACAAAAAACGTCGGGTTTTCTTCGTCTGCGGGGGGTAACTTTATCAATCTAGGGTGTTTCCGAGCTGGCACGGCTATTGCTCTATGTAAAGTCAGTAACCTGGAACATACACCTCACCCCCCAAGGAGCAACAAAATGAAATCGATGAAAATGGTTAAGAAAGCACAAGCTGGTTTCACCCTGATCGAATTGATGATCGTCGTTGCGATTATCGGCATCCTGGCAGCAGTCGCCATTCCTGCCTACCAGGACTACATCAAGAAAGCCAAGTTCGCCAACGTGATCAGCGCCACCGCTGCAGTCAAGACCGCAATGGCCGAGTGTCTCCAGACCAACGGCACGCTCGCCGCTTGCGATACCGCCGCAAAACTGAATGTCACGTTGCCAGCCGCTGCTGATACCAACCTCTCCAGCATCACTATCGAGGCTGCTACCGCAATCATCACGGCAACCGGCACTGCAGCAGCGGGCGGTTACACCTACATCCTGACGCCGGCTGTTCCTGCGAGCGGCGCGACGACGATCGCGATTACTGTCAGCGGTACTTGCGTCGCTGCAAACGCCTGCAAGACCTAATCGATCCGGCTAGCGGGCAGCTGCCCGCTCCGAGAAAAAGCACTTCAGCGATGAAGTGCTTTTTTTGTTCCTTCAGGCAATTTTTTGGAGATCGGCGATCAGCGTTTCGTACGAAGTGTTCTGCAGCAGCGCGTAATGGATGGGCGCGAGATCGGCGAACTGCACACCGCAGGTAAATACCTCGGCCGCGTCCGACGCCAGCCTGACCGCATTCATGTTCCTGGTCGCCGCGTCGACAGGATGAGCGTTCGACCGCATCGCAATCTCAGTCAACGAGCATCAGCCTTGCTTTCATAGCATCGTTCCTGATCCCTTGAAGACTTACATTTCTGCCGTCCAATCCCCGCTCTTGCCGCCGTGCTTCTCCAGTACCCGCACATCGGTCATCACCATCCCCCGGTCGACCGCCTTGCACATGTCGTAGATGGTCAGCAAGCCGATTTGCACCGCGGTCAGCGCCTCCATCTCCACCCCGGTCTTGCCGAACGTTTCCACCTGCGCGCGGCAGCGC
>JARXKM010000087.1:0-4953 GCA_030272785.1 Pseudomonadota bacterium
TCGGCCATCAGGTAACCGGCAGTGCTGCGCTCGCTGTAACGGGTGACGGGCTGGGCGTAGACCTTGCCATCGCTCGCCGTGCATTCCTTGACGCAGTCGAAATTGACGTTCGGCGAGCCGACCAGCGCGAAGACTTTTTCGACATCGATCTGGTTCCAGCCGTTGATCAGGTTGGACGGACGGTCCTTGGCGCCGTTGAAGAACAACGAGGTCGGCCCTTGCGTCATCGACTGGGAGATGATGAAGGCGGCCCGGGTCATCACGGTCTGGCCCGACAAGATGGCCAGCGGGCCGTGGCTCGGCACAAAGCCGCTGGCGCACGGTGCGCCGCCGGCGCCGAGCGAACCAGGGGTATCGGTACAGCCGACGAAGGAACCGCGGATGTTCGCCGTCGGCACGACGACCGGTGCCACATAGCCAGCCGCGCCGTAGGTGCCGACCGCCGCCGTCTGCGTGTAGCCGCCCCCACCCCAGCTGTTGCCGGAAGTGTCGCGCAGGTTGAAGCCGGACTTGATGCGTTTGAAGTACGGCATGCTTTCGGGCAGCGCGTAACTTAGGCATATAGCGCCGGATTGGTCTGGTCGAAACTGCTGCCAGCCGGGAAAGTGTAACCCCACAGTCCGTTTGGCAGAACGCTTACCTGACGGCTTTAACTAACGCCTTTTCCCCAGTCGCTCACCACCGGGCCTTTTGAACCCAGCAGCACTGGGCGGTGTGAAGCCAGCTCCTGCAAGCCGACTCCGGGAGACCCACTCCCATCTTCAGTACAGCACCACAAGCTTTCGCTTGCGTTCGTGACACACTCCAGTCCATCGATGTTTTGTGCATCCCTTTGATTCTGCCCACAGGAAAAGCATCATGGAACAATTCAGGGGCTTTCGTTCGGGTCCTTTGTTGTGGGTTGGGGACGTTCGGCGGAACGGCATGCGCAAAGAAAAAGAGCGCGCACCGCAAAACGGCGCGCGCTCCAGACTGCCGCGCGCGGGGCGCGGCAGGCGGTTGGGGTCAGCCGCCGAAGCGGAAGTTGGCGCCAGCCATGATGCGGCGGCCGGCGTAGCTGTAGTCCAGAATGCTCGGGGTGCCATTCGAAAAAGGCACGAAGGAACCCTGGCTGGTGCTGGTGGCCGCATTGCCCAAGTTGCGGCCTTCGAGGAACAACTCAACGTTTGGCGTGATCTTGTAGCCGATCTTGGCGTCGACGTAGCGGGTGGCGTCCTTGAAGTTCGGTGAACCCGGGTTGTACGACGGCGGACGGGTATTGCCGCTGGCGTTAGGGTAATTGTTCAGGTAGTTGCTGGTGGCGCCCGCGATATTGTTGAAATAGCTCGACACACCTTGAATCGCAACCCGAGCCGACAGGCGCCCGTCGTCGTACCACACCGCCCAGTTGTACTGGAACTTCGACTCGCGCAGCGGTGGCAGCGCCACGCCGGTGAGCAGATCGACGATGTTCTGGGTCGACGTGACCGACGCAAGCTTGGTGTAGTTGGCGTCGAAACCGGTGAAGCGCAGCACCGATGGCAGGAAGGTGAACGCCGTCTTGCTGTTGAACTCCCAGCCCTTGCGGGTGGTTGGCACGCCGTTCTGATAGGTCGCGAAGTCGAACGGCAGGTCACCCAGCGAGACGCCGGTGACCGGGTCGGTCAGGTTCAGGCCCAGCGTGCCGTTGGTCGAGCTCTGGGCCAGCGCGGGGCCGATCAAGCCCTTCTGTTTGAAGTAGGCCAGCGACACCATCGTGTCCTTGTTCGGGTAGTACTCGGCGCTCCAGTTCTGGTTGAGGTTCTTTTGGGCTTGCAGCGCAGGGTTGCCGATGGTGTTGGTGCAGCGCTGGGCCACATCCGCGCCGAGACGCTGGTCAAAGATGCAAACGCCCTGTGGCACTAGGTAGTTGACGGGCGGGCGCGCCACCGTGCGCGCACGGTTGTAACGCACCACCAGCTTGTCCGGCACCACCCACATGGCCAGGTTGAAGATCGGCAGGAAGTCCTGGGTGGTGGCGTCGACGACGGTGTTGGTGGTGACCTTGACGTCGTTGATACCCGCCGTCGCCCCCGGATTGGCGGGGTCGAAGCTGCCAGTCTTGGTAATCGACTCGAAGGTCATCGAGCCGATGCCATGCACGTCGGTCTTGATGTAGCGCCAGCCCATGTTGCCTTCCAGTTCCAAACCGAACGGCAGGGCGCGGCTGGTGAACGGGATGCGGTCGAAGTTGAAGTCGCCCATCAGGTACATGGCCTGGGAGCGCTCGCTCATCCGGGTCACCGGCTGCTGGTAGACCTTGCCGTCGCTGCCCTTGCAGGTGATCAGGCAGTCCGTGTTGATGTTCGGAATGCCGCTCAGCGCGAAGGCCTTGAGCACGTCGATGTTCGGCCAGTTGGTCACCGCGCCGCCGAACTCGCCCTTGGCGCCGTTGAAGAACTGGGTGCTGGTCGCGTTACCCGACAAGGACTGGGCAATCAGGTCCTGGTAGGCCGCCGGGGTCAGCGTCACGGTGCTCGAATTCGCGCTGGCGTAGGTGTTGCTCGGATTGATGCCGTATTTGCACTTGTTTCCACCCGTGCCCAGGGAACCGGTGGTGTCCTGGCAACCGACGAAGCTGCCGCGGATGAACGCTGCAGGTACCACCACCTGCGGCAGGCTGTTGGCGGTATAGCCGCCTCCCGTGTAGGCGTTGTAGCTGGTATCGCGGAAGTTGAAACCGGTCTTGATGCGCGTGATGAAGGGAAGGCTGTCGCCTGCCGAGTAGGTCAGGTCGAATTTGGCGGTCTTCTCGTCGCTGTTTCGCATTTGCGGGGTGTACGACAGCTGCGGCGCGGCCGTCAGCAGGGGCTGCTGGATGGTCGTATAGGCGGGCGTGCTGTTGATGCTGGTGCCGCCGCCGGTGACGGCCGCCGCCGCGCCGGGCGCGGCCAGCGCGACGTAGTTGGCCGGGTTGGACAGATCGAATTTCGAGCTGGCAGGGAAACTATAGGACCACAAGCCATTCGGCTGCACCGCCAGGGTCGCGCCGCCATAGTTGGAGGTGAAGGTGGTGCGGTAGTCTTGGCGGGTGAAGTTCGACTTCGCCTCGCCGGCCAGGAATTCGGCCTTGAACTGGCCGTGGGTCCACACGCCGCCCGTCTGGAAGGCCTTGTTGATGGTCTCGGCCTTGGTGTAGATCTGGTCGACACTGGCGGTGCCGTCGCTGATGGAAAAGCCCGTCACGTGGTGGCTGGCGTCGACGGTGACGGATGATGGGTTGACGTTGGTCACCGCGCCGGTCACGGCCGGCACGCCGCTGACGAAGCTGACATTGCCTGGATACAGGAAGTAATTGGCGGCGTTGGCGCCCGCGGCGACGCTGCGCTTGCCGGCGGCATCGATAAAGCTGGTGGCCGGATTGACGTTCTGGCCGCCCAGGTTCAGATAGGACGTGTTGTTGTCCATCGTGAACTTCGAGTAGCTGCCCTTCGCGTACACGGTCAGCTCGCGGTTGACCTTGAAGTCGGCGCGCAGGTCGAGGTTCTGGCGGTGGTCGGTCTCGCGCTGTATCTTGTTGCGAATCAGCGAAGGGGTGTAGTCGTTCCACTGGTTTAGGCAGCTGATCAGCTCATTGCTGCGGGCATTGACCGCATTGGTGCGGTTGGTCGTGCTCAGATTCTTGAGCGCGGCGTCGGCAACGGCCATCTGCGGAAACGCGGTGTAGCAATCCGCCTTCGACTGGGCGGCGGCGGACTTGGTCAAGATGTCGAGCGGCGACGCGGTGGTCCAGTTGCCGGTGCCGGCAGTAAACGGATAGCTGCCGACCGGCGCGGTCGAGGCCGGATCGGCCATGTTCAGCGTGCTCGGGTTGAAAGTGAAGGTCTTGTTCGGCGAATTGTCGAAATCGATAGATCGGGCATAGCCGGCGGCCGCGCTGGTGGCGACCTGCATCTGGTGCTGCTCGAGGGCCAGCGTCGATTTCGATGCGTTCAGCAGCACGCCCAGGCGGTCGTCGAGGAACTTGCGCGACAGGATGACGTTGGTATCCGGTTCCCACTTCTTGTTCAGGTTGTTCTCGGTGCCGGCCACCCGCACCGACACGAAGGGCTCCTTGAAGTCCAGGCCGTTGCGGGTGGTGATGACGATGCCGCCGCCCAGCGAACCCTCGACCATGTCGGCGGTCGAACCCTTGACCACGTCGACGCTCTTGATCAGGTCGGCGGAGAGCTGGCGGAATTCCGTGCCGCGGCCGCTGCCGCCGCCATTCATGTCGGTGCCGCCGGCCGACTGCACTGCCTGGCCGTCGATTTCGACGCGGGTCAGGTCGGGGCCGTTGCCGCGCACGGCGACGCTGACGCCTTCGCCGAAGTCGCCGCGGTCGAGCGCGACGCCGGCCATGCGCGAGATCGCCTCGCCGATGTTGCGGTCAGGCAGCGAGCCGACATCCTCGGCAACGATCGAATCGATCGCCGTTGCCGCGTTCTTCTTCCGGCTGATGCCCGACTGCTGCGATCTGCGGGTGGCGACCAGCAGCACCTTGATGACGGGCGCGTCGGCCGCCACTTCGGCAGGCGCCGGTTTGGCTTCCTGCGCGATGGCGACGTTGCCGGCCATCAGGGCCAGCGCTACCGACACCGCATAGCTGAGGCGATTTGGCCGCATGGCCTGGTTTGAATTCTCACGCATTTTCAGTCTCCATAATTGGTCTCGGACCGGACCTGTTTTCAACTCTTGTTTTTCCCGCTTGCTGCTGCGTCCGCGTATGGACGAGTGGAACTGCGCCTAGTTTATGACCGGATGTGGCCGTTGGCGCATGTGGCAGGGAAACACTCACCGCAGTGATCAGTAAATTGCGCAAGCGCGCAGCATTGATACCGATTTTTCACAAATTTACCCGGTTTTGTCGAAAAAAGTTATCGCTTGAGATAGCGGCTGACGCAACGCGGTATCGATAGCGCTGTTTCAATCACGGATTTGATTGTTTGCGGCGCG
>JARXKM010000087.1:5053-16691 GCA_030272785.1 Pseudomonadota bacterium
GCAACGCGGTATCGATAGCGCTGTTTCAATCACGGATTTGATTGTTTGCGGCGCGCGTGCCACGCCGACAATTACCGGCTAAGGTCGGACGGGCGCGGGGCAAGGTCGACGGCCCTCGGGGTAAGGTCTGTCATTCGTACATTCGGATTTTGGAATGTGCGAATGTCAGACCTGACCCCAGCGTTTGCACGACCACCAGCGCGAGTGAATCACCGCCAGCGATCAACGGCTGACCTCTCAAGCCTGGTTGACGAACCCTTGCACGTTGTCGATGGAGATCGGCGTGCCGAACACGTTGTTGACCCGGATATCGCGCAGCGTGACGTTCTTGACCGGCATCTCTTTTTCCGCCTTGATGTGGCAAAGGAACTTCGCCTCGCCGACGCGGATGTTAGCAGGTGCAGGCCGTCGATCGGCGTGAGCCGCCCTGGTCGAACACGCAGTCCTCGATCAGCACGTTCTGGCTCATCTCCGGATCGACGCCGTCGTTGTTGTGACCGTGCGCCTGGATCTGCACGCGCCGGATGACGACGTCGCGACAGAGATACGGATGGCCCCCCCCAGAACGGACTATTGACGATGTGGACATCCTCGATCAGCACGTTGCGGCAGCGGTTGAACTGCACGAAGTGCGGCCGCAGCGCCGGCTGACGGAGAAATCGGGCACGCCGATGGCCGGCATGTCGAACGGCGCGCTGCGCCAGGGTCGGCGCCAACTGGGCACAGCCGGGCAGCCACGGCAGCGCCAGGCCGGCCAGCACGAACTGCCGGCGCGAGTATGCATGGTCGGTCATGTGATCTCCTGATCGTGGTTCATGGATCGCTGCGCAGCGTCAGGGTCGCGCCGGCCAGCTTGTCGCTGACGGCGCGCACGACGATACGGCCCGGCTGGCCAGGCCTGGTGCGCACGATCGCCAGCGCCAGGCCGTTGAAGGCGGCGCGCTCGGGCGACTGGAACGACACCAGGCTGGTGGCGTCGCCATTGTCGGTGGCTACCAGGTCGGCCGGACCGGTCACACTGAAGCGCACCTGATTGCTCGAGCGCGGCACCGGCCTGCCCTGCCGATCGGTGATGGCGACAGTGACGAAGGCCAGGTCCTTGCCGTCCGCCTGCAGCACGGCGCGGTCGGCCGACAGCGCCAGCCCGGCCGCGGCGCCCGTCGTTTGCACGCTGTCCTCGGTCCACCGCTTGCCGTCCTTCCAGACCACCGCACGCAAGCTGCCCGGCTGGTAGATCACATCGTCCCAGCGCAGCCGATAGTCGCGCGGCCCGCGCTTCTTGCGGCCCAGCGACCGGCCATTGAGGAACAGCTCGGCCTCGTCGCCCGAGGTGTACAGGTGCACCGGCGTGACCTGGCCGACGCGTTCCGGCCAGTTCCAATGCGGCAGCAGGTGCGCCATCGGCAGCTCCGGACGCCAGCGCGCCTGGTACAGATAGAAGCGGTCCTTCTTGAAGCCGGCCAGGTCGACGATGCCGAAGTAGGAGCTGCGCGACGGCACCTTCAGCTTGCTGAGCGCGGCCAGTTCGCCGGCGGCGCGCCGCTGCGCTGCCGGATCGGTGAAGTTAAGGATATTCGTCGTGTCGGCGTTGTACGGCGTCGGTTCACCCAGATAATCGAAACCGGTCCAGACGAATTCGCCGGCGACGAAGGGGTTGTCGTCCAGCCCCGCGAATTCGAGCTCGGGCCGGGACGCCCAGCGCGGCGCCGACAGGTCGTAGCTGCTGACCTGGAAATTCGCCAGGCCGGTCGCTCTGTCGTCGCTGACGGGGAAAAAATATTCGCCGCGCGAGCTCACTGTCGATGCGGTCTCGCTGCCGATCATCGGGATCTGCGGCGCGCTCAAGTGGAATTTCGCGTATTCGCCCGGCTTGTAGTTATAACCCAGTACGTCGATGGCCGTCTGGAAGCCGTTGTAGCCGGAACCGATATGGTTGAAGCCGGCCGTCGTCAGGCGCGTGCGGTCTTCACTGCGCACGATGTCGGCCAGGCGTGCCGCAACTTTCCAGCCCTCCGGCGCGTTCTGTTCACGGATCTCGTTACCGATGCTCCACAGGATCACGCTCGGATGGTTGCGGTCGCGCCGCACCATCGCCCGCAAATCCTTTTCATGCCAGGCGTCGAACAGGGTGCCGTAGTCGTTCGGCTTTTTGCTCAGGCGCCAGGCATCGAAAGCCTCCTCGATGATCAGGAGGCCCATGCGGTCGGCCAGTTCCAGCAGTTCAGGCGCCGGCGGATTATGCGTGGTGCGGATCGCGTTGACGCCCATTTCGCGCAGGATCTCGAGCTGGCGTTCGAGCGCGCGCACGTTGATCGCCGTGCCGAGCGCGCCCAGGTCGTGGTGCATGCTCACGCCCTGCAGCGCCAGGCGCTCGCCGTTCAGGATGAAGCCGCGCGCCGCGTCGAAAGCGATGCTGCGGATGCCGAACGGGGTCTCGACTTCATCGACCATCGCCCCTTTGTCGAACACCGAGGTCACTGCCACATAACGTTGCGCGCTGCGCGGACTCCACAAGCGCGACTGCGTCACCTGCAGCGATTGCGCCAGCAGCAACTGCGCGCCTGCGCCGACCTTGGCGGGCGGCGACGCGACGCTGCGCGCCAGCACCGGTCCGCTACGCCGGCCAGCCGCGTCGAGCGCGTAGATCGCCGTCGAGACCTGTGCTTCGGTGGCGGCGCCGCGGTTTTCCAGCGTCGCCTGGATGTCGATAGTGGCAGCATCGGCGTGCACGATCGGCGTCGTCACGAAGGTGCCGTTGTGCGCCACGTGCAGCGGCGCCGTCTTGACCAGCCAGACATTGCGGTAGATGCCGCCGCCCGGATACCAGCGCGACGAATCGGGCGGGTTGTCGAGCCGGATCGCGAGCACGTTGTCGGCGCCCGGCTTGAGCTGCGCCGTCAGGTCGACCCGGAACGAGGTATAGCCATACGGCCAGGCGCCGACCTGCTGGCCATTCAGCCAGACCGTCGCGTGCGACATGGCGCCGTCGATATCGAGGTACACGCGCCGCCCGGCGTCGCCGGCTGGGGCCACGAAGCGCTTGCGGTACCAGGCCACGCCCCACCACGCCAGCTTGCCGGTTTCGCCCTGGTACTCCTGCTTGAACGGCCCTTCGATACCGAAGTCGTGCGGCAACGCCAGCTTGCGCCAGGCCGAGTCGTCGAAGCCGGCGGCGGCCGCGTCGGCCGGCTCGCCTTTGATGAAGCGCCAGTCGGCGTTGAAGGAGGTGCGTTCGCGCGCGGGATGTTCGTCGGCGTGGGCCGGCAGGGCCATGGCGAGGCAGGCAGCGGCAATCGACAACAGGAAGCGGAAGTTTGTCATGGCGATGATGAAAGGTGAATGTGAGCGCTACTGAGGCGTTTCGATGTCGATGCTGTCGATGATGACGCCGGCATCGATGCCGTAGATCTGCAGCGTGTGCGGGCCGGTACTGGCAACGTCGACGGCCGCGACGGCGAGCCTGGTGGCATCGAGCACGCCCTGGGCCCATTCGGCGCCGCCATCCTTGAATTCAAGCGTCACCAGCTGCGGCGCGGCGCCGTCAATGCCGACGCCGAAGCGCAGCGCGGCGCCGGCCATCGGGTGCGCTGGTATCAGGTGTACGCGCAGCTTCGCCCTGCCCGCAGCGGCCGTGAAGCGGTAATCGACGCGCGCCGCATGGGCCAGTGCATCGCCGATCGGCACGCTCGCCGCGGTGGTCGGCAAAATCGCGATGGCGCCCTCGCCGCTGGTGCCCAGGCCGGGTATTACCTTCCATCCGGCACCGCCGGCGTCGCGTACGCCGACAGGCCGTTCCGCTTCGATGGTGGTCGTGCGCACCGGCGCCGGCGTGCCCGCGGCGGGCCGCGCGTAGGTCGGCATCTGCCACTTGGAAGCCCGCAGCGAACGCCATTGGCCATCGGCCGGCTCCTGCGCCATCATGTGACGCCATTTGCCATTGGCCAGGCCGGTATTCCAGTACTCGGTCAGCGCATCGAGGCGCGCGTTGGCCGCCGATGCCGCGGCCGAGTTGCCCTGTTCGCCCTCGATGAAGCGCTGGTTGGCCAGCGCGGCGGCAACCACCGGATAGGCCACCAGTTCGAAATACGCATCCTGTTTGAGCGGGCCGATTGCCGCGCGCAGCCGTTCGGCGCGTTCGCGCAGGTTGGCGAAAGCGCGCAGGCGCGCCTGGGCGGCGGCGCTGTCCATGCCGCTGTGGCGCGGCGCCTCTTTCGGCAGCCAGCCTTGCAGGTGCTCCGGCTTGCGCGCGAAATTGAGCTGGTAATACTTGGCCATGATCGCCGCGATCGCGCGCGCATGGGCGGGGCCGAATTCGCGCGCCGCCCATTCGACCAGGAAGTTCGGCAGCGTCGCCAGGTCCCAGCGCTTGATATCCCACGCCATCTGCAGAAAGAATTCGGTGTCGATTTCGGCGGGCTTGATGTCGCCGACGTTGGCGATCCAAAGCTGCTGCGCGCCGGCGTCGTAGGCCTTCGTCATCTCCTCCCACACCAGAGCCGGCGGGGTCGTGCTGAGCCACAGGTACGACAGCGGCGCGCCCAGATACGACAGGTGGTAGTACACGCCGAAGCCGCCGGCGCGCTGGCGTTCGGCCGCGGAGGTATAGCTGCGCACATAGCCGAAATTATCGTCCGGCCACATGATGGTCACGTCGTCGGGCACCTTCAGGCCCTCGCGGTACAGGCCAAGCACCTCCTTGTAGGCGGCGAACACCTGCGGCACTTGCTCGGCCGGCTTGCCGGTATGGCGCGTCAGCAGCGCGCGCTGGTCGGCGAAGATATGCTCCAGCAGCGCGACGCGTTCCGGGTCGGTCTTCGGCCCCTGCATGCGCGAATCGTGCACGCCGCGCATGCCCACCGTGTACATATTTTCGTAGCGCGCATTGGTCGCCACGCGACGGTCCCAGTAATCGAGGACGCCGTCGCGGTTGGTCAGGAAGTTATAGTCATCGGCAGGCGCCTTCCACTCGCCGACGTTATTGCGCAGCATCGGCTCAGCGTGCGAGGCCCCCATCACGATGGCGTAATCGTCCGCCAGGGGCGCGTTCTGCGGCAAGCTGTTGAACGCCGGGGTCCCCGGGTGCATGGCCGGCCACAAGGTATTCGCCTTCAAGCGCAGCAGCAGTTCGAACACGCGCGCATAGGTTTTCGGGCCGATGCCGCCGTGTTCCGGCTCGAGGGTGCGGGCGGCCCACGGCTGCAGGCCCCAGTCCTCGTCATTGATGAAGATACCGCGGTACTTGACCGAAGGCGGGCCGAAGCGGCGCGTGCCGGCGCGCACGAACAGAACAGGCTTTTTCTCCGGTGCGACATCGGCCCACCAGTACCAGGGCGACACGCCGATCGCCTGCGCCAGCTCATACACGCCGAACGCGGTGCCGCGGCGATCGCTGCCGACGATCACCAGCGCGCGCGCCACGCCTGGCAGCGGCTGCTCGACGGTGACGATGACGAAGCTCTCCCAGGCGCCGCGCAAGGCGCGCACATCGAGCTTGCCGGCGGCGGCCAGCGCATCGATCAGCGCGCTCTTGCCCATCGTGCCGACCAATACCGCCGGCCCGTGCAGGCCCTGCGTGCCCACCTGCACGGCGGGTTTGCGTCCGCTGACGCGTTCGACGTCGGCGGCCAGGTCGTGGGCGGCGATATCGACCACCTTATCGTCCTCGCGCGCGAACGCGATCGTCGCCGCGCCGCTGGCGTCGACCAGCGCAAAGTCCGCCGGCGCCCCGACCTGGCGCACCCATGGCTCCGCCGCCTGCGCCGCACCGGCGAACAAGGCCAGCGTCACCAAAGCGCCGGCGAGCGCGCGCAGCCAGCCATAACCCCTGGGGTCAGTGCCGGCAATCGTACACGGGCTCATCGCTGCCACCATCGAAACCCTGGGGTCAGTGCCGGCAATCGTACACGGGCTCATCGCTGCCACCATTGGGCCGCCACCGCAGCCGCGCCCAAGTGCACAGTTCGTGTACGAATGCCGGCACTGACCCCGGGGGACAGCAGAGCTCGTGTACGAATGCCGGCACTGACCCCGGGGGGATTGCAGAGCTCGCAGGCAATGGTCATTGGTGCGGCTCCAGCCGATGAACTTGGAAGTGCTCGATGCGCTGGCGGGAATGCGTGGTCCGGAAGCCGAAGTAGCCTTCGCGCAGCGGCGCGGGATCGAGATGGGAGAAGTAGAGCTGGCCGTCGACCAGCACGCGCGTGCATCCGTGCGCAACGCTAATCTCGATCGCGTAGCTGCGGTTCGCTTGCAGCAGGTGGGCCGCGTCGCCAAGATCGGCCAGCAGCACGCGCTCGCCACCACCGGTGTACTTGCGCAGCCGCGTGGTGGTGTTGCCATTGCCGCCGATGCCGGCATAGTACATGCGCAATGCGTCGTACTGGCTGAAGGTGCCGTCGCGCGTGAACAGGTCGGCGTTGTGCGGGTCGCTCGCCATCCAGAACTGGTTGAGGTCGGACAGGCGGTCATTGACGCCACCGTCCATCACCACCGTGCGACGGTAGCTGATCAGCACATCGCCGCGAAGCTTGTCGCGCAGCCAGACGGTGGCGTCGTCGGCCACGTCGATCGTCAGCGCGCCGCCGCCGGCCGATATCGTCGACCCGGGCGCGGCGCGGTATTCGGGCACCCACTGATCGAGCGAGCCGCCGAAATCATCGGCGTACAGCAGCTTGCCCGGCTTGCCCGCTGCGGTGCAATCCGCCTGCGCCTGCGCCTGCGACAGCATCGGCGTGACGGCCAGCAGCAACACCAGCGCCAGACCGTTCATTTGACGAAGTAGCCGCCGAGCGGATTGCCCGGCAGCGCCTTCAGCCCTGCGGCGACGCGCGCGGCGTTGAACTGCGCGCCGGCGTCGTTGGTATGGGTGCGGGCATCGGCGAACCATCCGTTCACGGTTTGCGCGCCGGCCCTGCGGTAGCCGTCGCTGACGAGCATCGTCAGGTCGATGAACTGTGCGCCGCCAGCCTGCGCAACCTGCGCATCCCACTCGGCGAAGGTGGCGAAATCGCGTCCTTGCTCCCACTGGTCGCGGTGCGGCACCGGCGAACAGAGGATGACGGAGGCACCTTTGGCACGCGCATCGGCCACGTACCTTGCCATGTACCAGCCGAACGAGTGGACCATCTCCTTGCTGCCGTCGGCACGCGTGTCCTCGGTCGTCTCGGCGCCGATGCCGCGGCCGGAGGCACGGTTCTTGTTGGCCGGGTCGCCGATGCGCCCGCCGTCGTTGTGGCCGAACTGGATGACCACGAAGTCGCCCGTTTTCACCTGCGCGAGCAGCTTGTCCCAGCGGCCTTCGGTGTAGAAGGTGCGGCTGCTGCGCCCGCCGATGGCGTGGTTGACCACGTTCAGCTTGCGCGCGTCGAAGTACGGCGCAATCCGCTCGCCCCAGCCGAACGCGCCATTCTGGCCGCCGCTCTTCACGGTCGAGTCGCCGGCGATGAACAGCGTCGGCAGCGTCGCATCGCGCACCGCTTCGTCACGCACCTTGGAGGCGTCGACGATCGGGCGCACATCGTCGGCCTGGCGCAGGAAAGCGCGCAGCGGCTGGCCTTCGATGGCGTTCAGGCCGGCCACGACCATGCGCGCATTGAGCTCGGCGCCGGCCAGGTTGGTGTGGGTGTGTTCATCGGGCGTCACCAGCGGGAACAGCTTCATCACCGCGTCGCGGCCCATCTGGTCGTAGCCGCGCGCCACCGTCTCATTGAGGTCGATGAAGCCGACGTTTTCCTGGCGCGCCACTTCGGCGGCCCAGCCGGCGTAGTCGGCCTTGTTGCGGATGATCTTGCCGGCGCCGTCCCAGCGCTTGCGCGGCACCGGCGAGGCGACGATGGCGGTGACGCCTTTGGCACGCGCGTCGGCGATGTACTTGCGCAGGTACCAGCCGTAGGTGTGCACGGTTTCGTGCTGCCTGGTGAGCAGGTTGTCGATCTCCTCGGACTGCGCGCCGGTGCCGGCGATCGAGGCGCGCGCGCGGCTGGTGTCGTTGATGGCGCCGCCGTCGTTGTGCCCGAACTGCATGATGACGACGTCGCCCGCCTTCATCAGCGCCAGCGTGCGCTGCCAGTGGCCGCCGGTCAGGTAGGTACGGCTGCTGAGGCCTCCGATGGCGCGGTTGACGACGTTGACCTTGGCGGGATCGAATTGCGCGGCGATCGGATTGCCCCAGCCCCACTGCCCTTCGGCGCCCTTGTGCTGGCCGTCGTCGCGGCCGTTGCGCACCGTCGAATCGCCGATCAGGAACAGCGACGGCAGTTGCGCATTGGCCGGCTCCGGCAGCACCATCGGCTGGCCCTGGCGCGGGTCGGTGTTGACCGCCGGCGCGAGCGGCGCCTGGGCGCAGGCGGCGACGGCGCCCAGCAAAAACGCGAGGACGGTTGTGCGGCGCAGCACGTGCAGAAGTGATTTCATCGTATCGATCAGGGGACGCGGGCAGGCAAAATCGCCTGATCGGTATTCTATGTGACGCTCCGCCGCACGCGCGCCGGCGGCCGAAAGAATCAACAATCTGAGCAATGCACGATGCGATGGGGCGAAACGATCAAAAGCGCAGACAATGGGCGCATCCGACGGCTCTGGGTCTGCCCCGCCGGTCGGACCCGGGTTATGCCCTTCGACGCTCAAACCATCCGGACACCAACCATGAAGCACGCACTCCGCGCGATCCTCTGCCTGCTGGCGCTGCTGCTGGCCTCCGCCAGCCATGCCCAGATCGGCCGCCAGTTCCCTTCCGAGCGCAAGGTCGTCAAGGATCCCGTCACCGGCACGCTGCTCACCTTCCTCACCTCTCGGCCGCACCGGGACAGCAAGATCTACCCGACCCACCCGCAGTGGACCGTCGACGGTAAATGGGTCGTGTTCCGCTCCGCGATGGCGAACGGCGAAGCGATGGCGGTCAACGAACAAACTGGGCAGATCGTTCAGGTATCCGAAGGCGGCTACACCGGCATGCTGAACCTGTCGACGCACGCGATGAAGCTCTACTTCATGCGCGCCGCGCAAGGCAAGGCGGTCGATATCGTCGAGGTCGACCTGGCGCGCCTGTTCGCCGACGTCGCGTCCGGCCAGGTAAAGCCGGCTGACGTCTACCAGCGCCTGTGCGGCACGGTGCCGGCGCAGATCGAGGCCGGCGGCGACATGGCGCTCGACGCCGGCGACGAATGGGTCTACTTTCGGGTCGGCGCGCAGGAGGCGGCGCGCCACCTGAGCGCCGGCATGAAAACCGAAGCGGCGTTCGGCCCGCGCGGCATGGGCGCCGGCCCGGCCGGCATCGCCCGCATGAACCTGCGCAGCGGCGAAGTCAGGCATGTGGTGTCGGTGCCGTTCCAGGTCGGCCATATCCAGGCCAATCCGTGGAACCCCGGCGAGATCGTGTTCTGCTGGGAGACCGGCGGCAAATCGCCGCAGCGCACCTGGACCGTGCTGGCCGACGGCAGCGGTCTGCGTCCCTTGTATCCCGAGTCGCCCTACGAATGGGTGACCCACGAGGCGGTGATTTCGAAGGACGAAGTAGCGATGGCGCTGGTCGGCCACCGCACCGGCGCGGCCAAGGACAGCGACTGGGGCCCGGCCGGCACGCGCGAAAAGCCGAGCGGCCTGGCGATCGTCAACCTGCGCACGCGCGCGATGACCATCGCCGGGCAGACCGCCTCGGGCAGCGGCTTGTGGCACGTGCACGGATCGGCCGACGGCCGCTGGGCGGTGGGCGACGATTTCAGCCGCAGCGTCTACCTGATCGATCGGCGCAGCCACGAGATGATGCTGCTCACCACCGGCCACAAGACCAGCGCCGCCGATCATCCGCATCCGACCTTCAGCGCCGACGGCACCCGCATCGAGATCCAGTCGGCGATGCTGTCGGCCGACGGCCGCACCATGAACATCTGTATCGTGCCGGTGCCGCAGGCGTGGCTGGAGCGCCCTTAATCGAGCGGCGCGAGCGACACGTTGCGCAGTTCGTACGGCGTGCCCTCGAGCTGGAAGCCGATCCGGCCCGCTTGCGGCGCCAGCGCGCTGGCCGTATTCTGCAGCACGCCGTTGACGCTGACCTCGACCGCACCGTTGCGGGCGACGATGTCGCAGCTGTTCCATTCGCCGACCGGGCGTTCGCTGTCGGCGGCGATGTGCGCCTTGATCGGCACCGCCGCGCCCGGCGCGCTGGTGAGCGGCTCGGCGAGGCGCGCGCCGGCCATCGGCAACAGGTCGCCGACGTTGCCATGCTTGGTCTGGACCTGCATGCTGAGCGGCCAGACGCGGTCCATCGGCCCTTCGCTGATGTGCAGCAGCACGCCGGCGTTGCCAGGTACGCCGCTCCAGCGCCACTCGACGTGCAGCCGGTAGTTGCGGTAACTCGCCACGGTGGCGAGATAGCCGGCCGGCTTGCCGGTGGAAGCGATCACGCCGTCGGGCCGCACGGTGAACACGTCGGCCATCGCGGCGGCCGGCGTCGTCACCAGCTGCCAGCCGGCGAAGTCGCGGCCGTTGAACAAGTCGCCGGCGCCGGCGTTGGCCGTTACCACGGCAAGTACCACAAACAGTTTGATCATGCGTATCCTCTTCATCCACGAAACACTAAAAACCATCCAATGAAACGACTCCTGCTCACCATCGCATTGACCGCCTTCACCGCCTGCAGCCTGGCCGCGCCCACCGTGATCCCGCTCTGGCCCGAAGGCGTGCCGGGCGCGAAGCCGATCGGCGCCGAACGCAGCGCCGACGGCAAAACCGCCAATGTCAGCGAACCGACCCTGACCGTCTACGGCCCCGCCGTCGACAAGCCGAATGGCACCGCCATCATCATCTGCCCGGGCGGCGGCTACGTGCGCCTGTCGACCGAGCGCGAAGGCGTCCAGTATGCCAACTGGCTCGGCACGCTCGGCGTCACCAGCTTCGTGCTCAAGTATCGCATGGCGGAGTTCGGCCACCCGGCACCGTTGCAGGACGTGCTGCGCGCGGTGCGGCTGGTGCGTGCGCGCGCCGCCGAATTCGGCGTCAACCCGGCGCGCATCGGCGTGATGGGCAGTTCGGCCGGCGGCCACCTCGCCGCCAGCGCCGGCACGCTGTTCGACCATCCGCTCGGCCGCACCGGCGCAGCGCTCGACGCCACCAGCGCGCGGCCCGATTTCCTCATGCTGCTGTACCCGGTCATCACGATGGACGGCCCGGCGGTGCACGCGGGATCGCGCAAGGCGCTGCTGGGTGCCGCACCGAACGCGGAGGCGGTGCGCCTGATGTCGGTCGAGACCCAGGTCAGCGCCGCCACGCCGCCCACGCTGTTGATCCACACCCAGGCCGACAAGACGGTGCCGGTCGAGAACAGCATCCTGTTCTACCAGGCGCTGACGCGGGCCAACGTGCCGGCCGAGTTGTACCTGTTCGAACAGGGCAGCCACGGCATGGGCATGCGCGGCGGGCTCGGCACCGCCTCCGACTGGCCGCGCCGCGCCGAAGAGTGGCTGCGCGAACGCAAGCTGCTGACGGCTGAAAAACGCTGAGCCGCTGCTGGCAGTGCCGATGGGGTCAGGTCAGCTGGGGTCAGGTCTGATATTCGGATATTTCGGCTTCATGAAATGTTCGAATGTCAGACCTGACCCCAGCACTTTTATCGCCAACTGTACGCGGGGTCAGGTCTGACATT
>JARXKM010000088.1:0-1643 GCA_030272785.1 Pseudomonadota bacterium
TGTACAAGCAGACCCAGTTGCAGGACACCTTCGGCATGAACATGGTGGCGCTGGTGAACGGCCAGCCGAAGCTGCTGAACCTGAAGCAGATGCTGTTCTACTTCCTGTCGCACCGCCGCGAAGTGGTCACCCGCCGCACCGTGTTCGAACTGCGCAAGGCGCGCGAACGCGGCCACATGCTCGAGGGCCTGGCCGTCGCGCTGGCCAATATCGACGACTTCATCGCCATCATCAAGAGCGCGCCGACGCCGCCGGTGGCCAAGACCGAACTGATGGCGCGCGGCTGGGATTCGTCGCTGGTGCGCGAAATGCTCACCCGCACCGCCGAAGGCAGCACCGTCGGCGGCATCGAGGCGTTCCGCCCCGAGCATCTGCCCAAGCACTACGGCATGCAGCCGGACGGCCTGTACCGGCTGTCGGACGAACAGGCGCAAGAAATCCTGCAGATGCGTCTGCAGCGCCTCACCGGCCTCGAGCAGGACAAGATCGTCAACGAGTACAAAGACATCATGAGCCACATCGCCGACCTGCTCGACATCCTGTCCAAGCCGGAACGCGTGACCGTCATCATCACCGACGAAATGACCGCGGTGATGAACGAGTACGGCGCCGGCAACAAGGACGTGCGCCGCTCGCACATCGAACTCAATCCGACCGACCTCGAAACCGAAGACCTGATCACGCCGCAGGACATGGTCGTCACCCTGTCGCACACCGGCTACATGAAGTCGCAGCCGATCGCCGAGTACCGCGCGCAAAAACGCGGCGGCCGCGGCAAACAGGCCATGGCCACCAAGGAAGAGGACTGGATCGACCAGCTGTTCATCGCCAACACCCACGATTACATGCTGTGCTTCTCGAACCGCGGCCGCATGTACTGGCTCAAGGTGTGGGAAGTGCCGCAAGGCTCGCGCAACTCGCGCGGCAAGCCGATCGTCAACATGTTCCCGCTGCAGGACAACGAGAAGATCACCGTGATCCTGCCGCTGTCGGGCGAAAACCGCACCTTCCCGGAAGACCATTACGTCTTCATGGGCACCAGCCTGGGCACCGTCAAGAAGACTCCGCTGAAGGACTTCAGCAACCCGCGCAAGGCCGGCATCATCGCCGTCGACCTCGACGAGGGCGACTTCCTGATCGGCGCCGCGCTCACCGACGGCGAACACGACGTGATGCTGTTCTCCGACTCCGGCAAGGCGGTGCGCTTCGACGAAAACGACGTCCGTCCGATGGGCCGCACCGCCCGCGGCGTGCGCGGCATGAACCTGGAAGAGGGCCAGCAGGTCATCGCCCTGCTGGTGGCCGGCAACGAGACCCAGTCGGTGCTGACCGCCACCGAGAACGGCTTCGGCAAGCGCACCCCGATCACCGAGTACACCCGCCACGGCCGCGGCACCAAGGGAATGATCGCCATCCAGACCAGCGAGCGCAACGGCAAGGTGGTCGCCGCCACCCTGGTCGAGACGACCGACGAGATCATGCTGATCACCACCGGCGGCGTCTTGATCCGCACGCGCGTCTCCGAGATCCGCGAAATGGGCCGCGCCACCCAGGGCGTGACCCTGATCGCGGTCGAAGACGGCACCAAGCTGTCCGGCCTGCAGCGCATCGTCGAAACCGACCTCGAAGAACCGGACCTCGAA
>JARXKM010000088.1:1743-16666 GCA_030272785.1 Pseudomonadota bacterium
CGCGCCGGTCGATCCCGCCGCCAGCGCCGCCGCCCGCGAGCTGCTCGAAGCGATGAACTACCGCAGCACGATGCAGACGATGGTCGCACAGATGCAGCAGGCGATGCCGGCGATGATGCTGCAAGGCGCCACCGCCGCCATCAACGGCAACCCGAAACTGACCGCCGAGCAGAAGGCCGCCGAAATCAAGAAGGCCGGCGACGAGATCCCGCGTGCCATGGCAAACTTCGGCGCGACCTTTGGCGACCCTGCGTTGATGGAGGAGCTCGCCGCCGAAATGATCCCCCTCTACGCCCGCAATTACAGCGTCGATGAACTGCACCAGATCGCCGCGTTTTACCGCTCGCCGGTGGGCGTCAAGATGATGGCGACCATGCCTAAGCTGATGAGTGAATCGATGGCCGTCAGCCAGAAGGTCATGATGCCGCGCATCCAGGCTGCCATGGCAAAAATCGCCAAGCCGACCCCGACCCCGTAATCGAACCGCCCGGAGGCGCCGTGACCCCTATCTACAATTTTTCCGCCGGTCCCGCAGTCCTGCCGAAAGAAGTGCTGCGCCAGGCCGCCGACGAAATGCTCGACTGGCATGGCAGCGGCATGTCGGTGATGGAAATGAGCCATCGCGGCCCCGAGTTCATCGCGATCTACCAGCAGGCCGTGGCCGACCTGCGCGAGCTGCTCGCCGTCCCCGACAACTACCGCATCCTGTTCCTGCAAGGCGGCGGCCTGGGCGAAAACGCCATCGTGCCGATGAACCTGGTCGGGCGCGTGGCGCAGCCGGCCACCATCGATTTCGTCCACACCGGCTCCTGGTCCGGCAAGTCGATCAAGGAAGCGGCGCGCTACGCCAGCGTCAACGTCGCGGCCAGGCCTGAAGGCAGCTTCACCAGCGTGCCGGCGCAGGAAAGCTGGCAGCTGACACCGGGCGCCGCCTACCTGCACCTGTGCACCAACGAGACCATCGACGGCGTCGAATACAACTTCGTGCCGACCGTGCAGGGCGACACCCCGATTGTCGCCGATATGTCCTCGCACATCCTCTCGCGCGTGATCGACGTGTCGCAATACGGCGCCATCTTCGCCGGCGCGCAGAAGAACATCGGCCCGGCCGGCCTGACCCTGCTGATCGTGCGCGACGACCTGCTCGGCCACGCGCTGCCGATCTGCCCGTCCGCCTTCGACTGGCAGATCGTCGCCGAGCACGACTCGATGTACAACACGCCGCCCACCTACGCGATCTACATCGCCGGCCTGGTGTTCGCCCACCTGAAGCGCCAGGGCGGGGTGGCCGCCATGGAACGGCGCAATATCGCCAAGGCGCAGCTGCTGTATGCAGCGCTCGACTCCGACGACTTCTACTCGAACCGGGTCGCCCCGGCCAACCGCTCGCGCATGAACGTGCCGTTCTACCTGCGCGACGAAGCACTCAACGAACCATTCCTGGCCGGCGCAAAAGCGCGCGGCCTGCTGCAACTGAAGGGCCACAAGTCCGTAGGCGGTATGCGCGCATCGATCTACAACGCGATGCCGATCGAGGGCGTGCAAGCCCTGGTCGATTATTTGAACGAGTTCGCTGGCCGATGATCTAACAATCATGAATCAGGCCGGTTCCCATCGAACCTACGCATAGCAGACCATGACAGACAAACTCACCCCCTTGCGCATGCAGATCGACGCGATCGATGCGCAACTGCTCGACCTGCTCAACCAGCGCGCCCGCCTGGCCCAGCAGGTCGGCCACGTCAAGGCCGAAACGCTCGCGCCGGTGTTCCGCCCCGAACGCGAGGCGCAGGTGCTGCGCGGCGTCGCCGAACGCAATCCCGGCCCGCTCAAGAACCACGACGTGCAAACCATTTTCCGCGAGGTCATGTCGGCCTGCCGCTCGCTCGAAAAGCGCGTCACCGTCGCCTATCTCGGGCCGGCCGGCACCTTCAGCGAACAAGCCGTCTACCAGCAGTTCGGCGGCGCCGTCGACGGCCTGCCGTGCGTGTCGATCGACGAAGTGTTCCGCGCCACCGAGGCCGGCACCGCCGATTTCGGCGTCGTCCCGGTCGAAAATTCGTCCGAGGGCGCCATCAACCGCACGCTCGACCTGATGCTCGCCACCACCACCATCATCAGCGGCGAAGTGTCGATCCCGGTCCACCACAGCCTGATGTCGCGCACCGGCTCGATGGACGGCGTCAAGGTCGTCTGCGCGCACTCGCAGGCGCTGGCGCAGTGCCAGGTCTGGCTCAACCAGCACTACCCGCACATCGAACGGCGCGCGGTCGCCTCGAACGCCGAGGCGGCCGTCATGGCCAGCCACGACCCGGCCATCGCCGCCATCGCCAGCGAAATGGCGGGCGAGCAGTACAAGCTCGGCGTGGTCCAGGCGCACATCCAGGACGACCCGCACAACCGCACCCGCTTCGCCGTCATCGGCCACCTGCAGACCAATCCGTCCGGCGCCGACCAGACCTCGCTGGTGCTGGCGGTGCCCAACAAGGCCGGCGCGGTCTACAATCTGCTCGCGCCGCTGGCCAAGCACGGCGTCTCGATGACCCGCTTCGAATCGCGCCCGGCCCGCATCGGCACCTGGGAATACTACTTCTACGTCGACATCGAAGGCCACGTGTTCGACGCCGCCGTCGCCCGCGCGCTCGACGAACTGAAAGACAACGCCGCCTTCTTCAAGGTGCTCGGTTCCTACCCGCTGAGCCTCTAATTACTGCTCTGTTTCTAAACTTCTCCTCGAGATCCGCCATGCCCAAGCAATTCGGTCCAGAATACGTCCGCGCCATCGCCCCCTACCAGGCTGGCAAACCCATCGCCGAAGTGGCGCGCGAGTTCGGCCTCGACGAGGCCAGCATCGTCAAGCTGGCCTCCAATGAAAATCCATTCGGCGTGCCCGAGTCGAGCAAGCAGGCAATGGCCGCCGCGGTGGCCGACCTGGGGCGCTACCCGGACGCCAACGGCTTCGAACTCAAGGCCGCGCTGGCGGCCCGCTACGACGTGCCGGCCGACTGGATCACGCTCGGCAACGGCAGCAACGACATCCTCGAAATCGCCGCCCACGCCTTCGTCCAGGGCGGCCAGTCGGTGGTCTATTCGCAGTACTCGTTCGCCGTCTACGCGCTGGCCACGCAAGGGGTGGGCGCGCGCGCCATCGTGGTGCCGGCCAGGGACTACGGCCACGACCTCGACGCCATGGCCGCTGCCATCGACGCCGACACCCGCCTGCTGTTCATCGCCAACCCGAACAACCCGACCGGCACCTTCATCGGCGCCGCCGCCATCGAAGCGTTCCTGCAGCGCGTGCCGTCCCACGTGGTGGTGGTGCTCGACGAAGCCTACAACGAATTTCTCGCCCCCGACGACCAGTTCGAATCGGCCCAGTGGGTGCGCAAGTACCCCAACCTGGTGGTCTCGCGCACCTTCTCGAAGGCCTACGGCCTGGCCGGCCTGCGGGTCGGCTTCGCCATCGCGCAGCCGCCGCTGACCGACCTGATGAACCGCATCCGCCAGCCGTTCAACGTCAATTCGCTGGCGCAGGCGGCCGCCATCGCCGCTCTTAACGACCGGGCCTTCCTCGAGCAGGGCGCGCGCAACAACGCCGCCGGCTACCAGCAGTTCGTCGAAGCGTTCGACGCGCTCGGCCTCGAGTACGTCCCCTCGCACGGCAACTTCGTGCTGGTGCGGGTCGGCGCCGACGACCAGGCCGGCGCGCGCGTCAACCTGGCGTTGCTCAAGCAGGGCGTGATCGTGCGCCCGGTCGGCAATTACGGCCTGCCGCAATGGCTGCGCATCTCGATCGGCCTGCCGCAGGAAAACGCGGTCTTCCTGGCCGCGCTGACAACGGCGCTGGCCTGATGCTGCAAAAAGTCGTCATCTTCGGCGTCGGCCTGATCGGCGGCTCGTTCGCGCTGGCGCTCAGGCAGGCGCGCGCGAGCGCCAGCATCGTCGGCATCGGCAGGTCGCGCCAGGCGCTCGAGCGCGCGCTCGAACTGGGCATCATCGACGTCGCCGCCGATTCGGTGGCCGACGCCATGCGCGGCGCCAGCCTGGTGCTGATCGCCGCGCCGGTGGCGCAGACCGAGGCGATCCTGGCCGCGCTGCTGCCCTACCTCGAAGCGGGCACCGTCGTCACCGACGCCGGCAGCACCAAGGCCGACGTCGTCGCCGCCGCCCGCAAGGCGCTCGGCGCGCGCATCGGCCAGTTCGTGCCCGGCCACCCGATCGCCGGGGGCGAATCGAACGGGCCGGACGCCGCCATCGCCGACCTGTACCGCGGCAAGAAGGTAGTGCTCACGCCGCTGCTCGAAAACAGCGCCGCCGACGTCGAACGCGTGTCGAACGCCTGGGATGCCTGCGGCGCTACCGTGCGCCAGCTGACGCCGGCGCAGCACGACACCGTGTTCGCCGCGGTCAGCCACCTGCCGCACCTGTTGGCCTACGCGCTGGTCGACGAGATCGCCAACAAGCCGCACGCCGACCTGCTGTTCCAGTACGCCGCCAGCGGCTTTCGCGACTTCACCCGCATCGCCGCCTCGTCGCCCGAGATGTGGCGCGACATCAGCCTGGCCAATCGCGCCGCCCTGCTCGGTGAGCTCGATGCATATCTGGCACAATTGAGCGCCATCCGCGCGATGCTGGCCGCCGCCGACGGCGCCGCGCTCGAAGCCGTGTACGCCAACGCGCAGCGCGCGCGGCGCCAGTGGACCGGCGCCATCGAGGCGGCCGAAGCGGCGCGTCCGGCCGACACCGCAGAATAAAATCGAAGGATTTCACGCATGTCTCAGCAAAAACACTACCCCCCCCATCTCGACCTGCAACCGGTCATGCACGTCGAAGGCACGGTGCGCCTGCCCGGCTCGAAAAGCATCTCGAACCGCACCTTGCTGCTCGCCGCGCTGGCCGGCGGCAGCACCACCATCGTCGACCTGCTGGCCTCCGACGACACCATGGTCATGCTCGGCGCGCTCCATTCGCTCGGCATCCAATGGGAGCAGCTCGACGAGCGCACCCATATCGTGCATGGCGCCAATGGCGTGCTGCCGGTGCACCAGGCCGACCTGTTCATGGGCAATGCCGGCACCGCGATCCGCCCGCTGACGGCGGCGCTGGCGGTGATCGGCGGCGACTACACCTTGCACGGCGTCTCGCGCATGCACGAGCGGCCGATCGGCGACCTGGTCGACGCCCTCAACGCGGTTGGCGCGCAGATCGAGTACACCGGCGCAGCGGGCTATCCGCCGCTGCGCATTCGCCGCGGCCACATCCATGCGGCGCGCCTGTCGGTGCGCGGCAACGTCTCGAGCCAGTTCCTCACCGCGCTGCTGATGGCCGCGCCGCTGATGGCCAGCGGGCATGCGGTCAGCATCGACGTCGAAGGCGAGCTCATTTCCAAGCCCTACATCGAGATCACCCTGAACCTGATGCGCCGCTTCGGCGTGACGGTCGAGCAGGACGGCTGGCAGTCGTTCACGGTGCAGCCGGGCCAGCGCTACGCCAGTCCCGGCACCATCCACGTCGAAGGCGACGCCTCGTCGGCGTCGTACTTCCTGGCCGCCGGCGCGATCGGCGGCGGGCCGGTACGGGTGGTCGGGGTCGGGCGCGACAGCATCCAGGGCGACGTGCGCTTCGCCGAAGCGCTCGAACAGATGGGCGCTACCATTACCCGCGGCGACAACTGGATCGAAGCGAGTTCGAACGGCGTGCTCAAAGCGATCGACGCCGACTTCAACCACATCCCCGACGCCGCCATGACGATCGCGGTGGCGGCGCTGTACGCAGACGGCACCAGCACCTTGCGCAACATCGCCAGCTGGCGCGTCAAGGAGACCGACCGGCTGGCGGCGATGGCCACCGAGCTGCGCAAGCTGGGCGCGCTGGTGGAAGAGGGCGCCGACTACCTCGCCATCACGCCGCCGGCCGCGATCGCCGCCGCCACCATCGACACCTACGACGACCACCGGATGGCGATGTGCTTCTCGCTGGCCACGCTGGACGGCAAGGCGCGGCGCGGCAACGCCATGCGCATCAACGACCCGCAGTGCGTCGCCAAGACCTTTCCCGACTATTTCGAGGCATTTGCCGGCATCGCGCGCGAAACGTTGTTTTAGCACGGCAGAAGTTGCGGTGTGGGCCTGTTCGGTGCGCATGGGAAACGCAATGGGGCCTATAATCGAACAGATCCACTCTCCGTCCGGTAGCCGTGATGACCATGCAGTTCGAGGATTTTGACTTCGCCGCCGAGCCGGCCGCAGCGCCCGCATCGCCCGCGATCGGCTCGGCGGCGGCATCGCCGCTGCTGCGCCTGCAGTACCTGATCGACAACACGCCCGCCGTCATCTACAGCGCCGTCGCCAGCGGCGATTTCAAGCTCACCTTCGTCAGCAACAACGCCATCCACATGCTCGGCTACCAGCCGGGCGATATGGTGGCCGACCCCAACTTCTGGTTCGACCACATCCATCCGGACGACGCGCCGAACATTTTTTCGAGCCTGGCGCTGGTGTTCGTCGAAGGCGAGCGCACCTATGAATACCGCTTTCGCACCGCCGACGGCAGTTATCGCTGGATGCACGACACCTTGCGCCTGCTGCGCGACGCCAATGGCGCGCCGCACGAGGTGATCGGCTCGCTGACCGACATCACGGTGCGCAAGGGCGTCGAGGAATCGCTGGCGCGCAGCAGTGAAGAACAGCGCTCGCTGATCGCGCGCCTCGAGCAAACGCGCGACCAGTTGCTGCAGGCCGAGAAGATGGCCTCGATCGGCCAGCTGGCGGCCGGCATCGCGCACGAGATCAACAACCCGATCGGTTTCGTCAATTCCAACATGGGCGCACTGAAGAACTACGTGACGGCGCTGTTCGGCGTGATCCAGGAATACGAGGACAGCATCGCCGCCCACGCGCCGCCGGCGGCGCTGCAGGCGCGCATCGCGGCCGCGCGCAGCAAGGCCGACCTGGCGTTCATGCAGGAAGACGCGGCCGACCTGCTGCGCGAATCGATGGACGGGCTCAAGCGCGTCAAGGACATCGTCCAGGCGCTCAAGGACTTCGCCCACGTCGGCGAGAACGACTGGCGGGTGACCGACCTGCACCAGGGCCTGGAGAGCTCGCTCAACATCGTCGCCAGCGAACTGCGCAACAAGGCCACCGTCGAGAAGCACTTCGGCCAGCTGCCGCCGATCAACTGCATGCCGGCGCAGCTGAACCAGGTCTTCATGAACCTGCTGCTGAACGCCGGCCAGGCCATCGCCGAGCGCGGCGTGATCACCATCCGCACCGGCGTCGACGACGGCATGGCATGGGTGGCGATCGGCGATTCCGGCGCCGGCATCGCGCCCGAACACCTGAGCCGTATCTTCGAACCGTTCTTCACCACCAAGCCGGTCGGCACCGGCACCGGGCTCGGCTTGTCGCTCTCGTACGGCATCGTCACGCGCCACGGCGGACGCCTCGAGGTGGTGTCGCGGCCCGGCCACGGCAGCACCTTCACGGTGCGCCTGCCGCTGGCCGGGCCGCCCGCTACAGCATGATTTCGCCGTTCGGGCCCCATTTCACGTCCAGCATGCCCGGCTCTTCGTCGTCCAGCAGCGCCGCTTCGATCTGCTGCGGGGTGCGCAGCGCGTCGCGCTGGCGGCGCAGCTGGCCGGCCTGCTGCTGCTGCTCGAGCAGCGCGTCGCGCTCGATCAGCGCCAGCCCGATATCGGCCAGCAGGTCGGCGATCTGCCACGGCTTGGCGATGTAGCGAAACACCTGCGCCTCGGCGATCGCGGTGGTGACGGTGGCGAACTCGGTCGACGCCGACAGCATCATGCGCACCGTCGCCGGGGCGATCTCCTTGAGCGTGTGCAGCAGCTCGACGCCGTTCAGTTCGGGCATGCGGTAGTCCGAGATGACAATGTCGAAACTGCTCTCGCAGCAGCGCTGCAGCGCCGCCAGCGGATTGGTGTAGGCCTCGATCTGCAGCTCGTCGACGCCAAGCTGCTGGCGCAGCGCGCGCGTGAGCGCATTGAGCACGTTGATTTCGTCGTCGACCAGCAGGATCCGGCGCATCACGGCGCCTCTTTCGGCGGCCAGACCCGGATCGCCAGCCGCGACTCGCTCTTCGATTCGAAATCCTGCACCTGGCGGATCAGGCCGGCATCGAGCAGGTGTTCGGCCGACAGCAGCATCACGCCGTCGCGGGTGACCAGGTCGCGCGAGAGCACCATCCCTGGCACCAGTTGGCGCGACAGCAGCGCCAGATCGGCCGGCGGTTCGATGATGTCGCCTTCGAACAGCGCGCGAAACGCCGCCACCACTGCCGGGTCGTAGCGCTTGCCGCTGCTGTTGTAGATGATCTGCTTGGCGTCCTCGGGCAGCACGCGGCGTCCCAGCAGCGCGCCGTTCTGCAGGTTGTGGTAATCGGACGCCAGCGCCAGGATGCGTGCGCCTTGCGGGATCGCCAGCCCGCTCAGGCCGTCCGGGAAGCCGGCGCCGTCGAAGCGCTCCATGTGGGCGCGCACGATGGCGGCGCCGCCGCGCAGGTCCTCGAGCGGCATCAGCAACTGCTCGGCGCGCAGCGGATGCTTGCGGAAATTGCCCAGATGGTCGCCCGCCAGCCGGTTCGCCGGGATGTCGAGCAGCTCGTCGGAGAAGCCGATCTTGCCGATGTCGTGCAGCAGCGCGGCGATGAACACTTCCTGGCTCTGCTTGGCGTCCATCCCCAGCTTGATGGCCAGCCGGCGCGCCAGGTCGGCGACGTGGCGCGCATGGCCGGCCAGATGGCTGCCGCGCATCTCGATCATGCCCGACAGGATCTTGATGGTGGTGATGAAGTTGCGCTTGAGCTTGTCGTTGCTGGCCACCAGCGTGTCGTGCGCCGCCTTCAGTTCGCCGGTGCGCGCCGCCACCTTCGCCTCGAGGCTGTCGTTGAGCGTCATCAGGGTCTCGTTCTGCTGCCGGGTCAGCGCTTCGAGGCGATCCTTTTCCAGCCCGAGGGTGCGCCGTTCGAGCGCATGGCGCACCACCAGTTGGATGTCGTTGTCGTCCCACGGCTTGGTGATGTAGCGGTAGATCTCGCCGCGGTTGATCGCCGCCAGGATCGCGCCGACGTCCGAGTAGCCGGTCAGCAGCAGGCGGATGGTGTCGGGCCAGCGCGCGCGCACCTGTTCGAGAAACTGGGCGCCGTCCATTTCCGGCATGCGCATGTCGGAGATGACCAGGTCGACGCTGTCGTTCTCGAGCACCAGCAGGCCGGCCGCGCCGCTCTCGGCCACCAGCACCCGGTAGCCGGCCGGGCGAAACAGCCGCCGCAGCGCCGCCAGGATGTTCGGTTCGTCGTCGACGCACAGCAGGGTCGGGACCGCGTTCGCCGGCTCGCTCATGGCGCGCCCTCCTGCGCGGTCTCGAGCGGCTGGTGCACCGGCAGCACGATGCGAAAGCAGGTGCCCTTGCCCGGTGCGGTATCGACCTCGATGTGGCCGTGGTGCTTTTGCACGATGCCGTAGGCCAGCGACAAACCGAGCCCGGTGCCCTTGCCGATCGGCTTGGTGGTGAAGAACGGGTCGAAGATGCGCGACAGGTTCTCGCGCGAGATGCCGCTGCCGTTGTCGGCCACCTCGACCCACACCTGGCCGTCGGCGCTGCCGGTGCGCACCGTGATCTTGCCGCGCTGCTCGCCGATCGCGTGCGCGGCGTTGACCACCAGGTTCATGATCACCTGGTTGATCTGCGAGGGCAGGCATTCGATGTCGGGAATCGCGCCGTATTCCTTGCACACGTCGGCCTTGTACTTGACTTCGTTGGAGACGATGTTGAGCGTCGAATCGATGCCGGCGTGCAGATTTGTCCAGCTCCACTCGTTGCTCGCGTCGGTGCGCGAAAAGTCTTTCAGGTCCTGCACGATGTGGCGCACCCGCACGATGCCTTCCTTCGACTCGCGCATCAGCGAGGGAATGTCCTCGCGCAGGAAATCGAGGTCGATGGCGGCGCGCTTGGCCGCCAGCGCCGCCGCCACCGCCGGCGGCGCGCTGGCCTCGGCCTGCTGGTACACCGCCAGCATCTCGAACAGCTGCTCGAGGTAGCTTTGCAAGGTGCCGAAGTTGGAAAAGATATAGCCGATCGGGTTGTTGATCTCGTGCGCCACGCCGGCCGCCAGCTCGCCGATCGAGGCCAGCTTTTCCGATTGCACCAGCTGCGCCTGGGCCATCGACAGTTTCGCGTTCAGTTCGGTCAGCTCGAGGTTGCGCTGGCGCAGTTCGGCATCGGCGGCGCGGCGCTGGCGGATGTCGTCCTCGAGCCGGCCGTTGGCGTCGGCCAGCTGCTCGGTGCGCTGGACGATCAGGTGCTCGAGGCTGTCGTTGGCGCGCCGCAGCGCGTACTCGGGCGCGCCGTGGCGCGGGGTCGGGGTGGTCATCGCGTGCTTTCGTTCATGTGATCAGCACCTGGCACATTTCGTGGAAGGTGGTTTCGGCTTCCTGGAACAAGGCCAGGCTGTCGGCCTCGCTCAATGCCAGCAACTGCCAGACATGCGGCGACAGCGCCGGCACCAGGTCGTCCTCGACCTCGGACAGGTCGAGCGCATGGGCCAAGGTATTGGCCGCCTGCACCACCAGGTCGAGCGGCGCGTCGGCGGCGTCGCCGTCGCGGTGGTGGCCGGCCACGGCGCTTTGCATCGCCAGCGGGAATTTCCAGTAGCCGGCCAGGGTGCTGCCCACCAGCGCATGGTCGAGGCCGAAGATGGCCTGCTCGGCGGCGACGACGCTGCAGTCGTGCTGCGCGCGGTAGGCCAGCATCTGCGCGTACTGCGGCGGGAAGCGGGTGGCCAGCACCAGCGCGCCGATGTCGTGCAGCAGGCCGGCAGTAAATGCCGAGTCCGGGTTGACCTTGAGGCGGCGCGCCAGCAGCTGGGCGCACACGCCGGTGGCCACCGAGTGACGCCAGAAGGCCTGAAAATGGAAGCCGGCGCAGGCGCTGGCCGGAAAGCTGCCGGTCACCGCGCAAGCCGTCACCAGGGTGCGGATGCTGCGAAAGCCGAGCACCGAGATGGCCTGCGGAATGCTCGTCACTTTCGACTGTACCCCGTAGAACGAGGAGTTGGCCAGCCGCAGCGTCTTGGCCGTGAGCGACTGGTCGAGCGCGATGCGCGCGCCCAGCGCGTGGATGTCGACGTCTTCCTGCTCCATGGTCGACAGCAGTTCGATCACCACCGCCGGCAGGGACGGCAGGTCGCGGATATGTTTGACGACGTCTTCGATGGCGATCGGCATGCCTACTCCTTGGTCCGATAGCGCAGCAGGCGCGCCAGCAAGTCGCCGTTGGCGCCGGCCGTGGCGCTGTTGCGGAACAGCCGCGCCAGCCGCGCGCACTGGCGTTCCCGCTCGGCCTCGCGTGCCAGCGCGCTGTAGGCATCCGATTCGGCATTGGAGTCGGCATCGGCGCTGCCGACCACGTCGAGCGCGGCGATGCCGCGCCGCCGCAGCGCGTTCAGGTTGGCGTCGGTGAGCGTGGCGCCGGCCGGCAGCAGCACCGCGCCGCCCGGGTCGCGCAGCGCTTCGGCCAGCACCATGCCGGCGGCGACGTCGTCGATCGGCATGGCCTGGATCGTGCCGTTCATGGCCGCTCCCCGGCGCCGCTGATGGTGATCAGGCTGCCGCGCGAGGTGGAGTTGCTGCCCATCGGGTGCACCAGCACGTCGCAGGCGCGCCCGTCGATGGTGGCCGCGTAAGTGCCGCGGCACAGCGCGCCCGCGCCGAACAGCTCGGGCAGCACGATGGCCGCCTCGCTGCCCAGGATCGCGCCGCGCGCCACGAACAGCGTGTCGGCGGCCGCATTGACGAACGCCAGCATGCCTTCGTCGTCGAGGCCGATGATCGGCAGCGGCAGGAACTGCAGCAGTTCGCGCGCCACGTTGAGGGAACTTTCGCCCAGCGAGATCTGCTGCTGTTTGTACTGCAGCAGCGCTTCCATCTTGCGGTTGGCCTGGGCCAGCTGGTCGTTGGCGGTGCGCAGCTCGCCGTTCAGGCGCTCGTTCTCGTCGGCGATTTCCTTGAGCCGGAACGCTTCGGCGATGTGGCCGCGCAGTTGCTCGTCTTCCCACGGCTTGGTCAGGAACTTGTAGATCGCCCCTTCGTTGACGGCGGCGGTGACCGACTGCAGTTCGGTATAGCCCGAGAGCATGATGCGGATGGTGTGCGGATAGCGCACCTTGGCCGCGCGCAGGAAGTCGGCGCCCAGCATGCCCGGCATGCGCTGGTCCGAGACGATGACGTCGACGTCGTTGTTGGCCAGCACGTCGAGGCCGTCCTGGCCGCTCAACGCGGACAGGATCTGATAGCCGTCCGAGCGCAGCAGCCGCTTCAGGGCCGCCACGATGTTCGGCTCGTCGTCCACCAGCAGCAAGGTGCGTTTGCGGCTGCGCGGGAAGCGCAGCAGGTGGGCCGGCAGGCTGTGCTGGGCGGTCAGCAGCGCCGCGATGGCGCCGGCATCGACCGCGGCGCCGAAGAAATCGCCCTGGATCTGGTCGCACATATTGCGGCACAGAAAATCGCACTGCGCCTCGGTATCGACGCCGTCGGCCTGCACCAGCAGGCCGAGGTGATGGGCCATGGCGATGATGGTTTTCACGCGCGCCGCGTCGTCGGCATCGGCGCCGCCGTGGCGCGCCAGCTGGCGGTGCAGGTTGACGCGGCCGAGCGGGAAGCGTTCGAGGTGGCTGAGCGAGGAGGCGGTGGTGCCGAACTGGCCCAGCGCCAGGTTGACGCCGAGCAGGCGCAACGCTGCCAGCGCGGCGGCGGCGCCGGTCGCCTCGGCCACCAGCACGCTTTCGGCGATTTCCAGCACCAGCTGGGCCGGATCGGTGTCGGTATCGGTCAACAGCGCGCCGATCGCGCGCGCCAGGTCGGCGTCGTCGAGTTGCGCGGCCGACAGCGTGAGCGCCAGCCGCAGTGCCGGCAGCCCGGCCTCGCGCCAACGGCGCAGGTCGTCGCAGGCGTGGCGCCACACGGCGAAGTCGGGCGGCGCGCCGCCCGCCGCGCCGGCGTCATCGCGGCAGCCCACCAGCGCCACCGCGCACACGCCGCCATGCTGCAAATCGGCGATCGGCTGGTAGAGCAACTGTGGCGGTAGGTTCAGGTCCATAAAGCCTTTCTTGCGGGCTTGCTTGCGGCGGGGGGCAGGGGCACCGGCCGGGAACGCAACGTTCGCTGACGCATAAATTATACGGCGTGAATTGCGCAGTTCGCCTGCCCGCCCGAGATATATTGCTGCCTGGATATAAAAGTGTGCGAAGCTTGTGTTCTTGGCAAGTAATCGCCGGCCGGCCGGCGTTGCCGCCGCCACCTCGGCGGCGCTGTAAAAAACTCCCCCGGTGGGCGGCAATTCCCGGCATCATCTGGGCTGATCCCCGCCGAGCACGCTCGTCAGGCCGTCCCACCCATTTGATCCGCTCCATGACCACATCCGCCATTCCCGTCATCGCCATCGACGGTCCGACCGCTTCCGGCAAGGGCACCGTTGCCCACAAGGTGGCCGACCGGCTCGGCTTTCATTATCTCGATTCGGGCGCGCTGTACCGCCTGACCGCGCTGTCGGCCCTGCGCCGCGGCGCCGACCTGGCCGACGAACACGCGCTCGCCAAGCTGGCCGAACACTTGCCGGTGCAGTTCGCCGGCGCCGAGATCCTGCTGGCCCACGAAAACGTCAGCCATGCCATCCGCGCCGAGGAGGTCGGCAACCTGGCCTCGAAAATCGCCGCCCTGCCGGCCGTGCGCCAGGCCCTGTTCGCGCTGCAACTGAGCTTTCGCAAGGCGCCCGGCCTGGTCGCCGACGGCCGCGACATGGGCACCGTGATTTTTCCGCACGCCAAGTTAAAAGTGTTCCTCACCGCAAGTACCGAGGCGCGCGCGCAACGCCGATATAAGCAATTGATTGAGAAGGGAATTTCTGCTAATATGGAAGACCTCCTGTCAGATCTCCAAGCGCGCGACGACCGTGATACTCACCGGGCAATCGCACCGCTGGTGCCGGCAGCAGGGGCGCATATCCTCGATACTTCTCACATGACGGCCGACCAGGCCATCGAAGAAGTGCTGGCATGGTATGCGCTGACTAAGTAATTAAGTTAAAACTAAGTAACCAAGTTAAAACTAAGTAACGAAGTACGTTTTGGTGCCTGGCGCGGCAATGGTGCCGTTCTCAGGCGTGGTTCAACCTAACCCAGTTTAAGTCGCATCGTGCGAACTCTGCTGGATCACTCGTGTACAAACTATGTCTACAGCAACAACTGAAGCAACTGGTATGGAAAGTTTTGCAGCGCTCTTCGAGGAATCGTTGTCGAAGCAAGATATGCGCTCCGGCGAAGTTATTTCCGCTGAAGTCGTGCGCCTCGACCACAATTTCGTGATCGTCAACGCCGGCCTCAAGTCCGAAGCTTTCATTCCTATCGAAGAATTCAAGAACGACCAGGGCGAACTGGAAGTTCAAGTCGGCGACTTCGTTTCCGTAGCGATTGAGTCGCTGGAAAACGGTTTCGGCGACACCATCCTGTCGCGCGACAAGGCCAAGCGCCTGGCCTCGTGGCTGGCACTGGAAAAGGCCATGGAGTCCGGCGAGATCGTCGTCGGTACCGTCAACGGCAAAGTCAAGGGCGGCCTGACCGTTCTGACCAACGGCATCCGCGCGTTCCTGCCCGGTTCGCTGGTCGACACCCGTCCGGTCAAGGACACCACCCCGTTCGAAGGCAAGACCCTGGAATTCAAGGTCATCAAGCTCGACCGCAAGCGTAACAACGTGGTTCTGTCCCGCCGCGCCGTCATCGAAGCTTCGATGGGCGAAGAGCGCCAGAAACTGATGGAAACGCTGAAGGAAGGCACCGTCGTTACCGGTATCGTCAAGAACATCACCGACTACGGCGCCTTCGTCGATCTGGGCGGCATCGATGGCCTGCTGCA
>JARXKM010000465.1 GCA_030272785.1 Pseudomonadota bacterium
CCCAGGCCGGGCGCGAACGCGAGGCGCTGCGCGCGCTGGTCGGCGCCGGCGCGGCCGACCTGGGACAGATTGCGCACCGGCCGGTTGGCGCGGGCGCGGTCGGCCTGCCGGCGCAGCTCGGGCTCGAACTGCTGGCGCGCCGGCCCGACCTGCAGGCGGCGCGCTGGCGCGTCGAGGCCACGCTCGGGCGCATCGCCGCCAGCCAGGCCGCCTACTACCCCGACATCAACCTGGTCGGCTCGTTCGGCCTCGACGCGGTGTCGATCGCCCGGCTGCTGCGCGCCGACAGCCTGACGATGCTGATCGGCTCGTCGGTCCAGCTGCCGCTGTTCGACAGCAGCCGGCTCGACGCGCAACTGGGCACCGCGCGCGCCCAGCGCGACGACATGATCGCCGACTACAACCAGTCGGTGCGGCGCGCGGTGGCCGAAGTCGCCGCGGAAGGCGTCACCCTGCAGGGCATCGAGCGGCAGGCGGCGGCGCACGCCGCCACCCAGCAGGCCAACGCCGCGCTGGTCGCCAGCGCCACCCGGCGCATGCAGCAGGGCCTGGGCGACCGCGCCGCGCTGCTGCAGGCGCGCCAAGCCATGCTACACCAGGAAGAGCTGCGCCTGCAGCTGCGCGACAGCGGTCTGCAAACCGAACTGGCGCTGATCAAGGCGCTCGGCGGCGGCTACCGCGCCGCCGCGCCGCAGACGGCGGCCGCCGCCACACCGACCCAACCACACTGAGCCCTCCCCAATGACCGCCGACACCACACCGAACCCCAACAAGCGCCGCTTCGTGCTGCTGGCAATTACCGCCGCCTTCCTGCTGGCCGGCGCCACCTACGCCGCCTACTACGCGCTGGTCCTGTCCGGCCGCGCCGACACCGACAATGCCTACGTCGGCGGCAACCTGGTGACGGTATCGTCGCAGGTGGCCGGCAGCGTGATCGAGATCGCCGCCGACGAAACGCAGATGGTGCAGGCCGGCGCCGAGATCATCAAGCTCGACCCGGCCGACGCCGCCGTCGCGCTGAACCAGGCCGAAGCGCGCCTGGCGACCGTGGTGCGCCAGCAGCGCGAGCGCTACTCCAACGTCGACCAGTTCGACGCCGTGATCGCCCAGCGCAAGGTAGAACTGACGGCGGCGCAGGACGACCTGGCGCGGCGCCTGCCGCTGGCGGCCGACCATACCGTGTCCGGCGAAGACGTCGCCCATGCGCGGCGCGCGCTCGACACTGCGCGCGCCATGCTCGAGGTGGCTAACAAGCAGGCCGGCGCCGCGCGCGCCGGGGTGAGCGGCGTGTCGCTGGCCCAGCACCCGCTGGTGCTGGCGGCGCGCGCCGATTACGTCGCCGCATGGCTGGCCAGCCGCCGCAACGCGATTGTCGCGCCGGTCAGCGGCTACGTCGCCAAGCGCAGCGTGCAAGTGGGCAGCCGCATCACGCCGGGCCCCCCCCTGCTGACCATCGTCCCGCTTGACCAGTTATGGGTCGAGGCGAACTTCAAGGAATCGGAACTGCGCGACATCCGGGTCGGTCAGCCGGCCACGGTGGAAGCGGACATGTACGGCAGCAAAGTGCGCTTCCACGGCAAAGTACTCGGCCTGTCCGCCGGCACCGGCAGCGCGTTCTCGCTGCTGCCGGCGCAAAACGCCAGCGGCAACTGGATCAAGGTCGTGCAACGGGTGCCGGTGCGCATCGCGCTCGACCCGCGGGAACTGGCGGCCCATCCGCTGCGGGTCGGCCTGTCGGCCACCGCCTCGATCGACATCACGCAAAAAGGCGGCGGCGCGCTCGGCGCGGTGGCCCCGCCGGCGCCGCAGCGCTACGCCACCACCGCACTGAACCAGCCGCTCGAACAGGCGCGTGCGGCGACTGACGCCATCGTCGCCAGGAACCTGGCCAACTGAGTGACGCGCACGCGTCAGCGCAGCAGCAGGGTGGCGAGCTGCCGTTCGCTGTCGCCGACAAAATAGTCGACGCCGACCGGCGCCAGCACACCGTTCACGCGGGCTTGGTCGGCGTACTGCCAGAAGGTGAACTGGGTCCAGCCGGCCGGCAGGCGCGGCGACGCCGGCCGTTCTCCGGCGAGCCACAACGGACAATCGGCGAATCCGGCCGGGTTGCCCAGCCGGGCCCAGAAGGCCGCCTGCGTATGGATCAGCGGCCAGGCGCCGGTACGCTCGCGCACCGCGGTTACCCAACGGTCGACGGCGGTGATGAAACGGTCGGAGTCGGCCGCTTTCCAGGGCCCGTCGACATGGGGATGATCGCCGACGCGGACGGCGGGCGGCAGGTCGCCGGCGCCGATGCCGAGCGTGTCGATCAACTGCAGCATCAGATCGATTTGCGCTGGATAGCTCTTGCTGGTGCGCAGAAAATGGCAGACACCGCGTTTCAAGCCGGCGGCGCCGGCGCCGTCCAGGTACACTGCGGCGCTGCGGTCGGCCTCATCGCCGTACGCCGCGCGCACGAACGCGAAAACGTGGCCGGCCTGCTTCAGCCCGACCCAGTCAACTGCGCCTGTACCGGCCCACACATCGAGTCCCTTGAACATGGCAGCCTCCTCGGATCTACACTCTCATTAGACCGTGAAGCAGCAGAAAAGTTCAGGTGCGCAAACGCGAGCATGGCGGCTCAGAGGATGCGCGGGCAGGATCGAAAGACTCTCCGCCGGTCAGGGCAAGCTGAATTCGTAATCGCGTTCGACGCGGCAGATGCGCGTCTTGTAGGCGGCGTACCAATTTTCCCGGCCCATTTTCTGCGCCATGAGGTGAGCGGCATCGCGTTTCCACGCCGAGATCGCCTCCAGGCTGGCCCAGTACGACACCGTGATGCCGAGTTCCTCGCGTGCCGACTCGACGCCGAGGAAACCCGGCTGCCGCGCTGCGCTCTGCGCCATGGCATCGCTCATGCTGCCGTAGCCGAGGTCATTCGCGGTGCGGAGCGAGGTAAAGATCACGGCGAAATACGGCGCGGCAGGGGTATTGGCGATCGACATATGGCCTCCATTCAAGGGGCTTCATTTTGCACGCTGGGGTCAGGTCTGACAATCGGACATTTTCGCGGGGTCAGGTCTGA
>JARXKM010000466.1 GCA_030272785.1 Pseudomonadota bacterium
ATCTCGCCGCTGACCAACCAGCGCCGCGACGACTACGGGGGTTCGCTTGCGAACCGCTGCCGCTATCCGCTCGAGGTGTTCGCCGCGATCCGCGCGGTATGGCCGCACGAGCGGCCGATCAGCGTGCGCCTGTCGGCCCACGACTGGGTCGAAGGCGGCATCACGCCGGACGATGCGGTGCAGGTGGCGCGGCTGTTCAAGGCGGCCGGCGCCGACCTGATCGACTGTTCGTCGGGCCAGGTCAGCAAACTCGAAAAGCCGGTCTACGGGCGCATGTTCCAGGCGCCGTTTTCCGACCGCATCCGCAACGAGGCCGGTATCGCGACCATTGCGGTGGGCGCCATCTACGAGGCCGACCACGCCAACAGCATCATCGCGTCCGGGCGCGCCGACCTGTGCGCGGTGGCGCGTCCGCACCTGGCCAATCCGGCCTGGACGCTGACCGAAACGGCGAAGATCGGCTACACCGGCCTGGCATGGCCGAAGCAGTATCACGCCGCCAAGCTGCAGCTCGAGCGCAACCTCGAACGCGAGCGCCAGGTGGCCGCCGCCAGCAGCGGCCTGACGCCGCAGCAAATCGCCGCCAGGCTGCTCGAAGGCTAACAATCCAGGAGGATCGAACAATGCGGTATTTGACAGGTCAGGCACATCAGTTGCCGGGACATCGCACCACGATGGCGGCGTATCCGGCGGCGCACTTTCGCTTCGCCGTGGCGGACGGGGTGGCGACGATCGAACTCGATCGTCCCGAGCGCAAGAACCCGCTGACGTTCGAGTCGTACACCGAGCTGCGCAATCTGTTTCGCGGCCTGGCCGACGCCGACGACGTCAAGGCGGTGGTGATCACCGGCGCCGGCGAGAACTTCTGTTCCGGCGGCGACGTCCACGAGATCATCGGCCCGCTCACCAAACTCGACATGCCCGGCCTGCTGGCGTTCACCCGCCTGACCGGCGACCTGGTCAAGGCGATGCGCGCCTGCCCGCAGCCGATCGTCGCCGCCATCGACGGCGTCTGCGCCGGCGCCGGCGCGATGCTGGCGCTGGCGTCCGACCTGCGCTACGGCACCGCGCGCAGCAAGACCGCCTTCCTGTTCACCCGCGTCGGCCTGGCCGGCTGCGACATGGGCGCCTGCGCCTTGCTGCCGCGCGTGATCGGCCAGGGCCGCGCCGCCGACCTGCTCTACAGCGGGCGCAGCCTGGGCGGCGAGGAGGCCGAGCGCTGGGGCTACTTCAACCGCCTGTGCGCGCCGGATACGGTGCTGGCCGAGGCGCAGGCGTTCGCCGCCGCGCTGGCCGGCGGTCCGACGTTCGCCCACGCGATGACCAAGAAAATGCTGCAGCAGGAGTGGAACATGGGTGTCGACGAGGCGATCGAGGCGGAAGCGCAGGCGCAAGCGATCTGCATGGCGACCAACGACTTTCACCGTGCCTATCATGCCTTCGCTGCCAAACAATCACCGCGGTTCGAGGGCGACTGAGATGGCCGACACCAACTACCTGAAGTGGCCTTTCTTCGAGCCGCGCCACCGCGCGCTGGCGTTGGCGCTGGACGCCTGGGCCACCGACAACATCGCGCAGGAGCACGGCGATGACGTCGACGCCACCTGCCGCGCGCTGGTGCGCCAGCTCGGCGAGGCCGGCTGGCTGCACCACGCGGTCGGCGGCGAAGGCGTGGCGATCGACACGCGCGCCATCTGCCTGATTCGCGAAACGCTGGCGCGCCATGCCGGCCTGGCCGACTTCGCGTTCGCGATGCAAGGCCTGGGCAGCGGCGCCATCTCGCTGTTCGGCAGCGCCGCGCAGCGCGCGCGCTACCTGCCGAAGGTGGCGCGCGGCGAGGCGATCGCCGCGTTCGCGCTGTCCGAACCGGATGCCGGTTCCGACGTGGCGGCGCTGCAGTGCAGCGCCCGGCTCGACGGCGACGCCTATGTGCTCGATGGCGAAAAGACCTGGATCTCGAACGGCGGCATCGCCGATTTCTACGTGCTGTTTGCCCGCACCGGCGAGCAGCCCGGCGCGCGCGGCATTTCGGCCTTCATCGTCGACGCCGGCCTGGCCGGCTGCGAGATCGCCGAACGGATCGCCACCATCGCGCCGCACCCGCTGGCGCGGCTGCGCCTGGCCAACTGCCGGGTGCCGCTGGCGCAGCGGATCGGCGCGCCTGGCCAGGGTTTCAAGGTGGCGATGGCCACGCTCGACGTGTTCCGCACCTCGGTGGCGGCGGCGGCGCTCGGCTTCGCCCGCCGCGCGCTCGACGAGGCGCTGGCGCGGGCGGCGGCGCGCAAGATGTTCGGCAAGACGCTGGCCGACTTCCAGCTGACCCAGGCCAAGCTGGCGCAGATGGCGACCGGCATCGACGCCGCCGCGCTGCTGACCTACCGCGCCGCCTGGCAGCGCGACCAGGGCGAGCGCGTCACGCGCGAGGCGGCGATGGCCAAGCTGACCGCCACCGAGACGGCGCAGCAGGTGATCGACGCGGCGCTGCAGATGTTCGGCGGGCTCGGGGTGGTCAGCGGCCAGCCGGTCGAACGGCTGTACCGCGAGATCCGCGCGCTGCGCATCTACGAAGGCGCCACCGAAGTGCAGCAGCTGATCATCGCGCGCGAGCTGCTGGCGGACATCGGCATCAAGCCGCTGGGCTGACCGACCACTTATCGAGGACATACAAGCATGGAATTTCTGCATCCGGCCGGCTGGCCGCGCGCCAAGGGCTATTCGAACGGCGTCGCCGCCAGCGGTCGCACGGTGTGCGTGAGCGGCATGATCGGCTGGGACGAGCAGGGCGTGTTCCACACCGACGACTTCGCTGGCCAGGTGCGCCAGGCGCTGGCGAACGTGGTGGCGGTGCTGGCCGAAGCGGGCGCGCGGCCCGAGCACATCGTGCGCATGACCTGGTATGTGCTCGACAAGGGCGAATACCTGGCCGCCGCGCGCGAGGTTGGCGCCGCCTACCGCGCGCTGATCGGCAGCCACTATCCGGCCATGAGCGCCGTGCAGGTGGCCGCGCTGATCGAGGACCGCGCCCGCGTCGAGATCGAAGTGACCGCCATCGTGCCGCAGTGACG
>JARXKM010000089.1 GCA_030272785.1 Pseudomonadota bacterium
TGCACGCTTGGCTCGTGCTCATGGCGACACTGGCGCGAAAGTTTTCCAGGTTCCTGGCGAACCCGCGGCAGTATTGACCCACCCCATATATCCGCCGGCGGCCGGATGGCGGTTCCAGACCACCGCACCCAGCGGCCACGCACCGCTGGTCGGCACGGCCGTACCAAAGTAAATATGCTCTTGCGTACCACGTTGCAACGTTTCCGGCACCGAAACGCCCCGGTCATTGCCTCGCGCGCCTTCCAGCTTGTTTTCACCGAAATACTGCAAAGGCTCGGGCGGCGATTTGAACCGGGCGCCATATTCCTTTGCGCCGCCGAAATAGTTACTTCTGACGGTCATGGTGGACTGATCGCCGCCGGCAATATACAAACCGTATTGCATCTTGCTGGGATCTCCCTTGACCGTATTGCCGTTGATGAAACGCTCAACCCCGCCGCCGATGAAGATCCCCGCGCTGCGGCCGTTGGTGTCGACGCCGGCGCGGCCGGCATCGAAAATCATGTTGGTCGTCATTGCGACATTGCGGCTTGAGCCATCGTCAAAAATCCCGTTTTCCTGCACCCCACGGATCAGGTTGCTGCTGACGGAGATATCTTCGCTCTGCGACAGGTAAATGCCGGCACGGCCAATGCCGTACAAGGAATTGCCCGATACTGCGGCACCGAATTGATCATCAGGATACAGTCGCCAACCTTGGTCCCCTCAATCGAATTGCCGGCGATAAGGATGGTGTTCGGCTCGATACCGACGGCGTCATAATGCTGCACTTTCAGTCCCGTGTGATATACCTCCACAATCGTGTTGCCGGTCACCGTCAGATTGCGCAGCCCCGCGTCAAAATACATTCCGTGTTCTGAAATAATGTCGTGTATTACGTTGCCGGTGACCACGATATGTTGGCTGGTTTCAGCGACAATCAGGCCTTGCCCAGTTTCGCTGATCACATTATTGGCTATCAGGATGTTCTTGCCGCCGACAGTGACGCCGGTATTGTTGCGCGACACGCCAGGCTTGAGCACCGTGCTCCCCGGTCCCTTGACCGTGTTGCCGATGTATTTGAAATCATCGATGTCCATGCTCCAGAAAGGTGCATAGGCGAAGTTTTCAAAGCGATTGCCGCGGACCACGACACCGCTGGCACCATTGCACTGGATACCGACCGCAATCGATGATGGTGTATTGACAAAATCCGTGCCCATCCCGATCAGTACACTATCCTCAATGGTAATGTTCTTCCGCTTGCTACAGTTGAAGATCGGCGTTTGCGCCTTGTATTGTCGAATCGATGCGCCCCGCGTGTTCACCGTTTGCCCGTCGCGCAGCGTCATCGTTCCGCTCACCCTGTACGTAAATCTCGGCCCACCGAAATCCACGTTCAGCGACGACTCCAGTGCTTGCTGGATCACCGACGTGGCATCGAATGTGGGCGCACCGCTCGTCGCGTCCGCGCGCTGGGCCGGCGTCATGAACTGCATGACGCTGACTGACAAGGATGGCTTATCGCCCTCGCCCTCACCCGGGCTCGCCGCTGTCGCACGTACATCGGTCACGGACGCAACGGTGGCGAGCGCGATGAGCGCCACCCGCGCCGCCTGGATGAGTTGTTGATTCATGGATACGATCGGTAGATTGTTCCGGACCACGCCGGCAGACACTTCGTCGCACAGTGCGCGCCGGCAGCAGGAAAGCAAGCTTACCCGATCAGGCAAACAATATCGCGCCAACCAGCGCGCCCGGACGGCGCCGAGCGGCGATTGGCTGGATGTGCTGAACCAGGCGGGTTGCGCGCTTCAGTGCAGCGCGGTAACGGCGTAGCCTTTTTCGGCGATCTGCTCCGACACATGATTAATCGAATAATCTTCAAGCTGTTCGGCGCCGTCTTCAACCTCGACCGCCCTCGCCTCCACCTGCCAGTCGGTGTTGGTGGCTTCTTCGGGAATGTTGCGGGTTTCCGGGACGGCTAGGTAAGAGAACTTGCCGTCATTTTCGGCTCTGCGGTAAATATCCAGGCGCATGATTTATCCAATCTATGAACACGGACCGATGTTTTCAGGGTGAAAACAGGGTCCGTCTCTCACCTTAGGGCAGCGCGCCGGCGCCGTCTGTTAAGTGCAGCACATAAGCGGGTCTAACGGCCAGGGCTGCCGCGCAGGATGCGCGCGGGCAGCATGACGATCGCGCGCAACAGTTCGAATACCGCTTCCACCCCCACGCCAATCAGCCGGAACGGCAACAGCAGCAGCCAGATCAGCGGATACAGCAGCAGCGCCAGGAGCGCGAGCGGCCAGCAAAGAAACAGTACCACCAGCCACAGCAGGAAACTCAACATGGTTCGCTCCAATCGGTAAGTCGGTTCACGTGGGATGACTGTACGACTGCGGCGCGACATGTGCAAAGGCCATGCGATGAACGGCGCAGGGCGAGGATCAATGCCGCTTTTGCGGGGATGGGCGGGGATCGGCGGCGCGGCTACTGGCCGACGCAGATGATCTTGGTGGCGTACTCGTGCGCATTGGTTTTCTTGCCGGATGCCCAGTCGATCACTTCCTGCGCCTGGCTCACCGTCATGACGCTCGCCTTGTCCTTGTTCTTGATGAAGGAGACGCCCTCGAACTTGCCTTCCTTACTGCGCATGACCTTGGCGAAGACGGGCGGCTTGCTCTCGCCGTCGCTGAGTTTGTTCTGCTGGACGAGGTAACGCTGGTCGAGGTTTTCCATGGGAATATCAAAAATGTGGGATCGAAGACCCACATTTTAAGGCCTGGCGGCGGCGGGCGGCGGGAAAAACGGTCCGGCCAGGGCGGCCGGACCGTGATCAGGCGTCGATTCAGGCGAACTCGACGTTACGAGGGGCCGTTTGCGGCATTGCCGCCGGGACGACATCGGCGCGGATGGCGGCCTGCAACGACGGGATCGATCCGCCCGCGCGGTACTGGAACCTGACCTGCAGCAGGTCGCCCGGTCGCACCGCCACCGGGTCCGCCAGCGGCAACGTCATGTACTGATTGAGCCAGTCGATGGTGCTCGACTCCTCGTTGATGACCGCCAGAATGTTCTTGGTGATGAAACGCATCGCGTTCAGGGTGCCAGCCTTTTCGATCAGAAACTGGCCTTCCCAGGCGATCTGCGTATCGGTCGGCTGGCTGAAATCGAGCACGCTGTAGACTGCCGGCGCGGCGAATTCAATGGTGCCGGGTGCCACCGCGGTAGTCTCCTGGAACTGCACAATGGGCGCGTAGAAACCTTCGAAGTCGTATTCCTGCTGCAGCGGCTGGACCGCCATGATGACCGCTTCGGGCAAAAACAGCGGCAACGGGCCGCCGAAACGTGCCAGGTAGCGCCGCTTGAACGACTCCATCACCTCCACCTGCTTTTCGCGCAGCATGGCGACGTGGATCATTTCGCAGATCACCACGTCGACCGGCTCGGGCGGCAGGTACTCGAACGCGTCGGCGTGGACCACCTCGACCTTGTGGCCGTTCGGATTCATCGACAACATCTTGCGCGCTTCCTTGACCATGTCCGGATTGAACTCGACGCAATATACCTTGTCAGCCTTGGCCGCGGCGAACCACGACAACACGCCGGTACCGCCGCCCAGCTCGAGCACTTTGGCTCCCGGCCTGACCGCGTAATTGATGGCCATTTTGAAACCGTGCATGCGGTTCTGGTCCATCAGCATATTGTGGTGATAATGGACGGGGATAAATTGCCCCAGGTAGCAGCTCTCGATTTCCCGTTCAGTCAACATGTTTATCCTTTGTAGTCGAGGCCAGCGGCCTGCGTGGTATCAGTACGATGAAACCATTATCGTAAGAAACACGCGGCGTCGATGCGACGAGTTCAGTCGCTTTTCCGTGCCAGTTCGGCGTACCAAAGGATGGGCCCGTGTACGAATGCCGGCACTGACCCCCGGGGTCAGTGCCGGCATTCGTACACGGGCTCGGCGCTAGCGGCGCGCCGTTACTTGCGGGCGGCGAGGTGGGCGGCGATGGCGGCGGCGATGCGCGGCTTGTCGGCGCGCTCGGCTATCTGCGCCGCCGTCAGCGCTTCGCTGTTCTTCAGACTGGCATCGGCGCCCGCGGCCAGCAGCACGCCGACCGTCGATTCGTGTCCTTCGCGCGCGGCGATCATCAGCGGGGTGAACTTGGCCGGCGCTTCTGCGTCGATAATGGCGGCGTGCGCGAGCAGAATCGCCGTGATGTCGTCGTCGCCGCTGGCGGCGGCGAAATGCAGCGCGGTCCAGCCCGGCCGGTTGACGATCGCGCCCTTGGCCAGCAAGCTGCGCACGGCCGCCGGGTTGTGCTTGAAGGCGGCCATCATCAGCGCGGTGTTGCCGTTGGGCGCCTTCAGTTCGAGCTGCAGGCCCGGCTGCGCCAGCAATATCTCGATCACCCGATTCGCGCCTTCGCGCAGCGCCAGGAGCAGCCCGGACTCGCCGCTGATCGGGTCGATCGCGTTGGGGCTGACCGCGCCGGCCGCCAACATCGTCTTGACGGTGCCGGCGTCGTCCATCTGCACCGAGCGGAAGAAACTGGTGAGCTGGTCGGTGGTGGCCGCGCCGGCGGCCGTGGCGATGCAGGCGGCCGCCGCGAGGCCCGCCAGCCTGGTCAGAATCGACATGAGCTTATCCCCGTACCAAGTTGAAAAGGTTGAAGAAATTATCCGACGTCTGCTGCGCAACCTGGCTTAGCGGAACGTCTTTCAAGGTGGCGATGTATTCGGCCACATGGCGCACGAAGCCGGGCTCGTTCATCCGGCCGCGGTACGGCACCGGCGCCAGGTAGGGCGAATCGGTCTCGATCAGGGTGCGTTCGAGCGGCACCGCGCGGGCCACCGCCTGCAAGTCCTTGGCGCTCTTGAAGGTGACGATGCCCGAAAACGAGATGTAGAACCCCATCGCCATTGCCGCCTCGGCCACGTCGAGCGATTCGGTGAAGCAATGCATGACGCCGGCGACGCCGCCCTGATCGGTGCCGGCGCCCTCCTCCTGCATGATGCGAATGGTATCGGCGCTGGCCGCCCTTGTGTGAATAATCAATGGCTTGCGCGTGATTCTTGATGCTCTGATGTGCGTGCGGAAGCGTTCGCGCTGCCACTCGAGGTCGCCCGTCAGGCGAAAATAGTCGAGCCCGGTCTCGCCGATGGCGACGATCTTCGGATGATCCGACAACGCCACCAGCTGCTCGACGGTCGGCTCCGGCGTGTCCGCATAGTCGGGATGCACGCCGACTGACGCGTAGATGTGCGGATATTGTTCGGCCAGGGCCAGCACTTGCGGAAAGTCCGGCAGGTCGACCGACACGCACAGCGCGTGGGTGACCTTGTTCTCTGCCATCTTGGCCAGCAGTTCGGGCATGCGAGCGGCCAGCTCGGGGAAATTGATGTGGCAGTGGGAATCGATATACATGCCGCGATTGTAGCCGGATGGCGCGCGTCGCGCTTGGCCAGGCCCGCTTGGACAGGCCGCGCGGATGAACTACAGCGTATGGGTGGCGCGCGACGAACGCAGCGCCGCGCCGAGGATTTCCTCGATGCGCAGCTTGGCGCGCTGGCCGGTTTCGTCGTCCGGGAAATGCACGCCGATGCCTTGCGCCTTGTTGTTGTGCGCGGCCGGCGGCGTGATCCAGGCCACCTTGCCGGCGATCGGGTATTTGTTCGTGTCGTCCATCAATGCCAGGATCAGGTAGATCTCGTCGCCGATCTTGTACGGTTTGGCGGTGGGCACGAACATGCCGCCATTCTTGAGAAACGGCATGTAGGCCGCGTACAGCGCCGCTTTTTCCTTGATGGCAAGCGACAGCACCGAAGGCCGCGCAATCGCCGGGGCGCTCGGTTCAGTAGGGTTGCCAGTCATTCGAAACCTTTCATGGGGGACCGCTTAAGGGGCGCCGGGACTGCAGCAAGCAGTGTAATCAAGCAGCATCGCTTCGACAAATAATTTCGCCGACAGCGGATGGTCGGCGATCGCGCGCCGGTCGTTTGCACTCTTGATTGCCTGCAACAACTTACCAGTGTGCACTGTGGCGGACAAGGCCGCAAGTTCCTTCTGATAGCGCGGGAAATAGCGGATGCTGCCGGACAGTTTGACCGCAAACAGGTCGTAGAGCCAGCGTTGCTGCCAAGAAACGAGCGCGGCGAGCGGTGTTTTTTGCAGTTTGTCGGCAGCTTTCAGCGCGCCCTCGACGCTGGGGCGGGCCAGCAGTTGCAGCAACGTGTCCATGTCCTCGCGGTTGCCCGAGGCCGATTGCGCCAGCGCGGCCAGCGGCGCCCCGCCCTGCTCGCGCAGCCAGCTGTCGGCGTCGGCCAGGCCCTGTTCCTTGAGCCAGGCCAGCGCCGCGGCGTGCTCGGGCAGCGGCAGCGCGAACTTGCGGCAGCGCGACAGGATGGTCGGCAGCAGGCGGTCCAGGCTGTTCGACGCGAGCAGGAAGACGGTGCCCGGCGGCGGCTCTTCCAGCGTTTTCAGCAGCGCGTTCGACGCCGGCATGTTGAGCGCCTCGGCCGGGTACAGCACCACCACCCGCAAGCCCTGGCGGTGGGTCGAGATGTTCATGAAGTCGGCCAGTTGGCGGATCTGCTCGATCTTGATTTCCTTCGACGGCGCCTTGGTCGACTTGGTTTTCTTGCCGCCGTCGCCATCGCCGCCCTCCTCGGCGTCGGCCGGCTCGTCTTCCAGCGCTTCCGGGCGCACGCGGCGATAGTCCGGGTGGTTGTGCTGCGAAAACCAGCCGCACGAGACGCAGGCGCCGCAGGCGAAGCCGTCCGCCTTGACGTCCTCGCACAACAGCGACTGGGCGAACGCCTCGATGAAATCGGCCTTGCCGGTGCCGGCTTCGCCATGGAACAGGATCGCGTGCGGCAATCGCCGGCGCATGTCCTGCAACTGCCGCCAAGACTCGTCCTGCCAGGGGTAAATCGCGTTATTCATCAATGTAATCAATTAAGTATGGGCGATAGCTGAGGTGATCTGCGAGCTTGTCATGGGTGCGTTAAAGTGAATTCTCACGCGCGCCTTTCGTACTTCGGGGCAGCCGCAGTGAAGCCATTCCCTTAAGGTATCTTAGTTAAAGTAACTTCTCAAGTATCGCGCCCAAGGTGGCGCGCGTCTCGGCGATGCTGCGGGTCGAATCGACCACGACTATGCGCTCGGGAAACTGGGCGGCGCGCCGCAAGTATTCGTTGCGGCAGGCGGCGAAGAAGTCCTGTTTTTCCTGCTCGAACTTGTCGAGCGTGCGGGTGGCGTCGAGCCGCGCGCGGGCGACGTCGAGCGGTACGTCGAACAGCAAGGTCAGCGCCGGCTGCAGCTGCGGATGCACCCACTGCTCGAGCGCCTCCATCTTGGCCCGGTCGAGTCCGCGCCCGCCGCCCTGGTAGGCGAAGCTGGCGTCGGTGAAGCGGTCGGAGATGACCCAGTCGCCGCGCGCCAGCGCCGGCTCGATCACCTGCGCCATGTGCTCGCGCCGGCTGGCGAACATCAGCAGCGTTTCGGTCTCGAGGTGCATGGTTTCGTGCAACAGCAGTGCGCGCAGCTTTTCGCCGACGGCGGTGCCGCCCGGCTCGCGCGAGGACACTACCGACTTGCCGCGGGCCCGCAGGAAATCGGCGACGAAGCCGATGTGGGTCGATTTGCCGGCGCCGTCGATGCCTTCAAAACTGATGAACTTGCCGGATGCCGTGGTGCTTGCTTGAGTCATGAACAATGCTGCGCTTATCGTTGAAATTGGTTCACTGCCCGATTGTGGTCGGTCAGGTTGCCGGAAAACTTGCTGGTGCCGTCGCCGCGCGAGACGAAATACAGCGCGTCGGTCTTGGCCGGGCCGAGCGCGGCGTCGAGCGACTGCACGCCCGGCAAGGCGATCGGCGTCGGCGGCAGGCCGGCCCGCGTATAGGTATTGTACGGCGTGTCCGTCTCGAGATCGCGCTTGCGAATCTTGCCTTCGTACTTCTCGCCCATGCCGTAGATGACGGTCGGATCGGTCTGCAGCAGCATGCCCAGCTTGAGCCGGTTGACGAACACGCCGGCGATCATCGAACGCTCGGACTTCTGCCCGGTTTCCTTCTCGACGATCGAGGCCATCACCAGCGCCTGGTAGGGCGTCGCGTACGGCAGGCTCGGATCGCGCTTGGCCCACGCCGCGTTCAGGTGGGTCATCAGCATCGCATGCGCCTGCTTGTAGATGTGCATGTCGGGCGAGCCCTTGGCGAACAGGTAGGTGTCGGGGAAGAACAGGCCCTCGGGCAGCTTGTAGTCGGGCGAAATCTTCGCCATCAGTGCCTGGTCCGACAGGTCGGCCGTTTCGTGCTTGAGCCCGGTGCTGCCGGCGATCGCCTGGCGCATCTGCTTGAAAGTCCATCCTTCGATGATGGTCAGCGATTCCTGCGCGAATTCGCCGCGCACCAGCTGGTCGATCAGGCGGCGCGGGCTGGTGCCCGGTTTCAATTCATAGCTGCCGGCCTTGATACGCGACGCTTTCTGGGTCACCCGCGCAAGCAGCGAAAACAGCATGGGATTGATCGGCACGCCCGCCGCGGCGATCTGCTGCGACGCCAGCCCGACCCCGCTGCCGGGCAACACCGTGAACGCGATCGCCGGTTCCCTGTCGGTGATCGGCTGCTTCGACCAGTACGCAAACCCTGCCACCGCCGCGACCGCGCCGATGACGCCGGTAATAAATAGTTTTTGTATGAAGCTCATTCTCGATCTTTTGGTTTTGCGGGGAGTCCGGCGGGAATTTCTCGACATCTCTATAATGAACCCGTAATGATAATGCTTCAGGCAGAAAGTATTTGGGAATTTATGGATAACTGGAATGACTATCTCGCGTCCCTCGGCGCGCGCCACAGCCCGGATGATACCTCGCAAGCGGCCGATTTCGGCTCCGCATTGAACGTGGGGCAGCTGGCGGCCGGCTTTGTCGCCGTCGTCAACGACCTCGGCCTGATCGCCGTCAGCGGCGCCGACGCCGCCAGTTTCCTCCACAACCAGCTCACCAACGATGTCGAACACCTCCCCGGCGACCAGGCGCGGCTGGCCGGCTACTGCACCCCCAAGGGCCGGCTGCAGGCGAGCTTTCTGATGTGGCGCGATGCCGAATCGATCTTCCTGCAGCTGCCGCGCGCACTGCAGCCGGCGCTGCAAAAGCGGCTGTCGATGTTCGTCATGCGCGCCAAGGCAACACTGGCGGACGCCGGCGGCCAGGTGCTGCTGGGCATCGGCGGCGCCGCGGCCGACGCCGCCCTGCGCGCCCATTTCACCAACGTGCCGGCGGCGCCTTACAGCAAGCTCGACAGCGAACTGGGAACGCTGATCCGCGTCGCCGACGCGTTCGGCGCGCCCCGCTACCAGTGGCTGACGACGCCGGCGACTGCCGCCGCCGTGCTGCCGGCGCTGCGCGCCACGCTTGCGCTGGGCGGCAACCAGGCCTGGGAACTGGCCGCCATCCACGCCGGCGTGCCGCAGATCACCGCCAGGACGCAGGAGCAGTTCGTTCCGCAGATGATCAATTTCGAACTGCTGGGCGCCGTCAATTTCAAGAAGGGCTGCTATCCGGGCCAGGAAATCGTCGCCCGCAGCCAGTACCTGGGCAAGCTCAAGCGGCGTGCCGCGCTGGCGACCATCGCCGGCGCCGCCGCCCAGGCTGGCGATGAGGTGTACGCCGCCGCCGATCCCGGCCAGCCGTGCGGCATGGTCGTCAACGCCGCCCCGAACGGCGATGGCGGCGTCGATGCGCTGGTGGAGCTGAAGCTCGCCGCGCTCGAGGCGGGCGATATCCGCCTCGGCGCGGCCGACGGCGCGCCGCTGGCGTTCCTGCCGATGCCCTACCCGCTCGATCCGCTCGAGCTCTGAGCCGGCATGCACGACCTGTACATCTATTACCAGGTGCGCGAGCAGGACGCCGCCGCGCTGGCGGCGCGCGTGCGCGCGATGCAGGCACGGCTCGGCGCCGGCCAGCTCAAGCGGCGCCCGCACGCCACCGACGGCCTGCAGACCTGGATGGAAATCTATCCCGCCACCCCTGGCGGCTTCGACGCCGCGCTGGCCGCCGCCGTGCACCACGCGGCGCTGGCGGAACTGACCGCCGGCGCGCGCCACACCGAAATTTTTACGGATCTACCGACATGTGCCTGATTGTATTTGCCTGGCAGGTGGTGCCTGGCGCGCCGCTGATCGCCGCCGCCAATCGCGATGAATTCTACGACCGCCCGGCCACGCCGGCCGGCAACTGGCCCGAGCACCCGCAAGTGTACGCGGGACGCGACCTGCAAGGCGGCGGCAGCTGGATGGGCATAACGCACGACAGTCACGTCGCGCCGAAGTTCGCCGCGCTGACCAACATCCGCGGCCCGCAGGAGCGCCGCGGCGACGCCCCCACGCGCGGCGCGCTGGTGGCCGATTACCTGGCCGGCGGGCTGTCCGCAGCGGACTACATCGCCAGCATCGCCGCCGGCGCCGGCGCCTACAACGGCTTCAACCTGGTGCTGGGCGACCGCGACAGCCTGTACTGGTACTCGAACCGCGGCGACGGCGACGAACGCAACGGCAAGCCGCTCGCGCCCGGCATTTACGGCATCTCCAACGGCCTGCTCGATTCGCCATGGCCGAAAGTGCTGCGCACTAAGGCGCAATTTGCCAGCCTGCTGTGCCAGGGCGCGCCCGAGGACGCCTATTTCGAGATGCTCGCCGACACCACCCGCGCGCCCGACGTGCGCCTGCCCGACACCGGCATCGCGATCGACCTCGAACGCGTGCTGTCGGCCGTCTGCATCGAAACGCCGGGCTACGGCACCCGCACCTCGACGGTGGTCAAGCTGTACACGGACGCGCCGGCCGAATTGCACGAGCGCGTGTTGCAATAGGCCGCGGCAGGCCCATGTCGCTGAGTATGCCGATCCAACGCGCGCTGTCGAACGACGCGGCATGAACATCCTGGCCATCTCCGGCAGCTTGCGCGCTGCATCAATCAACTCCGCCTTGCTGCGCGCGGCCAAGTGCCTGGCGCCGCCAGGCATGGAGCTTGCAATCTTTGGCGGAGTAGGCGCACTGCCGCTGTTCAATCCCGACCTCGAAGCGAACCTGCCGGCCGAGGTAATCGCGCTGCACACGGCAGTCGCCGACGCCGACGCGCTGCTGTTTGCCAGCCCTGAATATGCCCATGGCGTCACCGGCGCCATCAAGAACACGCTCGATTGGCTGGTCAGCTTCGAACCGATGGTGGGCAAGCCGGTCGCCGTGCTGAATGCCTCTCCGCGTGCGCATCATGCCGACATGGCGCTGCGGGAAACGCTCAAGACGATGTCCGCAGTCATCGTCGAAGCGGCGTCACTGAGCATTCCCCTGCTTGGCGCAAAGCTCGGCGAGGCCGGCATGATCGACGATGCGCCCGTCGCCGCGGCCATCCGGCATGCGCTGTCGGCGCTCGATGCGGCTTTCGCCGAAGGACCGACCGGGCAGGCGCCAGCGTCGCCATTTCCCTAGCGCGAGAATGACGTCGCCGCGCCGCTCGCGTCCCGCCTTGACGGTCCGGCTTGCGCGTTTGCGCCCTTTACCCTTTCGCGCCCATCTTGGCACGCAGCATGTCGCGGATATGCGGCGACGCCTTGTACGGATCGCCCGGATTGCGCTGGTGAACGATCTCGTCCATGCGCTCGGCCACGTTGCCCAGCGCGCCGGGGTGCGAATAGATGTAGAACTGGCCGGCGCCGATCGCCTCGAAGGTGATGGCCGCCACGTCCGCCGCCGACACCTTGCCCGACTCGACCGCCTTGACCGTCATCGCCTGCGCCGCCATCTGGCTGGCGGTCGGCCCGGCCGTCATCTTGACGTCGGCGGGCCGGTTGCGATGCGACTGGCTGATGCCGGTCGGTACAAAATACGGGCACAGCACCGAGGCGCCGATCGGTGCGCCGACCAGCTGCAGGTCGTGGTACAGCGTCTCCGACAAGGACACGACCGCGTGCTTGGAGACGTTGTAGACGCCCATCGTCGGCGCGTTCAGCAGGCCGGCCATCGATGCCGTGTTGACGATATGGCCCTCGAAGGCGGGGTCGCGCTGGGCGCACTCGAGCATCAGGCGGGTGAAGATGCGCACCCCGTGGATCACGCCCCACAGGTTCACGCCCAGCACCCACTCCCAGTCGGCCTGTGAATTTTCCCAGATCAGGCCGCCCGAGCCGACGCCGGCATTGTTGAACACCAGGTGCACCGCGCCGAACTTCGCCATCGTCGCGTCCGCCAGCGCTTGCACCTGCTCGCCCTTGCGCACGTCGCACAGCATCGCCAGCACCGTCGTGCCGCCCGCTTCCAGTTCGGCCCGCGCCTGGTCGAGCGCGTCTTGCTGGACGTCGGCCAGCACCACGTGCATGCCGAGCGCGGCGGCGCGGTTGGCGAATTCACGGCCCAAGCCGCTGGCGCCGCCGGTGATGACGGCGACCTTGTCGTTGAAGTGTTTCATGGATGCTCCTGTCAGACTGCCGACACGCCGCCGTCGACTGCCAGCGTTTGCCCGGTGATGTGTTTGCCTGCGTCGGAAGCGAACAGCAAGGTCGCGCCCTTCAGGTCCTCGTCGTCGCCGATGCGGCCCAGCGGCGCCTCTTTGGCCAGCGTTTCCTCGCCGATCGTCGCCAGCACGCCCTTGGTCATCTTCGACGGGAAAAAGCCCGGTGCGATCGAATTGACGGTGATGCCGTACGCGCCCCACTCGCCGGCCAGGGTGCGGGTAAAGTTGACCACCGCGCCCTTCGAGGTGTTGTAGGCCAGCGTCTTCATGGTGCCGGGCGGATTGCCGGCCAGCCCGGCGATCGACGAGATATTGATGACGCGGCCGTACTGGCGCGGTATCATCGACAGCTTGCCGACCGCCTGCGTGACCAGGAAGATGCTGCGGATATTCAGGTTCATCACCTTGTCCCAGGCCTCGAGCGGATAATCTTCGGCCGGCGCGCCCCAGCTGGCGCCGGCGTTATTGATCAGGATATCGATATGGCCGAGGCGCTTGATCGCCTCGGTGACGAACGGCAGCACCTGCTGCTCGTCCGCCAGGTCGCAGGCGATGGCCGACGCATCGACACCGCGCGCCTGCAGATGGGCAACCGCCTCATCGAGTTCGGCCTGCTTGCGCGCCGACAGCACGATGCGCGCGCCCTGCTCGCCGAGCGCCTCGGCCATTTGCAGGCCGAGCCCGCGCGAACCGCCGGTCACCAGCGCCGTCTTGCCGACGAGCGAAAACAATTCCTGTGATGTACGCATCTTCTTGATTCCTTTGAAATAGTTGCAGAAATTCCCCCGGGGGTCAGTGCCGGCATCCAGACACGGGCTCGTCGCTAGGGCATCGCATACGCCTGCTACGGTCGAGGCCGTGTCCGGATGCCGGCACTGACCCCTGGGGTAAATCAGACTTCGCCCCCCGGGGTCAGTGCCGGCATTCAGACACGGGCTCGTCGCTAGGGCATCGCATTCGCCTGCTACGGTCGGGGCCGTGTCCGGATGCCGGCACTGACCCCAGGGGTGGATCAGACTTCGTAGTCCATGCACTGGCGCGATTCGCGCACCGCGCCGATGAACGGCTTGACCGCCGCGTGCGTCGGATGCTCGGCGTAGGCGTCGAGCGATTCCTTGCTGTCGAACTCGGAATACAGCACGATGTCGTAGGTCGCTTCAAGTCCCGGCTGGGCCAGCGCCACTTCGAACTTGAGCGTGCCCGGCACCAGCGCGGCGCACGCTTCGAGCTTGTTCTTCATCTTCGCGGCGTTGGCGGCGCGGTCCGAGCCTTCGGCGAAGTCCTTCAGTTTCCACATCACGATATGCTTGATCATTGCTGCTCCGTTGTTGTCGTTGTCTTGTCTAGAACCACGCGTCCTGCATGTCGAGCGTGGTGGTGTCGATGCTGGCCAGCAGGTCGAGCTGCGGCTGCACCTTCGGTAGTTCCCAATTGTAAAAATAGCGGCACGCCTGCAGCTTGCCACGGTAGAAGTCCTGGTCCGGCGCGGCCGCGCCAGCGAGCTTGCGCGCAGCCAGCAGTGCTTGCTCAAGCCACATCCATGCCACCACCGTGTGGCCGACCGCTTCCAGGTACACGCTGGCGTTGGCCAGCGTCTTGTTCATGTCGCCGGTCGCATACAAGGCGCTGGTGACGCTGCCGACCCGTTGCCAGGCGTGTTCGAGCTGATCGGCGTAAGGCAGCAGCTCGGCCGGGACGCCCAGCGCACGCGCCGACGCGATCGTCTTGGCCAGCTCGGCACCTACCGCCTTGAACAGCGCGCCATCCTGGATCGATACCTTGCGGCCGAGCAGGTCGAGCCCGTGGATGCCGTGGGTGCCTTCGTGGATGGCGTTGAGGCGGTTGTCGCGGTAGAACTGCTCGACGTTGTATTCGCGCGTGTAGCCGTAGCCGCCGTGCACCTGGATCGCCAGGCTGTTCGCTTCGACGCACCATTGCGATGGCCAGGACTTGGCGATCGGCGTGAGGAAATCGAGCAACTGGCCGGCATGGCGGCGCGCCGCCTCGGTGTCGGCGCTGTTCTGCTCGTCGACCAGCCGCGCACAGTACAGCACCAGTCCCATCGCCCCTTCGGTGTAAGCCTTTTGCGCCAGCAACATGCGCCGCACGTCGGTATGGCCGATGATCGCCACTTGCGGCTTGAGCGGATCTTTTTCGGCCGGCGGACGCCCTTGCGGCCGGTTGCGCGCGTAATCGAGCGCGTGCAGGTAACCGGTTACGCCGAGCACCGCCGCGCCGAGGCCGACGCCGATGCGCGCTTCGTTCATCATGTGGAACATGTTCGCCAGGCCCTGGTGCGGCTGGCCGACCAGGTAGCCGATCGCGCCGGCGCGCCCTTGCGGCGTGTATTTTCCTTCGCCAAAGTTGAGCAGGCAGTTGGTGGTGCCGCGGTTGCCCATCTTGTGGTTCAGGCCGGCGAGCACAACGTCATTGCGTTCGCCCGGCGCGCCGTGCTCGTCGAGCACGAACTTGGGCACGATGAACAACGAAATGCCCTTGACGCCGGCGATCAGGCGCCCGTCCGGGCCGGCAATCTTGGCCAGCACCAGGTGGACGATATTGCCGGCCAGCTCATGCTCGCCGGCCGAGATCCACATCTTGTTGCCGGTCAGGCGGTATTGGCGCTCACCCTCCGGGCCGTCGACCGGGTCCGGCTCGGCGCGCGTGGTGATGTCCGACAGGCTCGAGCCCGCTTGCGGCTCGGACAGGCACATGGTGCCGAAGAACTGGCCGGCCAGCATCGGCCGCACGAACTGCGCCACCTGGCGCGCGGTGGCGCACTTGAGCAGGGTGTTGGCGTTGGCGACAGTGAGAAAGATGTAGGCCGAGGTGGCGACGTTGGCGGCGGTAAACCACGCCATCACCGCTTTTTCGACCACGCACGGCAGCTGCATGCCGTCGAAGGCGTAATCCTGGCCGGCCGCCAGCAGGCCGGCGGCGGCGAACGCGTCCAGCGCGCGCTTGACTTCAGGAATGATCGTGACCTGCCCGCCCGCCAGATGCGGCTCGTCGCTGTCGTTCTTCTTGTTGTGCGGCGCGAACAGGTCGGTGGCGACCTGTTCGGCCATATCGAGCGCCGCGCCGAAGGTTTCGCGGCTGTGGTCAGCGAAGCGCGGACGCGCGGTCAGCGTCTCGACGTCCAGCCATTCGAACAACAGAAAATCGAGGTCGCGGCGCGAAAGGATGGTTGATTGCATAGGCTGGCTCCGAAGCTGTCGCAAAAAACCGGGACAGACCCGGTTTTCAGAAAACCGGGTCTGTCCCGGTTTTTAAAGAAATGGCGCTATGAAGGTGGCGGGCGTCAGACCACTTCGAACAGGCCGGCGGCGCCCTGGCCGCCGCCGATGCACATCGTCACGACGACGAACTTGACGCCGCGCCGCTTGCCTTCGATCAGCGCATGGCCGACCAGCCGCGCACCCGAGACGCCGTACGGGTGGCCGACCGCAATCGCGCCGCCGTTGACGTTGAGCCGGTCCATCGGGATGCCGAGCTTGTCGGCGCAGTACAGCACCTGCACGGCGAACGCTTCGTTCAGCTCCCACAGGCCGATGTCGGACACCGACAGTCCCGCCTTCTTGAGCAGCTTGGGCACCGCGTACACCGGACCGATACCCATTTCGTCGGGCTCGCAGCCGGCCACGGCGAAGCCGCGGAAGATGCCGAGCGGCTGCAGTCCCTTGGCCTGCGCGGTCTGCGCGCTCATCACGATGGCCACCGAGGCGCCATCGGAAAACTGGCTGGCGTTGCCGGCGGTGATCACGCCGCCCGGCATCGCTGGCCGGATTTTCGCCACGCCTTCGACGGTGGTGTCGGCGCGGATGCCTTCGTCGGCCGAAATCGTCACTTCGCGCGTCACCAGCATGCCGGTGGCCTTGTCGGCGACGCCCATGGTGGTGGTCATCGGCGCGATCTCGGCGTCAAAGCGGCCGGCCACCTGGGCGGCGGCGGCGCGCTGCTGACTTTGCGCGCCGTATTCGTCCTGGCGCTCGCGGCTGATGTTGTAGCGCTTGGCAACCAGCTCGGCCGTCTGCAGCATCGGCCAGTAGACTTCCGGCTTGTGCTCCATTAGCCACGGATCGGCCAGCATGTGGCGGTTCATTTCCTGCTGCACGCAGGAAATCGATTCG
>JARXKM010000467.1 GCA_030272785.1 Pseudomonadota bacterium
GGCGAAGACGGCCTGTCGATCTGCCGCCGCCTGCGCGGCGCCGGCGACCAGACCCCGATCATCATGCTCACCGCCAAAGGCGAGGATGTCGACCGCATCGTCGGCCTCGAGATGGGCGCCGACGACTATCTGCCCAAGCCGTTCAACCCGCGCGAGCTGGTGGCGCGCATCGGCGCGGTGCTGCGCCGCAAGGGCCCCGACGAAATCCCCGGCGCGCCGTCCGAAACGCCGGCCACGTTCGAGTTCGGCCAGTTCGTGCTCGACCTGGGCACCCGCACGCTGAAGAAGAATGGCGAGACGGTGCCGCTGACGACCGGCGAATTCTCGGTACTGAAGGTGTTTGCGCGCCACGCGCGCCAGCCGCTGTCGCGCGAGAAGCTGATGGAACTGGCGCGCGGGCGCGAGTACGAAGTGTTCGACCGCAGCCTCGACGTGCAGATCTCGCGCCTGCGCAAGCTGATCGAACCGGATCCATCGAGCCCGCTGTACATCCAGACCGTGTGGGGCCTGGGCTACGTGTTCATCCCTGAAGGCCAGCCGCGCTAGTGCACGCCCGAGACGCCATCGCCCACCAGGCGCGCCGCCTGAACTGGTTCAAGAGCGGCCTGTTCTGGCGCACTTTCCTGCTGCTCGGCCTGCTCACGACGGTGTCGATGGCGTCCTGGATCGGCATGATCAACGCCGTCCAGCGCGGCCCGCAGGTCAAGCAGACGGCCGAACTGGTAATCTCGGTGGTGACCATCACGCGCGCCGCGCTGACCCACTCGGCGATCGACCTGCGGCGCGAGCTGCTGTTCGACCTGATCAGCAACGAGGGCATCCGCATCACCGCCCTGATGCCGAGCGATGTCGTCGACCCGCCGCCGGACACCCCGCTGATGCCGGAGATCGAAGCGATCGTCAAGGAGAAGCTGGGCGCCGACACGCGCTTTTCGAGCAGCGTCAATGGCGTGGCCGGCTTCTGGATCAGCTTCAAGATCGACGGCGACGAATACTGGCTGATGCTCGAGCGCGAACGGCTCGACAGCCTGACCGGCGTGCAGTGGCTCGGCTGGGCCGGCCTGGTGGGCGTGCTGTCGCTGCTCGGCGCCGCGCTCATCTCCAGCCTGATCAACCTGCCGCTGGCGCGCCTGACCGCCGCCGCGCGCGCCATCGCGCAGGGCAAGCGCCCCGAACCGCTGCCGGAAAAAGGCGCGCAGGAGATCATCGAGGCGAACCGCAGCTTCAACCAGATGGTCGACGACCTGCAACAGGTCGAGTCGGACCGCGCGCTGATCCTGGCCGGCATCTCGCACGACCTGCGCACCCCGCTCACCCGCATGCAGCTCGAGCTGGAAATGGCGCGGCTGTCGAACGAAGCGCGCGAAGGCCTGCAGTCCGATATCGCCCAGATGGACGCCATCATCGGCCAGTTCCTCGACTACGCCAAGCCGACCGAGGCATCGAGCTTCGTGCCGATCGACGTGAGCGAGCTGCTGGCCGACGTGGCGCGCGCCGCCGAGCGGCTGCCCGGCATGCGGGTGAGCACCGACATCGAGCCCGATATCCACGTGATGGGCAACGCCACCGACCTGCGGCGCGTCTTCAACAACATCGTCGAAAACGCCCGCCGCTACGGCGCCACGGCGGGCGGCGAAGTCACCGAGATCGACATCGCCTGCCATGCCGGCACCGGCAATCATGCCAGGCGCGCGGTGATCTGCCTGCAGGACCATGGCAGCGGCGTACCGGCCGGGCAGATCGAACAGCTGCTCAAGCCGTTCACGCGGATGGACAGCGCGCGCGGCCAGGCCAACGGCGCCGGCCTCGGGCTGGCCATCGTCGAACGGGTGGTGGCGCGCCACAGCGCCGCGCTGGCGGTGCGCAACCGCGACGGTGGCGGTCTGCAGATCGAACTGACGATGGCGCTGGTGGCGTAAGGCGCGCCGGCGGCGCTATACTGGCATCCCGAGGCGAAAAGGATGCTCAACATGATCGACATGGCGCAACTGCAGTTCAGCGAAGTGGTACAGGCGGCCGCGCGCATCAAGGGCGTGGCGCACCGCACCCCGGTGCTGACGTCGCGCACGGCCGATCGGCTGACCGGCGCGCAGCTGTTCTTCAAGTGCGAAAACTTCCAGCGCAGCGGCGCCTTCAAGTTCCGCGGCGCCTATAACGCGCTGTCCAAATTCACCGACGCACAGCGCCGCGCCGGCGTGCTCACATACTCGTCGGGCAACCACGCGCAAGCGATCGCGCTGTCGGCCAGCCTGCTCGGCATGGCGGCCGCGATCATCATGCCGCACGACGCGCCGGCGCTCAAGGTGGCGGCCACCAAGGGCTACGGCGCCGAGGTGATCGTCTACGACCGCTATACGGAAAACCGCGAAGAGATCGGCCGCCGCCTGGCGCAGCAGCGCGGCATGACCTTGATCCCGCCGTACGACCATCCCGACGTGATCTGCGGCCAGGGCACGGCGGTGATGGAACTGATCGACGAAGTCGGCCAGCTCGACGCGCTGCTGGTCTGCCTGGGCGGCGGCGGCCTGCTGGCCGGCAGCGCGCTCGCGGCGGCGGCGCTCAGTCCGGGCTGCCGCATCATCGGCGTCGAGCCGGAGGCTGGCAACGACGGCCAGCAATCGCTGCGCAGCGGCGCGGTGGTGCACATCGCGGTGCCCGACACGATTGCCGACGGCGCCATGGTGACCCATCTCGGCGCGCACAATTTTGCCGTCATCGAGCGCGCGGTCGACGACATCGTCACCGTCTCCGACGCCCAGCTGGTGGCAGCCATGCAGTTCTTCGCCGAGCGCATGAAGATGATGGTCGAGCCGACCGGCTGCCTGGGCGCCGCTGCGGCGCTGAACGGCGTGGTGCCGGTCGAAGGCAAGCGAGTCGGCATCGTGGTCAGCGGCGGCAATGTCGACCTGGCCCGCTTCGCCCGCCTGGTCGCCTGACCCCCGGGGTCAGTGCCGGCAATCGTACACGGGCCCATCTGTAGCCAAGTTCTGTCCGCAACCCCTGGGGTCAGAGCCGGCAATCGTACACGGGCCCATCTGTGCGAAAGACGAGCCCG
>JARXKM010000090.1 GCA_030272785.1 Pseudomonadota bacterium
AAGGCATCCGCTGGCTGTCGTCGACCACCAAGTCGATCGAGGAAATCGCCACCACCATCCTGCAGGAAATCAAGCCGAACCGGCGTGATTACTGAGCGGCTGGGGGGCTAATGCGCATCCTCATCGCCGCCACCGGCAGCCACGGCGACGTACTGCCCTTCATCGCGCTGGGCCGGGAATGCCGGGCGCGCGGGCACGACGTCATCGTGTATGCGAATCCGTTTTTCCGCCCGCATGCGGTCGCCGCGCACCTGCGATTTGTCGGCGTCGGTTCGGTCGCCGCCTATCACGCGCTGTTCGGCGCGGCGGCCGGCAATGACCCGACCAAGGACTTCAAGCGCGTGGCGAAGGAATTGGCCGACCTGTGCGGCCCCTATTACGCGGCGATGAAAGCCGACGTGCTGGCCGGCCAGACGATCACCATCACCAGCTCGCTGCAGTTCGCGCCGCGCTTGTTGAGAGAGACTGATGGCGTGCCTTGCGCAACGGTCCACCTGGCACCCTCCGTCTTTCAGTCCAATCTGAGCCCCGCGCGGCTGGTGCCGCACTGGATCTGCGCGGACACGCCGATGCTGGGCAAGCGCCTGGCATGGTGGATGCTCGACAAGCTGTTCTACGATCCTCATTTCACGGCGCCGCTCAATACCCTGCGCGCCAGGCTGGGACTGGCGCCGCTGACGCGCATCTTCGGCGGCTGGATACACCAGGCGGACTGCCTGATCGGCATGTTCCCGGACTGGTTCGGCGTACCGCAGGCCGATTGGCCCGCGCAGACCGTGTTGGCCGGCTTCCCCCTGTACGACCGCGCCGATCAGGCGCCGCTGGCACCGGCCATCCGCGCCTTCCTCGATGCCGGTTCGCCACCGGTTGCGTTTTCGGCCGGCACAGCGACTGCGACCGCCCACGATTTCTTCAAGACGTCGATCGAAGCGTGCGCGATGGCGGGGCGCCGAGCCATCCTGCTGTCGCATTTTCCGCAGCAGATCCCGACGCAGCTGCCGGCGCATGTCCTCCATGTCGACTACGCGCCGTTCAGCCTGTTGCTGCCGAAACTGGCGGTATTTGTCCATCATGGCGGAATCGGCGCGACCAGCCAGGCGCTCCGGGCCGGCGTGCCGCAATTGATACGGCCGGTCGCCTACGATCAGTTCGACAATTCCCAGCGCGCGGTCGGTTTGGGCGTGGCGCACGAGCTGCTGCCGGCGAAATATACGGCGCGCGCGGTGGCCGGCGCCTTGGCGACGCTGGACACGGACAACGCGCTACGCCAGCGCTGCGGGCAAGTGGCGCGGCGGGTGACCGAGGATAGTGCGATCACGATTGCGTGTGACGCGATCATCGAGCAGCTTGGGGCGGGACTATGGTCGCCACATCTGTCAGAACATGCGCGCTAACAGCAGAATCGTTATCAACCGACTACGCCGGCAATCAACACCTGAATGTCCCGCCTGAGGCAGCCATTCCACGAATCTGCCCCCAGATTCAACAGCATCGCTCGCCCAAAGCGCCGAGCGTAGCGGCCCCTCTCTCAGAAAAAATGCTGCCAGTCCTCCAGCCACCCCGGAAACGCATCGGCCGGCATCGGCTTGGCGATGTGATAGCCCTGCGCGTAGGTGCAGCCGAGCCCCTGCAAAAAATCCCAGTCCTGCTTGGTCTCGACGCCGACCGCCACCGACATCCGGTCCAGGCTGCGCGCCAGCCCCAGGCACGAACTGAGCACGGTGCCCAGCGCCCGCTTCTTCGAGGCGCCGTCGACGAAGCTGCGGTCGATCTTGAGCTCCGAGAACGGGATGCGCGCCAGCAGTTGCAGGTTCGAGCGCCCGGTGCCGTAATCGTCGATCGCCAGCCCGTAGCCGGCCATGCGCAGGCGCACCAGCCGCTCGACGAAGCTCGGGTCGGTCGTCAGCACCGACGATTCGGGCATCTCGAAGGTGATGTAGTCGGGCATCAGGCGGTGCCGCCCGACGCAGGCGCCGATCTGCTGCATGAAGGCCGGATGGGCCAGCGTCTCGGGCGCGAGGTTGATCGAGATCGAGATCGGGATGCCCTGGTCGTGGAACCGGCGGCAGTGCTCGACCGATTTCTCGATCATGCTCCAGTCGAGGAAATCGATGCGGTTGTTCTGTTCGAGCGCGTCGATGAAGGCGGACGGCCCGAGCACGCCGTGCTCCGGATGGCGCCATCGCGCGAACGCCTCGAGGCCCTTGACCTGGCCGGTTTCCAGTTCGATCTTCGGCTGGAAAAACGGCTCGAACTGGCGCGCCTGCAGGCCGATGCCGACTTCCGAAAACGTGAAGCTGGGCCCCTTGGCGGCGCCGCCCGCCATATGCGACGGCGGCACGTAATTGGCCAGCAGCGATTCGAGCCGGGCCGCCGACACCGGCTTCGTCATCGTGCCGAGCAGGTCGAAGCCGTAGGCCTGCGCCATCGTCTCGACCGAAAACATCAGGTTGGCGGCCTGCGCGCCGATCACGATCAGGCGCGCGCGGCATTGCATCGCCGCCAGCGTGCGGATCAGCTCGAGCCCGTCCATGCCGGGCAGCGCCAGGTCGATGATCGCCACGTCGACGGTGGGCGTGAAACTGTCCTGGAAACAGCGCAGCGCGGTATGACCGTCGGGCACCTCGGTGACCTGGCTGGCGCCGAGGTGGGCGAGCATGTCGACCAGCGTGCGGCGCTGCGATGGATCCGCTTCGGCCACCATGAAATGCAAATGCGCGATGTCCATCTTTACTCCACTAAGCAACATGTGAAAGATTAACCTGAAGCAACCTGCGCCGTCTATGCCTGATTTTGCCGCAGTTGCTCAAAAAAACACACTGCCGCGCAAGCGGCGACGTTGAGCGACTCGATCTGCCCCAGGTGCGGGATCACCACCCGGTGGGTCGCCAGGGCCAGCAGGTCGTCGGCCACGCCCTGCCCTTCGTGTCCCATCAGCCAGGCGACCGGCTGGCGCAGGTCGATGTCGTACAGGCGCTGCTCGGCGTAGCCGCTGGTGGCCAGCACCATCACCTGCGCGTTCGCCACCAGCGCGGCGAGGTCGACGTTCTCGTAAATCTCGAGCACGAAATGGGCGCCCATCGCCGCGCGCAGCACCTTCGGCGACCAGCAGAACGCGGTGCCGGCGCTGCAGTAGACCTGGCCGATGCCGGCCGCCGCCGCGCTGCGCAGGATCGAGCCGACGTTGCCGGGGTCCTGCAGGTTGTCGAGCAGGACCGCCGAGGCGGCCAGCGGAGCGGCGATCGTGCGCGCCGGCGTATCGATCAGGAACATCAGGCCGACGCCATGTTCGACCTGGCTGACCGCGTTGTAGAGCGTTTCCGGCAGCGCCGTCACGTGCGCGTGCGCCTCCTCGCAGCGCTGCACCACGTCGGCCACCTCCGGGTTGACCAGCGCCGCTTCGCTGACGATGCACTGCAGCGGCGCGCCGCGCAGCTGCAGGTAGCCCTGGCACAGGTGCACGCCGTCGAGCAGGGTGCGGCCGGCCTTGCGGCGCGCCTGCGAACTGCCGGCCAGCTGCTTGAGCTCCTTGTAGAGCGGATTGTCGCGCGAGGTGATGGTTTTCATGCGGCGTCCTCCGCGCCGAAGTCGAGCGGCAGCGTGGCGGCATTGAGCTGGCCGGCCAGCGCCAGGCGCACCGGCGCGAACGAGCGGCGGTGCACCGCGCAGGCACCGTGTTCGGCCAGCCGCTCCATGTGCATGCGGGTCGAATAGCCCTTGTGCTGGTCGAAGCCGTATTGCGGATACAGCGCATGCAGCGACACCAGCGCGGCGTCGCGCGCCGTCTTGGCCAGGATCGAGGCGGCCGAGATGGCGTGCACCTTGTCGTCGCCCTCGACGATGGCATGGCAGCGCACCGTCATGACGGGACTGCGGTTGCCGTCGATCAGCGCGATGGTCGGCAGCATCGCCAGCGCCTCGACCGCGCGCTTCATCGCCAGCATGGTCGCCTGCAGGATGTTGATGGCGTCGATTTCCTCGTGCGAGCATTCGGCGATCGCCCATGCCAGCGCGTACTGCTTGATCTGCGGCGCCAGTTCGTCGCGCCGCTCGGCGCTCAGCTTCTTCGAGTCGCGCAGGCCGTCGATCGGGTGGCGCGGGTCGAGGATCACGGCGGCGGCGAACACCGGGCCGGCCAGCGGGCCGCGGCCCGCTTCGTCCACGCCGCACACGATATCGAGCTCGGAGAACGGGTACTCGGACTTTTTCAAGCCGGGGTAAAAATTGATTTTCTTTTTCGTCATCGGGAAGGTCAAGCTTGGAGGATACGCATGACGGCAGCGGCGCTTTCCTGCGCGCTGTTGCGCAGCAGGCTGTGATGCATGTCGGTGAAGCGCTGCGCCAGCCGCTGGCGGCCGGCCGTGTCGTTCAGCTGGAGCCACACGGCGTCGGCCAGCGCCTGCGGCGTGGCGGCGTGCTGCAGCAGTTCGGGCACCAGGAATTCGCGCGCCAGGATGTTGGGCAGACCGATCCACGGCTGGTAGCCCATGTGGCGCATGATCAGCCACGAGGCCTGCATCACCTTGTAGGCGATCACCATCGGTTTCTTAAACAGTGCCACTTCGAGCGTCGCCGTGCCGGAGGCGACCAGCACCGCGTCGGCGGCGCAGATGGCGTTGTGCGACTGGCCGTCGACCAGCAGGATGTCGACGTCGGCCAGGCCGGCCTGCGCCACCAGTTCGCTGAAGTAGGCGCGCTGGCGCTCGCCCGCCATCGGCACGACGAAGCGCAGCGCCGGGTCGCGCGCGGCCAGCAGTTTGACGGCGCCGACGAACGGCTCGGCCAGGTACTTCAGTTCGCCCATGCGGCTGCCCGGCATGACGGTGACCACGCGCGCGGCCGCATCGATGCCGAGCGCGCGCCGCGCCGCGTCCTGGTCCGGCTGCAAGGGGATCAGTTCGGCCAGCGGATGGCCGATGTAGGTGACCGGCACGCCGGCCTTGCGGTAGATCTCCTCCTCGAACGGGAAGATCACCAGCATGTGCGAGACCGCCTGCCGGATCTTCTTGATGCGCCCGCCGCGCCAGGCCCAGATCTGCGGACTGACGAAGTGCATGGTGGGGATGCCGGCGCTTTTGAGCTGCATCTCGAGGCCGAGGTTAAAGCCGGGATAGTCGGCGCCGATGAACAGCGCCGGCCGCTCGGCCAGCAGGCGGTCGCGCAGCGCGTTCTGGATCGCCTTGATCTCGCGGTAGCGCGGAATGACTTCGAACAGGCCGCGCACGGTCAGCTTGTCCATCGGCAGCTCGGAGACGAAGCCCTGCTCCATCATGCGCGGGCCGCCGATGCCGTGAAAGCGCGCCTGCGGCAAGAGCGGGCGCAGGCCGGCCAGCAGGCGCGCGGCGAGCATGTCGCCGGACACCTCGCCGGCCACCATCGCTATCGACGTGTCAGCGGACGATGCCACGGCCGGCCGCTTCGAGGAACTCGCGCAAGGCGCGTACCTGCGGCGCCGTGTCGGCGTCGGTTGCTTCCTGTTCGGCCAGCGCCGCCTTGGCCTCTTCGAGCGTCAGGCCGGAGCGGTACACCGTCTTGTAGGCGGCGCGGATGGCGTCGATCTGCGGGCGCGAAAAACCGCGCCGCTTGATGCCTTCGATGTTGACGCCGCGCGCGCCGGCCGGATTGCCCGACACCAGCACGAACGGCGGCACATCCTGGGTCAGGCTGGTGTACATGCCGATGAAGGCGTGCGCGCCGATCTTGCAGAACTGGTGCACGCCGGCGTAGCCCGACAGGATCGCCCAGTCGCCGACGATGACGTGGCCGGCCAGCTGCGCGTTGTTCGAGAAAATCGTGTTGCTGCCGACCTGGCAGTCGTGCGCCAGGTGCACGTAGGCCGAGATCCAGTTGTCGTTGCCGAGCCGGGTCACGCCGGCGTCCTGCACGGTGCCGGTGTTGAAGGTGCAAAATTCGCGCACCGTGTTGCGGTCGCCCACTTCCAGCCGGGTCGCCTCGCCGGACCACTTCTTGTCCTGCGGCGCGGCGCCGATCGACGAGAACTGGAAGAACTTGTTGTCCTCGCCGATGCTGGTGTGCCCTTCGATCACCACGTGCGGGCCGACCACCGTGCGCGCACCGATGCGCACGTGCGGGCCGATGATCGAGTAGGCGCCGACTTCGACCGTGCTGTCGAGCTGCGCCTGCGGGTCGACGATGGCGCTGGGATGAATCAAGGCCATGTTACTTCCCCGCGGGCTGGCTCGCGTCGGTGGTCGAGCGGATGGTGCACATCAGCTCCGCTTCCAGCGCCACCGCGCCGTCGACCGTGCCGACCGCCTTGTACTTCCAGATGCCGCGCGAGACGCGCAGGATCTCGACATCCATCTTCAGCTGGTCGCCGGGGCCGACCGGGCGCTTGAAGCGCGCGTTGTCGATGCCGACGAAGTACACCACCGAATTTTCGTCGGGCGACACGCCCATCGTCAGGAACGACAGCAGCGCGGCGGTCTGCGCCAGCGCCTCGATCATCAGCACGCCCGGCATCACCGGCTTGTGCGGGAAATGGCCGTTGAAGAATTCTTCGTTGGCCGTGACGTTCTTGATCGCGGTGATCGACTTGTTCGCCTCCCACGTCAGCACGCGGTCCACCAGCAGCATCGGATAACGGTGCGGCAGCAGTTTCTTGATCTGGCAGATGTCGAGGGTCTTGTTTTCAGTTGTGGTCATGTTGGTTGTGTCAGCGTTTTGATGGTTTTTTCCAGCGCGCGGATCTTTTCCCGCATGGCCGCCAGATTGCGAACGATTGCCGCAGTTTTTTCCCACTCGGCGTTTTTCGCCAGCGGATAAAATCCCGTGTACTGCCCTGCTTCGTGGATCGAGCGCGATACCATGCTGCCCGACGAGATATGCACCCGGTCGGCGATCGTCAGGTGGCCCAGCACCATCGCCGCGCCGCCAAAGGTACAGTACTTGCCGATGGTCGCGCTGCCGGCCACGCCGACGCAGCCGGCCATCGCCGTGTGCGCGCCGATGTGGCAGTTGTGGCCGATCTGGATCTGGTTGTCGAGCTTGACGCCATCCTCGATGATGGTGTCGGCCAGCGCGCCGCGGTCGATGCAGGTGTTGGCGCCGATGTCGACGTCGTCGCCGATCATCACGCGCCCGGTCTGCGGAATCTTGATGTAGACGCCGCCCTCGTTGGCGAAGCCGAAGCCGTCGGTGCCGATCACGGCGCCCGAATGGATGATGCCGCGCTTGCCGATCTCACAGCGCGCGTGGAAGGTGGCGTTGGCGAACAGGTGGGTGTGCTCGCCGATCACCGCATCGCGGCCGATGAAGCAGCCGGCCTCGATCACCGCGCCGGCGCCAATCACGGCGCCGTCCAGGATCGTCACCTGCGGACCGATGTGCGCGCTCGGGTCGACCCGCGCGCCGGCGGCGACGCTGGCCGACGCATCGATGCCGGGCGGCGGCGCCACCTCGTCTTGCGCGGCGAACCACTGCGCGGCGCGGGCGAAATACACATAGGGGTTGTGGGTGACGATGCGCGCGCCGCGGTACGTCTCGGCCAGCCAGGCGTCGTCGGCCGGCGCGACGATCAGCGCCGCCGCCGCGCTGTGCGCCGCCTGCGCGCGCAGCTTGCTATTGCTCAGAAAGCTGATGTGTGAAACGCCGGCGTCCGCCAGTGGGGCGATCCCGGTCACTTCCAGGTTCGGATCTCCCACCAGCTGGCCGCCCAAGCGTTCGACCAATTGACCTAGTCGCGTGCCCATCCTGGTTGTCCGTTCGTGTGTGTCAGGCGCGCGCTATTGGTCGAGCTGCCTGATGATTTTATCGGTGATGTCGACGCCCGGGCGCGTCCAGAGAACGTCGCGGAACAGCACGATATCGATGTTTTCCTGCTCGGCGATCCTGGCGATCAGCGCGGAGGCGCGCTCGGCGATCTGGGCGCGCTCCTCGTCCTTGCGGTGCAGCAGGTCGTCGCGGTAGGCGGTCTGCTTGCGCTGCACTTCCTTGTCGAGGTCGAGCAGCTCGCGCGCGCGGCGGGTGCGCTCGGGCTCGCGCAGCGCCGGCGCGTCGGCCTCGAATGCGTCCGTCAGCTTCTTCAGGCTGGCGACCATTGCCTGGTTGGCCTTGTCGCGGCCGGAAAATTCGGCCGCGATGCGCGCGTCGGCCGCCTTGGCCCGCTTCGACTCGCCGTACAGGCGCTCGGTGGCGACGAAGCCGACCTTGCCGGGCCCGCCTTGCGCCTGTGCGCCGCCGCCGGCCACGATGCCGAGCGCGCCGAGCACACAGGCCGCAGCGCCCATCCTGATTGGCATGAAGGTCACGGAATTACTTGTCCAGCAACTTGATGATCTTGTCGGTGATGTCGATGCGCGGGCTCGACCAGGCCGACTCCTGCAGCACCACGTCCAGGTGCTCCTGCTCGGCGATCAGTTCGATCAGCTTGTAGGCCTTCTGCGCGATGTTGGCGCGTTCTTCGCTCTTGCGCTGCAGCAGGTCTTCGTTGAATTCGCGCTGGGTGCGCTGGACATCTTTTTCCAGCTCGGCCACTTCGCGGTAGCGCTTGGTGCGCTCCGGCTCGACCAGGCTGGCGTTGTCGGCGTCGAATTTCTCCGACAGCGACTTCAGGCGCGACAGCATGTCCTTGATCGCCTTCTGACGCTTGGAAAACTCGGCCTCGATCTTGGCGTCGGCCGTCTTGGCCAGCTTCGATTCGGTCATCAGGCGTTCGGTAAACACGAAGCCGATCCGGCTCGGCGCCGCGGTCTGCGCCTGCGCCATGGCGCACGCGCACAATGCCACCAGGGCAAGTACTTTCGGCAGCGAGGCAGTCACATTTTTCAACATAATTCTCCGCAATCTGGATAATCAACAGGCGTTTCAACGATCAGAAACCGGTACCCATCTGGAACTGGAAGCGCTCCAGGCGGTCGCCCGGCTTGGCGTTCAGGGGCTTAGCATAACTCAACTTGAGCGGGCCGACCGGAGAAATCCAGCTGACCCCGACGCCGGTCGAGAAGCGCAACTCGCTGGCGCGGATCGGACTGCCTTCCTGGTAGACCTGGCCGCCATCGAGGAAGCCGAACCAGCGCAGGCTGCGGTCCGGACCGCCGCCGGGGAACGGCATCTGCAGTTCGGCATTGCCGATGAGCCGCTTGGCGCCGCCGAGGGCGTCGACGAAGTTGGTCGGGTCGACGATACCGAGCGACGAGCTCAGATAGCCGCGCACCGAGCCGATGCCGCCGCCGTAGAAGTTCTTGAACACCGGATAGCGGGTGCCGCGGATGCCGTGGCCGTAATCGATCTCGCCCTTCAGCGCCAGGGTGACCATTTTCGACAGCGGACGGTACCACTGCTGCTCGTACACCGCGCGGTAGTACTTCGAGTCGCCGAACAGGTCGAGCTCGACGTTGGCGCGCTGGTAGCGGCCGAAGGTCGGCGTGATGGCGCTGTCGCGGCTGTCGCGCTGCCAGGCGGCCGTCAGCGGCAGCGAATTGGTGGTGGCGGTGCCGATGCCGGTCGGGCTGTGGCCGAACTTGCGCACGTAATCGAGATAGCGCGACGGGCTGGTGGCGTCCGTTTCGATCATCGTGCGCTCGAGCCCGGCGCCGAAGAAGACGGTATCGGTTTCCGAAAACGGCACGCCGAAGCTCATGCGCGTGCCGTTCTGCTTGACGGTGAAGCTGCCGATGTTGAGCGCCGGCGGGCGCGTGGTGCGGGTGTACACCTCGAACGAGCGCGAAATGCCGTCGTCGGTGAAGTACGGATTGGTTTGCGAGAACGACACCGTGCGGCTGTAACGGCTGGTATTGAGCTCGATGCCGACCGTGTTGCCGCTGCCGGCGAAGTTGGCCTGCTGGATCGCCGCGGTGAAGGTGAACTTCTCGGACTGCGAGAAGGCGCCGCCGATGAGGAAGTTACCGGTCGGTTTTTCCGTCACCGTCAGGTTGACGTCGACCTGGTCGGACGTGCCCTGCGCTTCCGGCGTGTCGATGGTGACGTCCTTGAAGTAGCCGAGCCGGTCGACGCGGTCGCGCGAGGCCTTGATCTTGTTGCCGTCGTACCAGGAGGACTCGAACTGGCGGAATTCGCGCCGGATCACTTCGTCGCGCGTGGTGGTATTGCCGCTGATGTTCATATGGCGCACGTAGGCGCGCTTGCCCGGATCGATGAAGAAGGTGAACGCGACCTGGCGTTTTTCGCGGTCGATTTCCGGGTTCGCGTTGACGTTGGCGAAGGCGTAGCCGAAGGTGCCGAGGCGGTCCGAGATGCGCTTGTTGCTCTCGGTGAGCAGCTCGCCCGAATAGGTCGAGCCGGCGCGCAGCAGCAGCAGCGACTTCAGTTCGTCTTCGCGGCCGAACATCTCGCCTTCGAGCTTGACGCCGGAGACGGTGTATTTTTCGCCTTCGGTGATGTTGACCGTCAGGTAGATGTCCTTCTTGTCGGGGGTGATCGACACCTGGGTCGATTCGATGCTCGCTTCGAGGTAGCCGCGGTTCAGGTAGAACGACTTGAGCGCCTCGATGTCGCCGGTCAGCTTGGTCTTCGAATACTGGTCTGCCTTCGAGTACCAGGTGAACCAGCCGGAGGTCGACAGCGCCATCGTTTCGCGCAGTTCCTTGTCGCTGAAATGCTTGTTGCCGACGATGTTGATGTGCTTGATGCGGGCGATTTCGCCCTCGTCGACGTTGAACATCACGGTGACCCGGTTACGCTCGATCGGCGTGACGGTGGTGGTGATCTTGACGCCGTACAGGCCGTGCGACAGGTACTGGCGCTTCAGTTCCTGCTCGGCGCGGTCGACCGAGGCCTTGTCGAAGATCTTGGTTTCGCCGACGCCGATTTCCTTGAGCGCCTTGACCAGCACGTCCTTTTCGAACTCCTTGGTGCCGGTGAAGTCGACCGTGGAGATGGCGGGCCGTTCTTCGACCAGCACCACCAGCACGCCGTTTTCCTCTTCCAGCCGGACGTCCTTGAAGAAGCCGGTCGCATACAGCGCCTTGATGGCGGTGATGCTTTTCTCGTCGTCGAACGTTTCGCCGACCCGCACCGGCAGGTAGCTGAACACGGTGCCTGCTTCGGTGCGCTGGATGCCTTCGACGCGGATGTCCTTGACCACGAACGGATTCACTGCGAGCGCCTGGCCGGCGCACAGCGCCAGGACAGCGGCGCCGATCAGGCTATGACGGAAGAATGGCAAGGCAAAACGATCTGAGTGTAATTTCATTGGCTAAATCAATGTTCAATCATGACTAATTCTTGTTCGGGGAGACCGGACTACAGGAGCCGGGCGACGTCGTTGAAGACAGCGAGCGCCATCAGCATGACCAGCAGGCCCACGCCGGCGCGCTGCGCGTATGCTCCAATCCGCTCCGGCAAGGGGCGGCCGGTCAAAACTTCCAGCGAATAATACAGCAAAAGCCCCCCATCCAGCACCGGAATTGGTAACAGATTCATCACCCCGAGACTGATGCTGATGAAGGCGATGAAGCCCAAAAACACCGTCGGGCCGGCGCGCGCGGTCTGGCCGGCGTAGTCGGCGATGGTTATCGGGCCGGTCACATTTTTGAGCGAGACCTCGCCGGTGATCATCTTGCCGATCATCTTCACGCTCAGCACGCTGGTGTCCCAGGTCTTGGCGACGCCCTTGGCGAGCGCCTCGAACGGGCCGCTGACGACGGTGACGAGCTCCGGCGCCGAGTCGGTGGCGACCTTGATCACCCAACTCTTGCGGGCGGCGTCGAATTCGGGCGTGACGGCCAGTTCGAACGGCGCGCCGGCGCGCACGACGGCCACCGCCAGCGCATGGCCGCCCGACGAACGCACCCGCTCGATGAGGGCGATGCCGTCGATGACGGCCTTGCCATCGATGCTGGCGATCTGGTCGCCGGCCTTCAGACCGGCGCGCTCGCCCGGCCCGCCGGCGATCACTTTCTCGACCACCGCCGGCGGGCGCGCCATGTCCAGGCCGAGCGTGGCCAGCACGTCGCTCTCGATGTTCAGGCCGGCCAGCGCCGACGCCGGCAAGATGGCGCCGAACTGGCCGCCGCGCGGCTGCGTCACGTCCAGCCGCGCGGCGCGCTTGTCGACGATCGCCTGCATGATCTCCCAGCGCAGCTCGGGCCAGCTGGCGACCGGCTTGCCGTTGACGGCGGCCACCTTCTCGCCGCCGCGCAGGCCGGCCTGCCAGGCGGCGCTGTTGTCGGCGGTGGCGCGCAGGCGCGTCGAAGGCTCGACCGTGCCTGCCATCGACAGGCCGGCGAACACCAGGATCGCCAGCAGGAAGTTCGCCAGCGGGCCGGCGGCGACGATGGCGATGCGCCGCCACACGCTCTGGCGGGTGAATTCGCGCGCCAGCTCGGCCGCCGCGATCGGGCCGGCGTCGGCGTCGCGCGCGTCGAGCATCTTGACGTAGCCGCCCAGCGGCAGCGCCGAGATCACCCATTCGGTCTGGTCGCGGCCGAACCGGCGCGACCACACCACCTTGCCCATGCCGAGCGAGAAGCGCAGCACTTTGACGCCGCACAGGCGGGCCACCGTGTAGTGGCCCAGCTCATGGAAGATGATCAACGGGCCGAGCGCGAGCAGGAACGCCAGCGTGGTGGTGATGAAGTTCATCGCGCGATCGCCGCCACGATGGCGCGCGCGGCGCCGCGCGCGATGCCGTCCTGGGCCATCACCGCGGCGATGCTGCTGGCCGCGCCGTGGGCGTTTTCGTGCATCACGCGGGCGATCACGCGGTCGATGTCGCGAAAGCCGATGCGGTGATCGAGGAAGGCCTCGACGGCGATCTCGTTGGCCGCGTTCAGCAGCGCCGGCGCGGTGCCGCCGGCCTCGAGCGCCTCGAACGCCAGCGCCAGGCACGGGAAGCGGGCGAGATCGGGTTTTTCGAACTGCAGCGTGCCGATGGTCGTCAGGTCCAGCTGCGCCACGCCCGATGCGATCCGCTCGGGGAACGCCAGCGCGTGGGCGATCGGCGTACGCATGTCCGGGTTGCCCAGCTGCGCCAGCACCGAGCCGTCGACGTACGACACCATCGAGTGGATCACGCTTTGCGGGTGGATCACCACTTCGATCTGCGATGCCGGGGCGCCGAACAGCCAGTGCGCCTCGATCACTTCGAGGCCCTTGTTCATCATGGTGGCCGAGTCGACCGATATCTTGCGGCCCATGACCCAGTTCGGATGCTTGCAGGCCTCTTCGGGGGTGACCTCGTCGAGCGTGGCGACGGCGCGCGTGAGGAACGGCCCGCCGGACGCGGTGAGCAGGATCTTGGCCACGCCGGCGCCGTGCGGCGAGCGCGCGTACGACTGCGGCAGCGACTGGAAGATGGCATTGTGCTCGCTGTCGATCGGCAGCAAGGTGGCGCCATGCTGCTGCACCGCGTCCATGAACAGCTGGCCGGACATGACCAGCGCTTCCTTGTTCGCCAGCAGGATCTTCTTGCCGGCGCGCGCCGCCGCCAGCGCCGGCGCCAGGCCGGCCGCGCCGACGATGGCCGCCATCACGGTGTCGGCGGCGGCGGCCACCTCGCACAGCGCCTGTTCGCCGTAGCTGACGTCGCAGCGCACGTCGTGCTCGCGCAGCAGCGCGGCCAGCCGCTGCGCCGCGTCGGCCGTGCCGACCACCGCGCGCTGCGGGCGGAACTGCACGCACTGCGCGGCCAGCTGCTCGACTTTGCTGTGCGCGGTCAGCGCATACACTGTGTATTTGTCGGCATGGCGGGCCAGCACGTCGAGCGTCGACACGCCGATCGAGCCGGTGGCGCCTAGGATGGTAATCGATTGCATGGAAATCCCTTAAAGCCAGGTGTCGATCAGCGCAGCCAGTGGCAGTACGGGGATCAGGGCATCGATGCGGTCAAGCACGCCGCCGTGGCCAGGCAGCAGCTTGCTGCTGTCCTTGACGCCGGCGCGCCGCTTGAGCTGGGATTCGAACAGGTCGCCCACCACGCTGGCGGCGGCGACGACGATCAGCACCAGCGCCAGCACGGCCCAGCCGAAGCGCGCCTGCAGATGGACGGCGAAGGTGTCGGCCAGCGCGGCGCCGCCGAATACGATCGAGGCCGCTGCCAGCACCAGCACGGCGAGCGCGCCGCCGATGGCGCCCTCCCACGACTTGCCCGGCGAAATCGACGGCGCCAGCTTGCGCTTGCCGAACGCCTTGCCGGCGCAGTAGGCGCCGATGTCGGCGATCCACACCAGCACCATCACCGACAGCAGGTAGGCCGGCGAATGGCGGAACAGGGTGACGATGGCGGCGAAACAGGCGACGATGGCGATCGCGTAGGTCAGGCTGAGCATGGTGTTGGCGGTGCTGCCCAGCGGCGGCAGGCCGATCTTCAGCGACGGCACGAATCGCAGCAGCCAGATCAGCGCGCTGATGGCGAACCAGAACAACGGTTGCGTGTGGGCGCCGAAGAAAAAAGAGTAGCAGAAGGCGGCGCTCCAGGCCAGGCTGATCAGCAGCGCGCGCGACGAGCCGGGATTGAACAGCCGAAAGCCCTCCCACACGGCGGCGCCGAAGAACGCCGTGACGACGACGGCGAACGCGACCGGGTTGGCGAAATACAGCACCGGCAGCAGGACCGCCAGCAGGACGAGCGCCGTGATGATGCGGGTTTTCAGCATTAGTTGTTGTTCTTTCCGGCCTTCTTTCCGGCCAGTTGGGCGCCGGTGCGGCCGAAACGGCGCTCGCGGCTTTGGTAAGACGCGATCGCGGTATCGAGCGATTGAATCGAGAAGTCAGGCCAGAACGTCTCGGTGAAATACAGTTCGGAATAGGCCAGTTGCCACAGCAGGAAGTTGGAGATGCGCTCTTCGCCGCCGGTGCGGATGAACAGGTCCGGCTCGGGCGCGTAGGCCATCGCCAGGTGCTCGGCCAGCTGCGCTTCGGTGAATTCGGTGACGCCCGGATTGGCCGCCACCATCTTGCCGGTGGCCTGCATGATGTCCCAGCGTCCGCCGTAGTTGGCGCAGATGGTGAGCGTCAGGCGGGTGTTGTTGGCGGTGCGCCGTTCGGCGTTGGCGATCATGTCGCGCAGCTTGCTGTCGAAGCGCGCCAGGTCGCCGACCACCTTCAAGCGGATGTCGTTGGCGTGCATCTTGGCCACCTCGCGTTCGAGCGCGGTGACGAACAGGCGCATCAGCAGCGACACCTCCTCTTCGGGGCGGCGCCAGTTTTCCGACGAGAACGCGAACAGCGTCAGGTAGCCGATGCCGCGCTCGACGCAGGCTTCGACGCAGTCGCGCACCGCTTCGACGCCCTTGACGTGACCGGCCACGCGCGGCAGCATGCGCTTGGTGGCCCAGCGGCCGTTGCCGTCCATGATGATGGCGACATGGCGCGGCACCGCGGCAACTTCGGGCACTGCTGTCGTGGAGCTTTTAAAGATCATAAATCCAGACTGTCGTGGCACATCTATACGGTCAGCACTTCTTTTTCCTTGTCGACGACCATGCGGTCGACGTCGGCGACGAACTTGTCGGTCAGCTTCTGGATCTCGTCGGTGGAGCGGCGCTCGTCGTCTTCCGACGCCAGCTTGTCCTTGACCAGCTTCTTGACCTGCTCGTTGGCGTCGCGGCGGATGTTGCGGATCGCGATCTTGGCGTCTTCCGCCTCGTTCTTGACCAGCTTGACCATTTCCTTGCGGCGCTCCTCGGTCAGCATCGGCGTCGGTACGCGGATCTGGTCGCCCTGCGACGACGGATTGAGGCCCAGGTCGGAATCGCGGATCGCCCGCTCGATGGCGGCGGCCATCTTCTTCTCGAACGGCGCCACGCCGATGGTACGCGCGTCGATCAGGGTCACGTTGGCGACCTGGGTGAGCGCGGTCGGCGCACCGTAGTACTCGACCGTGATATGGTCGAGGATGCCGGTGTGGGCACGCCCGGTGCGGACCTTGGCCAGATCGGCGCGCAAGGTTTCGATGGATTTGGTCATGCGCTCTTGCGCGCTTTTCTTGATGTCAGCGATGGTCATGCTGCTCTCCTGTAGCTTTTTGAAATTATTGCTTGTTTATATTGCTTTATTTTACACGTGAACCAGGGTGCCCTCATCTTCGCCCATGATCACGCGCATCAGCGCGCCCGGCTTGACGATGGAAAACACCTTGATCGGCAGCTTCTGGTCGCGGCACAGGGCGAACGCGGTCGCGTCCATCACCTGCAGGTGTTTCGAGATTGCCTCGTCGAACGTGATCGACTCGTAGCGGGTGGCGTTCGGATCCTTCTTCGGATCGGCAGTATAGACGCCATCGACCTTGGTGGCCTTGAGGACGATCTGGGCGCTGATTTCGGAGCCGCGCAGGGCCGCTGCGGTGTCGGTGGTGAAGAACGGGTTGCCGGTGCCGGCCGCGAACACGACGACCTTGCCTTCTTCGAGGTACTGCAGCGCCTTCGG
>JARXKM010000468.1 GCA_030272785.1 Pseudomonadota bacterium
GTGATCGGCGGCAGCACCGGCGAGCGCTATCGGGTGCGCACCGCCATGTTCGCCAACATCGACGTCGTCGATGCGCACGGCGTGGTGACCCACCGGATCTGCGCGCAACCGAGCGGCGAGCTGCCGGTGTACGACTTCATGGCCGGCCAGCTGCTGTTCCTGCAGGGCGCAGAAACCGAACGGCGCTTCCTGCTGCTGGCCAACATCCACGAGATCGGTCCGGATGGCTACCTGCGCGCGCGCCACCCCTAGCTGTGAGGCAAGCCTGCGGCGCCGCGCCGGGACGCGCTGGCAGGCCGCTGGGAGGCCGCTGGCTGGCCGCTGGATGGCTTCAGCAGACCTGGTGCATCCAGCCATGTGCGTCGGGCGCGGTGCCGTGCTGGATGGCCAGCAGGGCGTCGCGCAACGCCATCGTCACCGGGCCGTTTTCGCCGTGGTTGATGGTCATTTCGAAGCCGTTCGCCTTGACGAAACCGACCGGCGTGATGACGGCGGCGGTACCGCAGGCGAACACCTCGGTCATGCGGCCGGCGGCGATGTCGGCGCGCCATTCGCTGACGCTGAGCCTGCGCTCGACCGTCTCGTAGCCAAGGTCGCGGCCCAGTTGCAGCAAGCTGTCGCGCGTGATACCCGGCAGCAGCGTGCCGGTCAGTTCCGGCGTCACCAGCACCGTCTTGCCGTCTTGCTGGTAGACGAAGAACAGGTTCATGCCGCCCATCTCTTCGACGTACTCGCGCTGCACGGCGTCGAGCCAGACCACCTGGTCGCAGCCTTTTTGCTCGGCCTGCGCCTGCGCCACCAGGCTGGCGGCGTAGTTGCCGGCGCACTTGGCTTCACCGGTGCCGCCGGGCGCGGCGCGCACGTAGTCCTCGCTGATCCACACGGTGACCGGCCGCACGCCTTTCGGAAAGTAGGCGCCGGCGGGCGAACCGAACAGCACGAACAGGTACTCGCTGGCCGGACGCACGCCGAGGAAGGGATCGGTGGCGATCATCAAGGGGCGCAGGTACAGGCTTTCGCCGACGTTGCGCGGCACCCAGTTGCGCTCGAGCGTGATATAGGCATCGGCCGCTTCCATGAACAGCTCGGGCGGAAGGGCCGGCATCGCCAGCCGCTTGGCGCTGCGGTTGAAGCGCTCGGCGTTCGATTGCGGACGGAACGTGGCGACGCCGCCGTCCGGCTGGGCGAACGCCTTGAAGCCTTCGAAGATCGACTGGCCGTAGTGGAGCGACGAGCACGACGGATCGAGGCTGAGCGGGCCGTAGGCCTTGATCTCGCCCTGCTGCCAGGCACCGTCGCGGTAGGGAATGAGCACCATGTGGTCGGTGAAGGTGCGGCCGAAGCTCAGCTTGCTCATGCGGGCGGCGCGCTCGGCATCGCTGAGGATGGTGCTGGAAGGGCTGATGGCAAGGCGTGGCGAGGTCGTGGTCATGGGTTTTCCAAAAAAAATCGGGTGAACAAGGCGGATGCGTGTGAGGCAGATTGTAGCGCGGCCGGGCGGTGGGTCAACTTTTACGGCCGCGGCGCGCTCGCGGCGCGCTCACGGCGCCTCGCCGAGCATGCTCATGCGCACCAGGTCGGCGACGTTGTCGACCCGCAGCTTGGCCATCAGGCGGGCCTTGTGCACCTCCACCGTGCGCGGGCTGATCGCCAGCGCGACGGCGATGTCGCGGTTGTGCCGGCCGGCCACCACCAGTTGCATCACTTCGCGCTCGCGCGCCGTCAAGGTGGGCATCAGCGAGCGCGCGCCGGCCCGTTCGCCGGAGCTGGTGATGGCCTGGCGCACGTCGGCGAAGGCTTCCTCGATTGCGTGGATCAGCTTGCCTTCGTCGAGCGGCTTTTCGAGGAAGTCCTTGGCGTGCGCCCGGAACGCCTGGCGCGCCAGGTCGACATCGGCGTGGCCGGTGATGACGATCACCGGCAGCGGGCAGCCGAGCGCGTTCAAATGGCGCTGCAGGGCCAGCCCGTCCATGCCGTCCATGCGGATATCGAGCACCAGGCAGCCGAGCCACTCGCGCCGCCAGGCCGTGAGGAAGTCCTCGCTGTTGGCGAACGGCGCGATGCGATAGCCGTGGATGCCGAGCAGCAGGCCGAGCGCGTCGCGCACGCCGGCGTCGTCGTCGACGATGAAGACGGTCAGTTCGTCAGCCACAGCGCTCTCCCGATTGTGCCAGCGGCAAGATGCAGTGAAACATGCCGCGCTCGCCCACCTCGGCCCACAGCTGGCCGCCGTGCGCCTCGACGATGGCGCGGCTGAGCACCAGGCCCAGGCCGAGGCCGCTTGATTTTCCCGACACGAACGGCTCGAACAGGCGCGCCGCCACCGCGCTCGAGACGCCCGGCCCGTTGTCGTGCACCGACAGTTGCAGGCGCCCGCCCTGCAAACGGGTGCTGGCGACGGTGATGTGGCCGCCGGCACTGCGGGTGAGCACGGCGTCGAATGCATTGGCGACCAGGTTGCGCACCACCAGTTCGAGCTGCAGGCGGTCGGCGCGCACCTCGAGGCCGGCTTCGGCGACCACCTCGAGCACCACCGCATGGGTGGCGCACTGTTGCTCGAACTGGCGCGCCACCGTGCCGACGATGGCCGCCACGCTGGCCGTTTCGAGATGCATCGCGCCGGTGCGGAAGAACTCGCGCAGGCGCCGCACCACTTCGGCGGCGCGGCCCGACTCGCGCACCATCTTGCCGATGGTGTCGCGCAACAGCGGGCCGGTGTCGCCGCGCGCGAGCAGGTGTTCGCAGGCGCTGCCGTAGGCGGCCAGCGCCGTCATCGGCTGGTTCAGTTCGTGCGCCAGCGCGGCCGCCATTTCGCCGGCCGCCGCCAGCCGCAGCGACTGTTTGAGCCCTTCGGCGGTCTGACGCTGCTCGTCGACGGTGGCGCCGATGAAAAAGCCGGCCAGCGCCAGCGCCGCGCCGAGCAGCTGCAGCTCGGCGAACGGGATATCGACGACGCGGCCGGTGCGCACCGCCAGGATGATGCCGAACTGCAAAACGAACGCCACCAGGCCGGTGCCCGG
>JARXKM010000469.1 GCA_030272785.1 Pseudomonadota bacterium
GCCGCGATCGTCAGCCTGGCGCACGGGCTCAAGCTGCGGGTGGTCGCCGAGGGCGTCGAAACGGCGCAGCAGCTGGCGATCCTGCGGGCGATGGGCTGCGATGAATTCCAGGGCTTCCTGTTCAGCCGCCCGATCGAGGCCGACGCGGTGGCGGCGCTGTTTGAACGGCACCGCGGCGCCGGCGCCTGAGTCACCAGTCACTGAGTCACCGAGTCACCGTGTCACCGAGTTACCGTGTCACGCCAGCTCGACCGGCTCGGCGCACACACCATTCCTGCCCTCGGCCTTGGCCTGATACAGGCCGCGGTCGGCCGCCTCGACCAGCGCGCGCACCGACTGCCCGCGCTGCGGCACGAACGCATGCACGCCGGCGCTGACGGTGAGGATGCGGAACGGGCTGGCGCCGTGCGCGAAAGCGGCCGCCGCGATGGCCAGGCGCACCTGTTCGGCCACCGCCAGCGCGCCGGCCAGGTCGGTGTCGGGCAGCAGGATGGCGAATTCCTCGCCGCCGTAACGGGCCGCGACGTCGCCCGGGCGGCGCTGCCCCGCCATCACCGCCTTGGCCACCATCTGCAGCGCGGCGTCGCCTTCGACGTGGCCGTGATGGTCGTTGAATTTCTTGAAATAATCGACATCGACCATCACCATCGCAATCGGCGTGCGCTCGCGCATTGCGCGTTTGAATTCGCTGTCGAGGCGCTGGTCGAAATGGCGCCGGTTGGCCAGGCCGGTCAGGCCGTCGCTCAGCGCCAGCAACTGCAGCGCGGCGTTGTTGTCTTCCAGTGCGGTCTTGGCGTCGCGCAGTTCGCGCTGCAGCCGGTCCCGTTCGATCAGTTGGCCGATCATGCGCATGCCCAGCGCCACCAGCACGGCCAGCAGCGCCAGCGTGCCGGCGCCGCCGGCCAGCGCGCTGGCGCGCCAAGGCGCCAGCACCTCGTCCTTCGACAGCGCGACGGCGATCAGCAGCGGGTAGTTGCGCAGGTGGCGGTAGGTGTAGAGGCGTTCGACATGGTCGAAATTGGCGGTCAGGATCGCGCTGCCGGTCTCGCCCTTTTGCTGCCACAGCCGAAATATCGGCTCGCCGCTGATGTCGGCGCCGATATCGTGCTCGTTGAACGGGCGCCGCAGGATCAGCTGGCCGCGGTCCGACGCCAGGAAGATGGTGCCGTGCGCGCCGACCGCGAAGCTTTCGTAGAACGTCCTGAAGTAGGCGATGCGCACGGTGGCCAGCGCCACGCCGGCGAAGCTGCCGTCGGCATGGTTGAGCCGGCGCGACACCGGGATCACCCAGACCCCGCTTGAGCGGCTGCGCACGGCGCTGCCGATGTGGGCCTGCTTGTCGGCGTGGTCGCGGTGATAGAGGAAATAGGCGCGGTCGGCGACGTCGATGTCCGTCAAAGGCTGCGCGAGTGAATTGAGCAGGTAGCGGCCGTCGGCGTCGAACAGGAACATCCCCTGCAGCGACTTGGTGCGCGACACCGTGCTGGCCAGGACGGCTTGCAGGCGCTGCGGGTCGTCGCGCAGTTCGCCGTGGTCGTAGCGTTCGACCAGGCCGGCCAGGATGGTGTCGGCCAGGTCGAGCGACGCTTCGGCATGGTCCGACAGCGCGCGCGCCATGTTGACGGTGGAGGTGGTGGCGTCGTTCAGGTAGGTCTTGCGCGCCGTGTAGCTGCTCCAGCCCTCGACCATCAGCAGCGACACGCACACCAGCGCCAGGAACAGCGTGGCGAGCCAGGCCGCCGAGCGCCGCAGGGGGCGTTCGGAGGATGCGGCGGCAGGTGACGGAAGGACGGGCATGGACGGATTCGGGTTGGGGTGGGGCGGCGTGCGTATCAACCGGGGCCAGCGCGGAAAAACAGCCGTTTCGGCGCGCCACGGCGGCGGCATACAGGTAGATCGACGACCAGGAGATCCGCGCGTGGGAACGACGCAAATGAACCAATCATAGGCGTCGCGCAAGGATTGGGCGCAGATCCAATGCTACCTCAAACAATGTCCCATGGAAATATCCTGCCGATAATTATCACGAATTATCACCGGTCCCGGCGACACATGCTTCAGAATAATGCGTCTTCGACCACGGCTTTCGCCTTGGCGCGCGGCGCCAGCGGATCGGCCACGGCGACCAGCTGGTCGGCCGGGTAGGGGCGGTAGAGCGCCGCGTCGTTGACCAGTTCGCCCTCGAGCCAGCCCTGGTAGTGCGCCGGCTCGAGCAGCACCAGCATGCGCTTTTCGTCGCCCGGCTTGTGGAAGCGGTCCATCAGCGGGTGGCCGTCGGCGTTGATGGTGAGCATCGAAAACGACAGCAGCGGCAGGCCGTCGGGCCCGCTGGCGCGCCATTCCCAGATGGCGGCGATGGCCAGCGGCTGGCCGCCGGCGTGTTCGATGCGCCAGCGTACCGGCTTGCCGCTCTCGTAGCACGGTTCGTAAAAGTTATCGGCCGGGACGATGCAGAACTGATTGCGTTTCCACGCATTGCGAAACGACGGCTTGGTGGCCACCGTTTCGGTGCGCGCATTGTAGGTCTGGCGCGCCAGCTTGGTGTCGGCCCAGTGCGGCACCATGCCGAACATAGCCGGTACGCATTCGATCTGGCCGGCCAACTGGTGCGACTCGCGCACGATCGGCGCCAGGTAGCCGGGGAAGGCCTCGGCTGGAAAGTCGAACAGCGCCCGCTCGAGGCCATGGTGCTGGCTGATCGCGTCGAGGCGGGTGGGGGTGTAGTTGGCGCACATGCCCCTATGGTAGCGCTTTTCGGCGGCGCGGTGGCGCCGCCTCTGCCCCCTGCTCAGGCGCCGGCCTGCCACTGCCAGTCGACGATCTCGGGCATGTCCTCGCCGTGCTCGTCGATGTAGGCACGGTGCGCCTGCAGCTTGGCGTGCACCAGCTGGCGCACCTCCTCGACGTGGGCGGCCAGTTGCGGCAGGCGCGCGACGGCGTTGCGGAACAGGTTGAAGCGGTCCACCCCGTTGAGCACCACCATGTCGAACGGCGTGGTGGTGGTGCCTTCATCCTTGAAG
>JARXKM010000091.1:0-1779 GCA_030272785.1 Pseudomonadota bacterium
ACCGCCGCCTGCCGCCTGCCATGCGCACCGCCGACACCGAGCGCAACCGGGCATTCGTCCTGCTGCGCATGGGCATGTTGCGGCGCCTGGAGGGCAAGCCGCAGGAATCGGCCCGTGCGCTCGACGAATCGATTGCGTTGCTGGCCCCGGTGGTCGCGCGCGGAGCGGCGAGCGAAGCGGTGACCTTGAACCTGGCCACGGCGTACACCGAGCGCGGCCGGCTCGCCTACAGCAACGGCGAGACCCAGACAGCGCCAGCGATGGCGCAGCGCAGCGTGGACTTGTCGAAGACGCTGGCCGAGGCGCCTGCCGCCAGCTTGGCCGCGCGCCTCACGTATGTCGCCGCATTGTCTTCGCAAGGCTATATCGCCATGCGCAACAGCAATATGGCCGCGGCGTTGACGGCGCTGCGCCGCGCGACAACAGTCGCTGCGGGCCACCCCGACCTCGGCTCGCGGATGGCGTATATCGATGCATCGAGCTGGATGTACGAGGCGCTGACGCTCGATGGCCAGTATGCGGAGGGCGCGCTGGTTGCCGAACGCACGCTCAAGGCCATCGATGACGTGGTGGCCATCTATCCCGGTCACCGCGTGGCGCTCAGGATCAAGGGCGAGGTCATGTTCGTGCTCGGCGCCGCCGACTTAGCCCTGTTTCAACCGGGCCGTGCGCTGGGCTGGCTCGATCAGGAAATCGCGTCGACCGAAGCGCAGCTCAAGCAAGATCCGGCCAATGGCAGGATCCTGATCGGCGCGTCGATCGGCTACGGGTACAAGGCGCTATGCCTGTACCGGCTGGGCCGGATTGGCGAAGCGAACGCGGCGGCCGACGCATCGATGCTGCCGTATCGCGCCATCGTGCCGATTTCCCATCACAGCGAAAATCTGTATGAGTATTCCAGCGCCAAAGCGGAAGCCGAGGCCGACCTTGGCGATCGCGCCAGCCTGGAAAAAACCATGCTGCAGGTGCATCGATTTGCCCTTGGCATCGCTGGCGAAGATACCACCAATGTGTCGGCACGTGCGCTCGGCGCGTTCGCCGACGAGCTCGAAGCGGTGAAGATGGCGCTGCTCCTCGGCCAGTCCGTCGTGTCGCCGGACACCACCACCGCCCTGATTGCGCATTCCAAGCGGCTGCTGGAGCTGTTTCCAACCGCGGGCGGCGGCGTTGATGTGTTCCCTTATGCCGCCCACGCATACCAGCTCGATGCGCGGCGCGCCTACGAAGCGGGCGATTTCGTGCGCGCTGAGGCGAGCGGCCGCCTTGCCCTCGGGATGGCCGGCCGGGTTGTCGGCGCTGGCATGATGGATCTGCAGGTGCTGCGCATGGGGCATGCGCTGGCGCTGGCGCGCTTGCAGCGCCACGCCGAAGCGCGCGCCCTGGTCGGCCAGGCGCTCGCGGTCCAGCGCGCGGCGATTGCCGGCGGCAGCGACGACCAGATGCTGCGCCTCGAAATGGCGCAAAGCCTGTACGTCTCGGCGCTGGCGCAACCGGGCGCCGGCGCCGCCGAGTTGAAAGAGGCGGCCGCGCTGGCGGCCGCGCTGCCAGCGCAGATGCAGGCCTTGCGCAGCGTGAAGCTGTGGCGCGCGCGCATCGACAATGCGCGCAAGGAGCGCCGCGCATGACGGCGCCGCCTTTGATCATCCGCTGCGAGCACGGCGACGGCCATGCGCCGGCGGTCGCGGGCGACCCGCGCCACATCCGCGCGCAAAAGCGCCGCCAGCGCTTCGCGGTGCGCTTCGCCGCGCACGACGGCAGCGTCGCCACGCTCGAGGGCGA
>JARXKM010000091.1:1879-16291 GCA_030272785.1 Pseudomonadota bacterium
GCTTCGCGGTGCGCTTCGCCGCGCACGACGGCAGCGTCGCCACGCTCGAGGGCGAAGTGTGCATGCGCGCCGGCGACGCGGTCGTCACCGGCCTCGATGGCGAACAATGGCCAGTCGCGCGCGCACGCTTCCAGGCCAGTTATGCACCGGTCGCGCCGCTAGCAGTCGGCCAGGACGGCCTCTACGACAGCCTGCCGCTGCCGGTGCTGGCGCTGCCGCTCGAACAGGCCTGCGAGGTGCTGCTGCCGGACGGCGTCTCGCGCCTGCAGGGCGGGCCGGGCGACTGGCTGGTGGACTACGGCGACGGTAGCCTGGGCGTGGTGGCCAGTGGGCTGTTCGCGCGCATCTACGTGCGCGAGGGACAAATCTGATGCGCCCGCTGCACAACATCATCAAGCGCGTGCTGCTGGTCGGCATCACCTTGCCGAACGCGCAGCCGGTGAACAACCCGCCGCCCGCGCGCCTGCGCGAACTGATCGCCGCCAGCGCCGCCAGCCACCGCGGTTGCAACGCGCGCGCCATCGTCTACGGCAATCGCTACCGCAGCGCGTTCTGGTCGATCTACCTGCTCAGCGCCATCGCCGTGCTGTTCGCCGCGCTGCCGCCGGCGCTCGGCTGGGACGTGCATGGCCATGCGCTCAACGGCTACACCTGGCTGTGGGGAGTGGCCGAACTGGTGGTGATCGCCATCGTCGGCCTGGTCTACTGGCTTGGCGAGCGCGGACAATGGCAGGCCGAATGGCTGGCCGCGCGCACCGAAGCCGAACTGACGTGGTACCTGCCGCTGGTGGCGCCGCTGATCGATTTCGACGCTCCCGACGCCAGCGTGAACTGGTACGCGCGCCTGTTCGATCCGGGTCACCACCTGCGCGAGGAAAGCAACGTCGACGCCTTGTGCGTGCGCTTCGAGCCATTGGCGCGCAGCAGCCTGGCCGGCGCCTGGCAGGATGCCGCCTTTCTCGACCAATACGCGCGCTGGGCTATCAGCATCCTCGACGGCCAGCGCATCTACCATGCCCGCATGCGCGCCGAACAGCACGCGCTGACGCACCGCGTGCACCGCATCACCGGCTGGCTGTTCGCCTTGACCGCGCTCGGCGCCGTGCTGCACCTGGTGCTCCATTCGCTGTGGCTGTCGCTGCTGGCGGTGTTCTTCCCGGCGCTGGCGGCGGCCTTGCACGGTGCGTTGGCGCAGAGCGAAGCATTCCGCCTCGAGCAGAGCGCCGCCCGCCTGGTCGAGTCGCTGGGGCAGGCCATCGCCGCCGTCGAGCAGGCGCGCGCGCTGTCCGGCGATGGCGCGGCGCAGGCGCTGGCCGACGCCGTCCAGGCGGCGGCGGCGGTGATCCTCGACGAACACCAGGACTGGCACGGCACGGTGCGCCCGCACCAGATTCCGCTCGGCTGACGCCCTGCTGTGCGCGTGACAAAGCGCGTACATTGGCGGCCCTTGTCCATCGTATAGTCTTGTCATCCCCGCGCGCTGACGGCGCGGCCGATTGGCGCTTTCCACGATCGAAGACAACGATGCGACTTGCTCACCTGGCCCTGATGTCGGCCACTCTGTTTTGCCGTGCCATTCCCGCCCGGGCCGATGCGCCCGCTGTCGCCGCGGCCGCGTCGACGCCACAGCAGCAGGTCGATGCGCTGTTCGCGCGCTGGGACCGCAAGGACCTTCCCGGCTGCGCCGTCGCGGTGATCCGCGACGGCAAGCGCACGTGCGCTACACCATCGCACGGCTGGGCGGCCAGCTCACGCTGAGCTATCCGCGCGGCCGGATGACGCTCATGCAGCAGTCGGGCACCGCCTTTTCCGCCGACTATCCAATCGGCCGGGTGCAGTTCGACTGCCGCGCCGAGGCGCCCTGCAGCGGCATGTCGGTGACGAATGGCCGGGTGCGCAAGCTGCAGTTTTCCAGGGTGACGTTCGCCGTGCCGCCGTCCGTATCAAGCCGGGAAGGCGCGCCGCCGTTCGCCAGCGAGGCGATGTACCTGCGTGGCAGCATGAACGCGTGGGGGCTGCGCGACCGGCTGCAGGCCAGCGGCGCGCAACGCTATGCGGCCACGGTCCCGCTCGAGAAGGGGCTGCACGAATTCAACCCGCTTGCGCCGACGATCGCGGTCAGCGAAGCGCCGGCCGCGCACTGAGGTGCGTGCGCCGGTCCGGTGTAAAATCAGTATCGACGATGCACGACGCAGTTCCACCCACCCGAGGAGAACCACATGGCAGCGAAGAAGATCCTGTTCCTGACCGGCGATTTTGCGGAAGATTATGAAACCATGGTGCCGTTCCAGGCGCTGCAGATGGTCGGCCACACGGTGCACGCGGTCTGCCCTGGCAAGAAAAGCGGCGACAAGATCAAGACCGCGATCCACGATTTCGAGGGCGACCAGACCTATACCGAAAAGCCCGGTCACCTGTTTGCGTTGAATGCCAATTTCGACGACGTCGATGTCGCCAGCTACGACGCGCTGATGATCGCCGGCGGCCGCGCCCCCGAATATCTGCGCCTGAACGAGAGGGTCATCGAGATCGTGCGCCAGTTCGCCGCCGACGACAAGCCGATCGCCGCCGTCTGCCACGGCGCGCAGCTGCTGGCCGCCGCCGACGTCATCCGCGGCAAACGCATCTCGGCCTATCCTGCCTGCGCGCCGGAAGTGAAGCTGGCCGGCGGCGACTACGCCAGCATTGAAGTCGATTGCGCGGTCACCGACGGCAATTTCGTCACCGCACCGGCCTGGCCCGCCCATCCGCAGTGGCTGGCGCAGTTCCTCAAGCTGCTTGGCACCACCGTCACGCTCTGACGCATTGCGGCCCGTGGCCGACGGCCGCGGGCACCCCTCACCTGAAAGCTGACATCCCATGCCCCATTACAGAATCGGCCTGGCCGCAAACCGTGCCCACCAGGACGCCGTCGACTCGGCGCTGGTGCGCCTGCTGCAAGGCGGGCGCGCGGCGATCGAGCAGCACCTCAAGCCGCAGCTGGTCGTGGTCGGACGCACCCTCGACGCGATCCGCGGCCACGGGCTGCTGCCCGGCTACGAGGCGATCGAACGCTTCCCGTACGGTCGCGAAGGCGGCCTGATGATGCTCGTCGCACGCGTCGTCGAGAGCGATCCGGCCAGGACGCTCGACGCGGTGATCTACCTGATCGACCCGGTCGACCCGTCGTCCAATTTTCCCGAAGCGCTGGCGCTCAAACGCCAGTGCGTCATCCACGGCAAGCCCTTCCTGTCGACCCTGGCCGGCGCGCGCGAATGGCTCGAACTTGAATCGGTGGCCGCCGGCGCCGCGCCCGACCCGACGCTCGACGCCACCTACGAGCTGGAAAACGAGAGCATTGCGCTGATCGCCCACGACGCCATGAAGGGCAGCATGCTGGCGACGGCCGAACGGCATTTCGCGGTGCTCGACCGCTTCGCCGTGCGCTACGCGACCGGCACCACCGGCGGCCTGCTCAACCAGCTGGCGCAAAAAATCAAGGGCGAGCAGGCTGGCCGCAACTGGGTCCGGCCGTTCCTCAGCGGCCCGCTGGGCGGCGACGCGCAGATCGCCGAGCTGATCCTGAACCGCCAGTGCCGCCGCGTGCTGTTCCTCGAAGACCCGCACGTCGCGCGCCAGCACGAAGCCGACATCCAGCTGCTGGAACGGGCGGCGCGCACGGTGACCGACTACGCGTTTTGCGGCAGCGAAGTCGACGCCGGCGAACGCTGGCTCACCTTGCTGGCTATGCGCAGCGGTGAGCAGGGGTAAAGTCTGTCATTCGACCATTTGGATGGTCAGATGTGCGAATGTCGGACCTGCCCCCATCCTTGGACGGTGGAACGCCCCAGCGGAAACGGCTTACAGGACGGATTCGGCCGGTGTTGCGTGCGTTATTCGCCTGATATTCGCGCCGGCGGCGCGAGGGGGAATACGATTTCGACGCACAATCCCGCACCGCCATCGCCAGCGCCAAGCGCGGTTGTCGCGTGCAGGGCCTCGCAGATTTCCTTGACAATCGCCAGTCCGAGGCCGGAAGTATGCGGTTTCGAATCGTCGATGCGATAGAACCGTTCGAATACGCGATGGCGCTGTTGTTCGGGAATGCCGGGGCCGGAATCGACAACGCGGAGTACTGCGGTATCGGCCGATTGCGACAGCGAGACCGTCACGCTGCCCGGGCCGCCCATATGCTGGATCGCATTGTCGACAAGGTTCGCGACAACTTCGCGCAGCAGGTACGCGGAGGCCGCGATCTGGATACGCGCGTCGATTGCGTCGATGCCAAGGTCGATCCGGTTCTGCTGCGCCACGGGAGCTAGGTCCTCGATGACGCTCTTGATGATCTCGGACAGATTGATGCTGCTCGCCGCCGGTGCATGCTGGCGTTTCTGTTCGACGGTGGCGAGCACCAGCAATTGGTTGATCACCTTGCTGCCCTGCGCCACGGTTTGTTGAATCGCCGCCAGCACCTCCTGCTGGCCCGGATCGGCGTATTGGTTGCGGCGCCCGAAATTGATCTGCGAAGTCAGGATGGCGAACGACGTGCGCAGGTGGTGCGCGGTGTTGGCGACGAATTGCTCGTACGCGCCCAGCGTCCGGTCCAGCCGCACCACATAATCGTTCATTGCAAGGATGATCGGATGAAGTTCGCTCGGCGCCGACTCGAGGTCGAGCTTTTCGAGCGAGCCGGGACGGCGCATCAGCAGTTGCTCGCCAAAATCGATCAGCGGCCTCAGGGTCCAGCGAAATGCGATCGCCAGGCCGCTGATGAGAATGGCGAACAGGATCAGGTGCTCGCGGATGGTCATGCGCAGCAGATCGTGGCGGAACGCATCGTAGCCATGCAAGGTCTGGGCAATCTGGGTGATCGCATAGTCGCTCGACGTCGTGCTGGGCAGCGCATGCTTGTAGGCGATCACGCGCACTTGTTCGCCACGCAGCGTGGCGATGAAATACTGCTCCTGCTCGATTTGCAGCGCGCCTTTGTACAGCGGCAGTTCGCCATCGCCGGCGATGAGCAGACCGCTCTTGCTGTGCACTGAATAGAAGATGCGGTCGTGGTGGCTGCTGGCGAATAATTCGAAGGCGGCCGGCGGCACGCTGATTTCATAGCCGCCGTCGATCGACGAGAGTTGTTCGGAGATGATCTTGGCGGACCCTTTCAGCAGCTGTTCCTGGACCAGTGCCGCCACCGTGCCGGTGCTGTGGTAGGCGAGCAGCAGGTCGAGGGTCGAAATCGCCAAGGTCGGCAGCAGCACCCACAGGGCGAGCCGGCTTTTGAGGCTGCGGACGCGGCCGGCCCTACGCGGCGACATAGCTGAGCATGTAGCCGAGGCCGCGCAAGGTGATGATTTGCGCGCCGCTCTGTTCGAGCTTCTTGCGCAAGCGAACGATATAAATCTCCAGCGCCTTCGCCGATACCATGTCCTCGAGCGTGAACAGGTTGTCGGCCAGGCTCTTCTTTGACACCGTCTTGCCGCACTTGCGGATCAATGCTTCGAGCACCGCATGTTCGCGCGGCGTCAGCGCCAGCGCTACGCGATTGCTGCTAAATTGCTTCGAATTGCTATCGTACTGAAGGTCGCCGCAGCAGATCACCGGATTGGTCTTGCCGCTGGCGCGTCGCAGCAGAGAGCGCAGCCGTGCTTCCAGTTCCAGGATGTCGAACGGCTTGGCCAGATAGTCGTCGGCGCCCAGATTGAGGTGTTCGATGATGTCCTGCAGGGTATTTTGTGCGCTGATGATGAGCACCGGCACCTCGTTGTGCTTGCTGCGCAGGCTGCGCAGCAGCGTCTGGCCGTTGGCGCCGGGCAGGGTCAGGTCGAGCAGGATGGCATCATAGGCCTGGGTCAACAGCAAGTGCGCCGCCTCTTCCGCGCTGAACGCCTGTTCGACGGCGAACGCCGACTGGCCCAGCAATCGGGTCAACCAGCCTGACAGCTCCCGATTATCTTCTACAAGCAGGATTTTCATGCGGATAGACTAATGCATTTAGGAATGTTTTAACAGTGGCGTGCGATGGTTCTATTTTTTTCGCTTTCCTTGATTGAAGGCAAATAGAAGGGTAGGCGGACCTACAGTTGCCGCGGTAGGCCAAAACCGCGCAAGACGGGGCTGGCAGACGACCTTTCTAACTAGGAGACATCGCATGAAAAAAAGTATCATGGTCGGCACACTGCTGGGCGCCTTCGCAGCGGGCGCGCAGGCGCAATCGGCAAGCACCCTGGATCTGCAGCAAGCGCTTGCCCAAGCGCAAAAGGCCGCCGCCGACGCCACGGTCGCCGCGCAGCAGGCGCAGGCGGCGTTGGCGCAGATCCAGGCTAGCGCGGCGGCGCAGCAGTCGAAGCCGGCGCGTGCGGCGACGGTCACGCAGGAGTCCGGCGAAGGCCTGCTCCTCAAGAGCGGCGGCGACTTCGTCAAGCTGTACGGCCTGCTCGACATGAGCCTGAGCCGCAAGACCAATGCCGACAAGGTCGGCCATACCCTCAACGACATGCCGGTCGCCTGGTTCAGCGGCAACCGTTGGGGTATCGAAGGCCAGCATGAGCTGGCAGGCGCCGGCGGCCTGAAAGCGGTCTTCAAGCTCGAAAGCGAATACGAACTGCCGACAGGGAACATGGACTCACCCGGCGTGCTGTTCAACCGCGACGCCTGGCTCGGCCTTGAGAGCGAGACGATCGGCAAGATTACCCTTGGCCGCCAGAACACGCTGGCGCGCGAATTCTCGAAGATCTACGGCGATCCATACGGCTCGGCCGGCGTGACGATGGAAGAGGGCGGCTACAGCAACAATAACGACTTCAAGCAATTCATCTTCTATTCGGGCAGCGCCACCGGCACCCGCTACGACAAGGGCATCGTCTGGAAGAAGGAAATCGGCAAGTTCGTCGCCGGTGTCGGCTACCAGCTGGGCGGCATTCCGGGCGATTTCGACAGCGGCACCACCAGGTCGCTCGGGCTGGCCTACAACGGCGGCCAGCTCAACGTTGCCGGCTTCTGGAATAGCGCCAATGTCAACGGCTACCGCCACACCTCCTACTCGGTGGGAGGCAACTACAAGATCGGCATGGTGCGCCTGAATACCGGCTACGTCCACTACCAGGCGGAACAGCCGAACCTGCTCGGCCAGCGCGAAGACCGCGCCTACACGATCTCGGCGCGCTTCTCGCCGGCCGGCCGCTTCGATTACGAACTCGGCTGGCAGACCATGAACGCCGACAAGGCGGCCGTCAATGGCAGCGGCTATGTGCTCAATGCCTTCGCCAACACCGGCAGCGCCACCAAGACCGCCACCGGCAAGCGCAAGACCTTGTACGCCTCGACGTTCTACCACTTCGACAAGCGCACCGAACTGTATCTGGCGCTCGACCGGCTGGTCACCGACGGCACCTACCTGGCCGCCCAGGCCAACGGTTTTAAGGAGCAGAACGAAGCGGCCGTCGGGATGCGCTTCAAGTTCTGATGGCAGGCTGAGTTCCGCGCGGTGCCCGCTTGATGGCACCGTGCGCTCAAAATGATTCTAGAAAGCAATCTGAAAGCAAGCTTGCCGTATATTTACAGATCATTCCAAAATAATAATTGACGGAGACAATCATGCGCACCACTTTCACGCCGCTCGCGGCGCTGGCCCTCGTCGTCTGCACCCTGCAGGCGAGCGCCGCCGACAAGATCACCATCATGGTCGGCGGCATCGAAAAACAGATCTACCTGCCGGCCAAGCTTGCCGAACAGCTCGGCTATCTGAAGGAAACCGGCCTCGACATCGAATTGCTCAGCGAGCCGGCCGGCGTGAATGCCGAAACGGAGATGTTGTCAGGCGCGGCACAAGGCGTGATCGGCTTCTACGACCACACGATCGACCTGCAGGCGCGCGGCAAGATGGTCGAATCGGTGGCGCAATTTAGCCAGGCGCCAGGTGAGGTGATTCTGGTGTCGAAGGCGGCCGCCGCGCAGCTGCGTTCGCCGGCCGACTTCAAGGGCAAGACACTCGGCGTCACCGGCCTCGGCTCGTCGACTAATTTCCTGACGCAATACCTGGCCGCCAAGCACGGCGTCAAGAACAGCGAATTCACCACCTTGCCGGTCGGCGCAGGTTCGACCTTCATCGCGGCCATGGGACAAGGCAAGATCGACGCCGGCATGACCACCGAGCCGACCATTTCGCGCCTGCTGTCGACCGGTGCGGCCACCATCCTGGTCGACCTGCGCAGCGTCAAGGAAACCGAGGCGGCGCTGGGCGGCACCTACCCGGCCGCCTGTCTGTACATGCCGACCGCCTGGGTCAACACCCACAAGGAGCAGGTGCAGAAGATCGTGACCGCTTTCGTCAAGACCTTGCGCTACATCCGCACCCACAGCGCCAGGGAAATCACCGAGAAGATGCCGGCTGACTACTCGTCAGCGAACCGCCAGCAATACATCGATGCCCTCGAGGCGAGCAAGATGATGTTCACCGCCGACGGCGTGATGCCGGAAAACGGTCCGGCCACGGTGCTGAAGGTGCTGAACGGCTTCGACAAGGCGGTGCAGGGCAAGACCATCAACCTGGCCAACACGTACACCACTGAATTCGTCAAGGCGGTCAGATAATGCGCCACGCCGCCATAGAACTGCGCAATGTCAGCCGAAAATTCATCAGTCCGGCGGGCGCCGTCACACTGGCGCTGCGCGACTTCAGCTTGACGGTCAACGAGGGCGATTTTTGCGCCATCGTTGGCCCGACCGGCTGCGGCAAGTCAACCACGCTGGGGATGATCACGGGACTCAATCCGCCGTCGTCGGGCACCGTAAGCGTGTTCGGCAAGCCAGTCACCGGCATCGATCCGAATATCGGTTTCGTGTTCCAGTCGGATGCGGTGTTTCCGTGGAAGAGCGTGATCGACAATATCGCGATCGGCCCGCGCTATCGGGGCATCAATGCCACCGAGGCGGCCGACATGGCGGCCCAATGGGTACGCCGCGTGGGCCTGGCCGGCTTCGAAAAGCACTACCCGCACCAGCTGTCGGGCGGCATGCGCAAGCGCGTCGCCCTGGCGCAGACCTTCATCAACGAGCCGAAGATATTGCTGATGGACGAACCATTCTCGGCGCTGGACGTGCAGACACGCGCGCTCATGCAGGAAGAGTTGCTCGGCCTGTGGTCGGAGAAGAAGGCGTCGGTCGTGTTCGTCACTCACGACATTGAAGAGGCGATCGCGCTGGCGGACCGGGTGGTGGTCCTCACCAAGGGGCCCGGTTCGGTCAAGGCTAGCTACGAGATTCCGCTGGCGCGCCCGCGCGAAGTGGCGACGGCGCGCTATACGCCCGAATTTATCGGGCTGTCGAAGCAGATCTGGTCCGACCTCAAAGACGAAGTACAGATATAGGGGGAGCATCATGAGCACTGGAATTTTGAACACGCAACCCGCGCTGCCTCAGATCGGCGTCGACGAGCGCAGGGCGATTGCACGCGCAGTCAACCATCGGCGGCTGGTGATTTTTCTGCGCAGCGCGGTGGCGGCCGGCACGCTGGCCGGATGGGAGGCCGCAGTGCGCTACGGCTTAATCGATGCCTTCTTCTTCTCGCAACCATCGGCCATCTACGAGCAGCTGGCAGCGTGGCTGACCGAAGGCACCTCGCAAGGGCCGCTGTGGCGCGAACTGCTGGTGACGATGGAAGAGACCGTGCTCGGCTTCCTGATCGGCAGCGCGCTGGGTATTTTTTTCGGAATTGTCCTCGGCCGCAACAAGCTGGCGGCGGACGTCTTCAGTATCTATATCAAGGTGGCGAACGCAATTCCGCGCGTGGTGCTCGGATCGATCTTCATCATCATGTTCGGCCTCGGGATGGGATCGAAGGTGGCGCTGGCAGTGGTGATGGTATTCTTCGTCGTGTTCGGAAACGCATTCCAAGGCGTGCGCGAGGCCGACAGGAATCTGATCGCCAACGCCTACATCCTCGGAGCGAGCAAGCGACAAGTGACGTTGACCGTCGTCTTTCCCTCGGCCCTGACCTGGATACTGGCGAGCCTGCATGTCAGCTTCGGCTTCGCGCTGGTCGGTGCGGTCGTCGGCGAGTTTCTCGGCGCCCGCCATGGCATCGGTCTGCTGATCTCGACGGCGCAGGGCACCTTCAATGCGGCCGGCGTGTTCGCCGCGATGATCGTGCTGGCCGTCGTCGCCTTGGCGGCCGAATATCTGCTGACCGCGATCGAAAACAAGGTGCTGAAATGGCGTCCGGCCCAATTCGTCGAACAAGGGATGTAGCCGGCCGGGGTCGGTGTTGGTGACAGCTTGCCCGCAGCGCTCATCCCGCTCGCCAGGGCGAGGCATCCGGAATGAAAAAGGACCTAAGCGGAATGAAAAAGGACCTAAGCGGTGTAAGCCGTTTAGGTCCTTGATTTCAAAACATGAATTTTGGTGCGCCATACAGGACGAAGCTGGGAACTGGGAAGTATTCATCCCTCTGCCTAAAAGGAAAAGCGTACACCGAGGAATCTGACGCAACTGAGCATGTCGTCTACCGCCGGCTTCTTCATCGTCCATGACGACCATAACGTGCGCGAACTCGGAGCCCTTAACCGCCTGATGCGTGGCGAGCTCAGCCTCACCATTTAGGTACGCGCGACACAGAGGAATCTCACGCCAAGCGGTTATAAAGAGAGCACCCCATCCCCGCTTGCGCCGGTCCTCTTTCGCTTCTTTGCCTCTGGCTTTCGGCTCGAGCGGCGGCGGAGATGTGTCTCCGTATGGCAGCGCAGCGCAGCGAAGTGCAGTGCAGTGCAGTGGTTACCCCGCTGCAGCGCCGGGTAGCCGTTCAGCGTGTTTTTCGGTCACTACGCGCGAGCCATTCTCTGGGGGACATTCCAGTGCGTTGCGCAAAAACGCGAGATAGGGCGGATGCGTTTGCATAGCCCAGATCAGGGGCTATAAGCTTGACGGCACGCCTCTGACTCAACTGCTTCTTCGCAATCGCCATGCGCCATTCCGTCAAGTACTCTGCGGGTGCAACGCCCACTGTTCTTTTGAAGCGACTTGCGAATGAACTTCGCGACATGGCGGCAAGCGCGGCGAGCGACTCCAAGGACCATGAAGTTTGCGGACTCTCATGCATGGCCGTCAGGGCTCGTGCGAGATGGGGGTCTGCCAAGCCGGATACCAGTCCCATCGAAACGCCAGATTCTTCACCATGGTCCAGTAACCAACGTAGAAGTTGCAGCAAAACCACTTCAAACAAACGATCAACCATCAGCCGGTGACCGCAACGCACCTGATCGGCCTCCTGAAATAGCAAATCCAGTGCGCCCGCCAAGCTTGGCAACTGCGCCAGGGGCAGCACGATAACGGGTGGTAATGCGCGCGCCAGCGGATGATTAGCCCCCCCCTCAAAGTGGACTGAGGCACAGGTGAAATCCGAGCCTTCCTGAGACACATTGTGAAACTGATGCGCAAGAGGCTGGGGGTAAAACAACAGTGCTGGCTCGCTTACCTCCAAGCGCTGAATCGTATCCGCACCCTTGTGATGGGTTAACACCATGCTTCCCCTGCGGAGCACATGAAAAAAACCCCTGCCCGGCTGCGCATCGAAGCTGGTGACACCGCACAGGACACCGGAGTGAAACAGGTGTGCGGACACCGGAAACTGCCCTAACAGCGACGACAGTCGATCCAGTGCAAGAGTAGGCGCAGCGCATTTTGACATGGTTTTGTATGAATGGGTATATTTTATGTACTAGATGATACCAAACCTACAGACTTAGCTGAGACAATTCTCCGTGTGCAAATTCGCACCGATTCAAAGCAAGGAGGTAACGCAATGCAAAAAAACTCATCCATCCAACGGCTCGCGGTCGCCATAGCATGCGCTGGCCTGTGCCACTTCGCCATGGCCCATGAGGGTTCCCATGACGCCGGCATCCAGAGTGCGCCCACATCCAAAGTGAAGGCACCATTTGATACCGTTCATACCCGCATCACGACCGAAGGCAACGTTGCGACCTTCCACATTGCAGTGTCGGGAAAGGCCGGGGCCAACAAGCCCAGCAAATCGGGCAAGCTGGCCGGCAGCAAGGTCTTTTCGTACGTTTGGCCAACCACCATCGATCCATCGGCGGTTGGCTTTGAAGCCAAAAGTGGCATCTTGGCCTTTGCAGTCACCAGCCATCCGGATTTCAACGACACCCCCTTGTTTGCCGGTGGCGGTGGTGAATGGCACTCGCATTGGGTGGTGCTGCAAACTGATGAAACCTGTGGCAAGGGTGCGCTCAAAGTAGTTGATATCCCCGATGGCGCAAAGCCCAAGCTACCCAAGACTTGGCCCGGACTACCGATATTGATTGACAGCCCAGGATGGAACCCCGTATTCAAAAGCAAGACGCTGGAAGTCAAAGTCCCGTTTGACGACATCGGCGTGGTGCAGTCCGCTAGTTTTGATGGTGTCACGGCCGCCCTGCGGGTGAACGCCAGCGTGCACAGCCCCCTGTTATGTGTCGTCGATGTATTCAAGGTGGCCTCTGGCAATTTGTCTTTGCCTGGCAAGGTCAACCAATAGGCCCCCAATTTTTGTTCGCTCTGCAATCCCTACACTCTTAAAAAGGAAATCACCATGTCACGCGTTCAACTTATCGACTCTTCCAATACCACTGCCAACCGCCAAGCGCTGCTGGAACAGGTCGACAAGGCCTTCGGTGCCACACCCAACATGTTCAAGGCTGTGGCGAACTCACCTGCTGCACTCAAAAGCATGTGGGGCTCGTTCGGTGCCTTGAGCTTGGGGGTTCTGGGTGCAAAGTTGGGCGAACAAATCGCCGTGGCAATCGCAGACTGCAATCGTTGCGAGTATTGCCTGGCTGCGCACACCGTTTTGGGCAAAAGTGCCGGTGCCACGGCGGAAGAAATGTCAGCGGCACAAGCCGGCAATTCCGCCGACCCCAAGGCCGCTGCAGCTCTGACATTCGCTCTCAAGGTTGTCACCAATCGCGCACAGGTATCCAATGAAGATGTTTCTCGCTTGCGCAGCGCTGGCTTTGACGATGAACATATTGTGGAAATTCTGGCTCACGTGGCGTTAAACATCTTCACCAACTACGTCAACGTTGCCTTTGAAGTGCCGGTCGACTTCCCCAAAGTGGCGTTGAACCCCGCTGCCCGATAGGCCCCGTTCCGATAGGCTCCAGCCCTGATGTGCTATCGGAACAGTATCCAATGAGACCACACCGCATTTTTCGAAAGGCTGACGAGCCAGATTGTTCCAGCATCTGAGCTAGCTTTAAGGCTCCGGCGAGTCACGCATGCGTTGGATGGTTCTGCCGCATTAGCCGTCGTCGACGGGCCGATCCGGTAAACTGCGGTGCCCGAATCCAGGGCAAATCCACATGCTCAACTTCAAGGGGATGCGCTTCCCGATCGACATCATCCTGGTCTGCATTCGCTGGTATGTCGCTTATCCGCTGAGCTACCGGCACCTCGAGGAAATGATGGATGAGCGCGGCGTATCGGTGGACCATTCGTCGATTAACCGTTGGGCAATCCGCTTCTTGCCGCTCATCGAGTAGGTGTCCCGGAAATACAAGCGCCCGGCCGGGGTAGAGCTGCTGACGCAGTGCCAAAGGCGCCCGCCCGCGCTGGCCAGCGGGAGATGCGGAATGAAAAAGGACCTAAGCGGGGTGAGCCGTTTAGGTCCTTGATTTCAAAAACACGAATTTTGGTGCGGCTGGCAGGAATTGAACCCACGACCCCTTGGTTCGTAGCCAAGTACTCTATCCAACTGAGCTACAGCCGCGAAAGCAAGCATTCTAGCAGTTTCATCTTGTTTCCGGAAGAGCCAACTGGCCGATTCTGGTAGCAAAATTAAATGCCTGGTGTGCCTTTGCGCCGCCGTTGTCCGGCTTTGCATCGGTACCGGAGGACTTGCCCTCCGAAGAGCCAGCATTGTAAAGGGGCATGTCGGGTTTGTCCAGAGCGAGTTATTCGCGCAACGGAAAGATCGTTTCGGCTTGCGCTCTTCTGGTAGATTACAGCCTTGACAAGTTCCCAAGGATCGCTCCATGACCATCATCACGACCATCGAAGACCTGCGCGTACTGGCGAAGAAACGGGTGCCGCGCATGTTCTACGATTACGCCGATGCCGGCTCGTGGACCGAGTCGACCTACCGCGCCAACGAAACCGATTTCGGCAAGATCAAATTCCGCCAGCGCGTCGCCGTGAATCTCGAAAACCGCAGCCTGCGCAGCACCATGGTGGGGCAGGACGTGGCGATGCCGGTGGCGCTGGCGCCGACCGGGCTGACCGGCATGCAGCACGCCGACGGCGAGATCCTCGCGGCCCGCGCGGCCGAAAAATTCGGCGTGCCGTTCACCCTCTCGACGATGAGCATCTGCTCGATCGAGGACGTCGCCGCCAACACCACCAAGCCGTTCTGGTTCCAGCTGTACGTGATGAAGGACCGGC
>JARXKM010000470.1 GCA_030272785.1 Pseudomonadota bacterium
CGGCGGCGAGCTGGTTCAGTTTGAACACGCCGACCACGTCCGACAGACGCGCCGCCTGGTCCTGCATCGAGGCGGCCGCGGCGGCCGCTTCCTCGACCAGCGCGGCGTTCTGCTGGGTCACCGTGTCCATCTGGGTGATGGCCTGGTTGACCTGCTCGATGCCCTCGCGCTGCTCGTCGCTGGCGGTGGTGATTTCATTCATGATGCTAGTCACGCGGTTGATGCTGGCGACCACTTCGGACATGGTCTTGCCGGCCTGGTCGACCAGCCGCGAGCCGGCGTCGACCTTGTCGACCGAATCGCCGATCAAGGTCTTGATTTCCTTGGCCGCGCCGGCCGAGCGCTGCGCCAGGTTGCGCACTTCGGCCGCCACCACGGCGAAGCCGCGGCCCTGCTCGCCGGCGCGCGCCGCTTCCACCGCCGCGTTCAGGGCGAGGATGTTGGTCTGGAAGGCGATGCCGTCGATGACGCTGATGATGTCGACGATCTTGCGCGAGGAATCGTTGATCGAGCCCATCGTGGCGACCACTTCGGCCACCACGGTGCCGCCCTGGGTGGCCACGTCCGAGGCGGCGATCGCCAGTTGATTGGCCTGGCGCGCATTGTCGGCGTTGAACTTGACGGTCGAGGTCAACTGCTCCATCGACGAGGCGGTTTCCTCGAGCGCGCTGGCCTGCTCCTCGGTACGCGAGGACAGGTCCATGTTGCCGTCGGCGATCTCGCGCGACGCCGTGGCGATGGTGTCGGTGCCGCTGCGCACCTGGCCGACGATGCCGACCAGGCTGTCGTTCATGACCTTGAGCGCGGCCATCAGCTTGCCCGTCTCGTCGGTGTGATGGTCGGCGATGTCGCTGGTCAGGTCGCCCGCCGAGACCGTCTCGGCCACCCGCACCGCTTCCTGGATCGGGCCGGTGATCGAGCGCGTGATGGCAATGGCGAAGCCGGCGCCGATCAGGATCGCCAGCGCGCCGACGCCGAGCAGCAGGTTGCGCCCGCTGATGTACTGGGCCGAAATATGCACGGCGGTGTCTTCGAGCACCTTGCGCTGGGCCGCCTCCAACTTGGCCAGCGCGGCGAGGTAGACGGCGCGCTTGCCGACCATGTCGTTGCTGTAGATGTCCTTGGCGCCGGCCAGGTCGCCGGCCGCCTTGCCCTTGAAGACCTTGGCGCGCGCAGCGGTGTAGGCGCTGCGCGAGGTCAATACATCGCCCAGCAACGCCTTGACGACCGGCTCCTGCAGCAGCACGACCAGTTGGTCCTGCACCACGGTGGCACGTGCCGATGACGCCTTCATCTCGTCTTCGACCGCTTTCTGGTCGACCGGATCGACCGCCAGCCAGGCGGCGGTGGTGCGCGCCGCGTTGACGTTGATGACCTGCACCCATTCGTCGATCAGGCGCACGTTGCGCACGTTTTCGTTGATCAGGTAGTCGGTGGCGGCGCTCGAGGTCTGCATGCGCCAGACGGCGATCGCGCTCAGGGCGACCAGCAGCGCCAGCACGACGGCAAAGCCGAGGGCCAGGCGGGTACCGATATTCAAATTTCTCATGACAGATATTCAAGCTAACGATGAAGCATGTATCCTACCAGCAATTTTCGACGAACTTCGAATACGTTATTTTTCATCAAGGTTTTTGCACCACAACGACGCAGGCGGCGTGGTCAGTGGTCCACCCTGCTGCCTGGCGCACCGTCGCGCCACGCGCCACCGAGCGCGCGGTACAGATCGACGTGGGCGCCGAGCAGGCTGGCGCGCAGCTGCAGCACGGCGTTGTCGGCGCTGAAGGCGTTGCGCTGGGCGTCGAGTTCTTCGAGGTAGGAGGCGTAGCCGTTGGCGTAGCGGTTGTGCGCCACCCGCAGCACTTCGGCGGCGGCCTGGCGGCGCAACTGCGCCTCGGCCAGCTGGGCGCCGAGCAGCTGCACGCCGGACAGCGCGTTGTCGGTGTCGGCGAAGGCGTTGCGCACCACCGTCTCGTAGCCGAGCACGGCGCGGTCGCGCAGCGAGGCGGCGATGGCGGCCTGGGCGCGCAAGCGGCCGCCGTCGAACAGCGGCGCGAGCACGCTGCCGCCGACGCTCCACAACAGGATCGGCGAGCGCAGCAACTGGCTCACGCTGTAGGCCTGCAGGCCGGTCGAGGCGGTCAGCCGGATCGACGGCAGCAGCTGGTCGCGGGCGGCGGCCAGGCCGGCGTCGGCGGCGGCGACGGCGCGCTCGGCCTGGACGATGTCGGGCCGGCGGCGCAGCAATTCGGACGGTAGGCCGGGGCCGATCGGCGGCGCCGCCAGCGCCTCGAGCGCGGCGCCGCGTGCGATCGGGCCGGGGCTGGCGGCCACCAGCACGCTGAGCGCATTTTCCTGCTGCGCGATGGCGCGTTCGAGCTGCGGCAGCACGGCGGCGGTGACGTGGTATTCGGCCTGTGCCTGCGCCCATTCGAGGCGCGAACTGTAGCCGACATCGAACTGGCGCTTGGCCAGCGCCAGCGATCGTTCGCGCGAGGCCAGCGTGGCGCGCGCCAGCGCCAGCTGGGCATCGAGGCCGCGCAGATTAAGGTAGCCGGACGCGGTGCTGGCGGCCACCGACAAGGCGGTGGCGCCGGCCAGCGCCTGCTGCGCGCCCAGCTCGGCGCGCGCCGCCGCAGTGGTGCTGGCGAGCTTGCCGAACAGGTCGAGTTCATAGCTCGCCTGCAGGCTGCCCTGCAGCGACGTTGCTTCGACCGGCGTGCCGAAGGCGCTGATCGCGCGCGCCCGCACCGGCGTGACCGCAGCGTTCAGCGCCGGCAGCGCGGCGCCGGCGGCAACCGTCACGCGCGCCTGGTATTCCTGCAGGCGCGCGGCGGCGACGCGCACGTCGCCGTTGTGGGCCAGCGCGCGCTGCACCAACTCGGTAAGCGCCGGGTCGCCAAAGGCGCGCCACCACGCCGCTTCAGGCAGCGCGGCTGGCCCGACCTGGGTGCGCCAGCCGGCGGGCACCTGCACCTGCAGCCGCGCGGGCGGCGGCGGCGCGGCG
>JARXKM010000471.1 GCA_030272785.1 Pseudomonadota bacterium
TCGCTGATGGTGATCGAGCACGCCGAGCGCTTCGGCCTGTCGCAGCTGCACCAGCTGCGCGGGCGGGTCGGCCGCGGCTCGGCGGCCAGCGTCTGCCTGCTGCTGTACCAAAGCCCGCTCGGCGGCATCGCCAAGCAGCGCCTGATGACGATGCGCGAGACCACCGACGGCTTCGAAATCGCCCGCCGCGACCTCGAGATCCGCGGCCCCGGCGAATTCCTCGGCGCGCGCCAGTCGGGCCAGGCGATGCTGCGCTTCGCCGACCTCGAAACCGACCAGTGGCTGGTCGAGCAGGCGCGCGACGTCGCGCACGACCTGCTGCACCAGGCCGGCGACGACCAGGCCGCCACGGTCGAGGCACACCTGGCCCGCTGGCTCGGCGGCAAAGAGGAATTCCTCAAGGTGTAGGACGCGGCCGGTGCAAAAAGCGTGACAATTGCAGAGATTGTGCGTGAAAATTGCGTATATTCTGGGGCCCTTGCGCCCCATTTCACTCTCCACCCAGGAACCCAGCATGCCCATATTCGGAATCGGACTTCACATCATCATCGCCATTTTCTTCGCGATCCACGCGGTGCGCGCGGGGCGCGAACTGTACTGGCTGGTGATCCTGTTCATGTTCCCGCTGTTCGGCAGCATCGTCTATTTCGCGGTCGTGTTCCTGCCCGACGTCCGCCTGCGGCGCGGCGTGCGCAAGGCCGGCTCGGTGATCCAGAAGAGTCTCAACCCGGGCGGCGAATTGCGCGCGGCGCGCCAGGCATTCGACCTGACCCCGACTGCCCACAACCAGATGCGCGTCGCCGCGGCGTTGCTGGACGCCGGCGACATCGCGCAGGCGGTCGAGCAGTACGACGCCTGCCTGCGCGGCCCGTTCGCCGGCGACGCCGAAATCGGCTTCGGCGCCGCCCGCGCGAAACTGGCCAACGGGCAGCCGCAGGCGGCCATCGACGTGCTGGCGCCGCTGCGCGCCAAGCATCCGAACTTTCGCGCCGAACAGGTCGGCCTGCTGCTGGCCGGCGCCTACGCGGCGGCGGGCCGCCAGCAGGACGCCGGTGTCGAGTACCAGGCGGCGGCGCAGCGCTTCGGCAGCGTCGAGGCACGCGCCGAACTGGCGATATGGGCCATCGCCAACGGCCAGAGCGCGCTGGCCGAAAAGGAGATCGCGGAGCTCGAGCATGCGCGCAAGCACATGGCCAAGCACACCCGCGCCGCGCACCAGGAGTTGTTCAAACGCCTCGACGCGGCCAGCGCCTCGCTGCGCTGACCGACGACGCGGCGCCTAGTCGGCGTCGGCGCCGTAGCGCAGGCCGATCTGCGCGCGGATCGTGTCCATCACGCCCATCAGCGCCAGCGTCTCGTCGTGCGTCATGCCCGGGCTTTCGATCAGGCCGGCGCTGAAGCAGCGCTGCGCCTCGATCGCCTCGTGCGCATAGCCGTTGCCGATGAACGGCGTGTCCACCGTACGCGAGGAGCCGTCCGCCAGCACCACGCTGACCGATTGCGTGCGGTGGAATTGGGTATTCATTCGTACATGCCCGAGCGGCCCGGAGACGGTCAATTCGCACGGCGTGCGCGCCAACAGCGAGCAACTGCACACCGACAGGCCGCCGCCTTCGTGGCGCAGCGTGAACCCGGTCTGGACATCGACGCCGGTCGGCCCCAATTCCGCCTGTGCGCTGACCGCCGCCACCGGGCCAAGCAACGCCGCCGCGATCGACAAGGGATAGATCCCGAGGTCGAGCAGCGCGCCGCCGCCCAGCGCCGGGTTAAACACGCGGTGCTCGGGCCCGAACGAGGCGGCGAAGCCGAAATCGGCCGTCACCAGCTGCACCGGGCCGATCTCGCCCGATGCGATGATGCGCCGCACTTCGGCCAGGGACGGCATGAAGCGCGTCCACATCGCCTCCATCAGGAACAGCCGCCTCCGGCGCGCCAGCGCCACCACCTGCCCGGCCTCGCGCCGGTTCACCGTGAACGCCTTTTCGCACACTACACCCTTGCCGGCGTTGAGCGCCATCAGCGCGTTCTCGGCATGCATCGGATGCGGCGTGGCGATGTAGATCAGGTCGACGTCGGCGGCGTCGGCGAGCGCCTGGTAGTCGCCATACGCGGCGGCGGCGCCGAACTCGCGCGCGAACGCCTGCGCGCCGTCGAGCCGGCGCGATGCCACGCCCGCCAGCACCGCATCCGGCGTCTCTTTCAGCGCCTCGGCGAACGCCCGCGCGATCTTGCCCGTGCCGAGTATCCCCCAGCGTACCGTTTTCATTGTGTCAGTCTCCATCAGGATGCGCGCTTCGGACGAAACACGCTGGTGTCGGCATAAAAATCATCGTCCTGCTGCGGCCACCATCCGGGCACGCCGAGTACCGGCAGCGGCGTGAAACAGGCGGTCGTCAACGGCTCGGACGCGAGCGCGGCGGCGAGATGGCCGTCGATCCAGGCGCGCTGCGCATCGGGCGTCAGCGCGAAATAATCGGCGCCGGCCGTCACCACGCGCGTGTGGGCGGTGATCGCCTTGCGCGGTGCGACCAGCTTTTCCATCAGCGCGTGGCCGAACAGCCAGAGCTGCGCATCCGGGCCGAACGCCTGGCGCCGTGCGCAAAACGCCTCCTGCCAGCGGTGGCCGCGCAGCGCCTCGACCAGCGCGCGCCCAGGCGCCGCATCGCGCACCACCAGCAGCGCGGAATTCTCGTCGAAGATGGTGGCGCCGTCGCGCGCCGGCCCGCGCGATTTGCCGACGCCGGCGACCGCGATCTGCGCCGACTGCAGGGCGTTCAGCTGCCGCTTGATGCGCGGGAAGGTGAGCCACACCAGCGCATTGAAAAAATCGTGCAGGTTGGCGCGCGTCGGCACGCAGCCGGTGGCGCCGATGAACTCCTCGTAGGCGCGCCCTTCCGGCAGCGCTTCCTGCGGCACGAAGCGCAGCGGCTGCCCGGCGGCGTTATGCAGGCCGAGCGCGGCAGCGCCGTCATTGAAGGCGGCCATGACGTCGCCATCGAC
>JARXKM010000472.1 GCA_030272785.1 Pseudomonadota bacterium
AACTGCTCGCCGTCGTTCAACTGGAAGAAGAACCTCGACGACGCGACCATCGCCAAGTTCCAGAAGGAGCTCGGCGCGATGGGCTACAAGTTCCAGTTCATCACACTGGCCGGCTTCCATGCGCTCAACTACGGCATGTTCAACCTGGCGCACGGCTATGCGCGCCGCAACATGACCGCCTTCGTCGAGTTGCAGGAAGCCGAATTCGCCGCCGCGGACAAGGGCTTTACCGCCGTCAAGCACCAGCGCGAAGTGGGCACCGGCTATTTCGATTCGGTCACCCAGACCATCCAGCAGCACCAGAGCTCGACGACCGCCTTGCACGGTTCGACCGAAGACGAGCAGTTCTTCGACCAGAAGAAGGTGGCCTAGACGGTCGCCGGGGAGGCGGGCGCAGGCCCGTCTCCCGCTCCGACCAAGCCGCACCGGCCAGCCGCCGCTGCGGCTTTTTTTGCGTGCGCGGCGTGGCAATTCGCCCACGCCGGTGCGCCAATTTCTCGGCAAATCCCATTGTGGTGGATAATGTCGGGATATTCCGCCGCATTTTTTGTCATGCCGCGCGCCGTTCGATCCGGTTCGATCCGGTTCGATACTATTTATTTATTTGGAAATTCCATGCTTAGCTACCGCCACGCCTTTCACGCGGGTAATCACGCCGACGTCCTGAAGCATTTCGTGCAGATCCAGTTGCACGAATATATGAATCAGAAGGACACCGCCTATACCTACATCGACACCCATGCGGGCGCCGGCGTGTACGCGCTCGACGGTGGCTACGCGTCCAAGAACGCCGAGTACGACACCGGCATCGGCCCGCTGTGGGATCGCAAGGACATGCCCAAGCAGCTGGCCGACTACGTCAACCTGGTCAAGGGCCTCAATCCGAGCGGCAAGATGCGCTATTACCCCGGCTCGCCGTACTGCGCCGACAAGGCGATGCGCGACCAGGACCGCCTGCGCCTGTTCGAGCTGCATCCGGCCGACGCCAAGATACTGGCCGACAATTTCCGCAAGGTCGCCGAACACGCCGCCGCCCAGGGCGAACGCCCGGTGCAGCGCGGCAAGCGCGTGCTGATCGAACGCGGCGACGGTTTTCACGCGCTCAAGACCTTGCTGCCGCCGCAGTCGCGCCGCGCGTTGGTGCTGATCGATCCACCGTACGAAGACAAGCAGGACTACCGCAAAGTGCGCGACGCGCTCGAGGACTCGCTCGAGCGTTTCCCGAGCGGCATCTTCGCCGTCTGGTATCCGGTGCTGCAGCGCATGGAGTCGCGCCAGTTCGCCGACAAGCTCAAGCGCTTGCCGGTGAAGGAATGGCTGAACGTCACCCTGACCGTGTCGACCCCGGGCCCGGACGGCTTCGGCCTGCACAGCAGCGGCATGTTCATCCTCAATCCGCCGTACACGCTCGAGCCGACCCTGCGCCAGGTGCTGCCGTACCTGGTCGAGGTGCTCGGCAAGGACGCCGGCGCCACCTTCGTGATCGAGTCGGGCAGCCAGATGACCGGTTCGTCGACGTCGCGGGTCGGCGCCAACGGCAGTGCCCGTGTGCCGGTCGGCAACGCGCGCCGCGCCAGCCCGACCGCCGGCACCGGCAGCCTGCGCCTGCCTGGCCAAGCGCCAGCCGGCACGCCCGGCGTCGCCGGCGCGGTCGGCCCGCGCACCGCGGCCGCGCCGGGCGCGCGCCGCACCAGCGGGCGCCCGACCGGACCGAAAACGCCGGGCTCGCGCCGGCCGTAAGCGTGCGCTAAGCGTGCGCTAAGTGTGCAATAAGTGTGCAATAAGTGTGCAATAAGTGTGCAATAAGTGTGCAATAAGCGCGCCGCTCGTTTCGATGTCGAAATGTCATTGAAAAACCAATTTGGTGTATAGTTGGTGCGTGGGCGCCGCCCGGATGGTTCTGCCAGCCGGGCCACGGTGCGCCCAAGGTTACCCGGGGGTCTCCCGTGCCGATCGACGCCGCTACCCAGCTTTCCCTGCCATTCGACGAATTTTTCCTGGCGCGTCAGCCCATCCTCGGCCGTGACGAGCGCCTGGTCGCCTACGAACTGCTGTTTCGTACCGCCGGCGCCAGCGAGGCGAACGTCAGCGACGACGCCACCGCCACCGCGGCGGTGATCTCGCATGCCTCGCAACTGGGCATGGAGCAGGTGGTGGGCGCGCAACTGGCGTTCGTCAACGTCAACGCCGTCGCGCTGATGAGCGACTACGTGCGCTTCCTGCCGGCCGACAAGGTGATCCTCGAAATTCTCGAAACCGTCCGCGCCACGCCCGAGCTGCTGGCGCGCGTGATCGAGCTCAAGGCGCTCGGCTTCAAGTTCGCCCTCGACGACGTGGTGGCCGAATCGGACGACGTGCGCAAGCTGGTCGAACTGGTCGACGTCATCAAGATCGACGTCAAAGGGGTGGCCCCGGCGCGCCTGCCGGCACTGGCGGCATCGCTGCGGCGCCAGCACAAGTTGCTGCTGGCCGAAAAAGTCGAGACGGTCGAGGAATTCAGCCTGTGCCTCAAGCTCGGCTTCGACTATTTCCAGGGCTTCTATTTCGCCCGTCCCGCCATCCTCTCCGGCAAGAAGATCGCGCCGTCCGAGCTGGCCATCCTCGAGCTGCTCGAACTGGTCAACTCGAACGTCGACAACCACACCATCGAACTGGCGGTCAAGCGCGACGCGCTGATCAGCCTGAACCTGCTGCGCCTGGTCAACACGCCGGCGGCCGGGGCGCGCGCGCGCATCGATACGCTCGGCCAGGCGATCGACGTGCTGGGCCGCCAGCAATTGCAGCGCTGGCTGCAAATCCTGCTGTACGCCACGCCGGGCGCCAAGGTCGAACTGAATTTGCCGCTGCTGCAAATGGCCACCACGCGCGGCAAGATGCTCGAGCTGATGAGCCTGAAGATTCATCCCGGCCAGCACGCCGCTGCCGACACCGGTTTCACCGTCGGCATCATGTCGCTCACCGATGCCTTGTTCTCGATGTCGATGGCCGACATC
>JARXKM010000473.1 GCA_030272785.1 Pseudomonadota bacterium
GGTCTTGACCAGATAGCGCCGGCCCGGGGTAAGGTCTGCGGTGGGGTCAGGTCTGTCATTCGGACATTTGGTTTTTTCAAATGTGCGAATGTCAGACCTGACCCCGCATTCGGTAGCGCCGGCCTGGGGTCAGGTCTGACATTCGCACATGTCAAAAAACGACATATCCGAATGACAGACCTTACCCCCTGCTACGGATAGCGGCGCATGACGAATTCGGCCACGCACACCGGCCGCGCGCTGCCTTCGCACTCCACCACCACCGCCCACACCAGCTGCGCGCCGCCGTCGATATCCTCGACGCTGGCCAGGCTCAGTCGTGCGCGCACGCGGCTGTCGACCGGCACCGGCGCTGGAAAGCGCACCTTGTTCAAGCCGTAGTTCAGCGCCATGTTCACGTCGACCATGCGCACCGCGTTTTCGAACAGCGCCGGCAGCAGCGACAAGGTCAGGAAGCCGTGCGCCACCGGCTTGCGGAACGGCGACTCGCGCGCGCAGCGCTCGGCGTCGACGTGGATCCACTGGTGATCCGACGTCGCCTCGGCAAACGTGTCGATGCGCGCTTGCGCGATCGCCAGCCAGTCCGACACCGCCACTTCGGTGCCGATCAGCGTTTTCAGTTCCTCCAGGTCGGCGATCTCACGCATCGGGACGCCGCCCGAACATGCCCATGCCTTCGATGGTGCACACCACCTCGCCGCGCTGGTTGGTGGCGGTCCACTTCGACCACACCACGCCGCGGTCAGGGCGCGACGCCGATGCCTTGACCTTGGTGGTCAGGTAGCTGACGCTGAGGGTGTCGCCGGCGCGCACCGGCAGCAGCCAGCGTACGCCGTCGAGGCCGGGCGATCCCATGCTCGACGATTCGCTCATCAAGCTGTCGACCACCAGCCGCATCATCATGCTGCAGGTGTGCCAGCCGCTGGCGATCACGCCGCCGAAGATCGACGCGGTGGCGGCGACGCGGTCGACGTGGAACGGCTGCGGATCGAACTGCTCGGCGAAGGCGATGATTTCCGTCTCGCTGACGCTGCGGCTGCCTAGCGAGATCTCCTCGCCGGGAACGAAATCCTCGAAATACCAGTTGGCTTTCTTCATGCCGCGGCGTCCTCGGTAAACCCCGGCTGCGCCATGAAGCGGCGCAGGTGATGGTCGGAGTCGCCCAGGGTCACTTCGATCATGGTCAGGCGCTTGAAGTGGTGCGCGGCCGGCAGTTCGTTGGTCACGCCCATGCCGCCGTGCAGCTGGACCGACTGCTGACCGACGAATTTCATCGCCTGGCCGACCCGGAACTTGGCCGCCGATACCGCGCGGCGCCGTTCAAGGGCGTCGCCCGAGCCGAGCTTGACGGCGGCCAGCAGCGCCATCGAACGGGCCTGTTCGAGGTGGATGAACATGTCGACCATGCGGTGCTGCAGCGCCTGGAATTTGCCGATCGGCGCGCCGAACTGGGTGCGCGTCTTCAGGTACTCGAGCGTGGCTGCGAAGATCGCCTCCATCGCGCCGAGCGCCTCGGCGCACAGCAGCGCGGCACCGTAGTCGGCGGCCGCGTCGAGGATGTCCCAGCCGCCGCCGGCCTTGCCGACCAGCGCCGACACCGGCGCGCGCACCTGCTCGAACACGATGTCGGCGGCGCGCAGGCCGTCGAGGGTGCGGTACTCGGTAATGCTGATGCCGGCCGTCTCGCGTGGCAGCACGAACAGCGAGATGCCGTCGTGGTCGCGCTGGGCGCCGCTGTTGCGTGCCGAGACGATCAGGCTGCCGGCCTGGGCGCCGTGCATGACGACGCTCTTGCGGCCGTCGATCAGGAAGCCCTTGGCGTCGGCCACCGCTGTCGTGGCGATGTCGGCCAGTTCATGGCGCGACTGCCGCTCGCCCAGCGCGCAGGCCAGTTTCAGTGCGCCGCCGGCGACCTGCTCGAGCAGCGCCGCATGGCCGCCGCCGAGCTTGAGGAATTCGGCGCCCAGCACGGTGGCCAGGTAGGGCTCGACCACCAGGCCGCGGCCCAGTTCCTGCATGACGACGAACATGTCGACCGCCGTGCCGCTGAAGCCGCCCTGCGCTTCCGGCACCGGCAGCGCCGTCATGCCCAGTTCGGCCAGGGTGGCCCATGCCGCGTCCGACACGCCGGCTTGCGAGCCGATGATCTTGGCGCGCGCCTCGAAACTGTAGTCCTTGGCCACCCAGCGCTTGAGGGCGTCGGCGAACTGCAGCTGTTCTTCCTTGAAATTGAAATCCATGCTCAGTTCCTCACAGGCCCAGGATCATCTGGGTGATGATGTTTCGTTGAATTTCGTTCGAGCCGCCGTAAATGGAGGTCTTGCGGACGTTGAAGTAGTGCGCGGCCAGCGGTGCGGCATCGTCGTCGGCGATACTGTGTTCCGTCTCGCCTTCGAGGTAGGCCGGATCGAACGGCAGCGCCATCGGGCCGGCCGCCTCGACCATCAGTTCGGTCAGGCTTTGCTGGATCTCGGTGCCGCGCACCTTCAGCACCGACGCCTCGGGACCGGGTCCCTTGTGCGCCTCGGCCAGCACGCGCAGCACCGTCATTTCGAGCGCCATCAGCTCGATCTCGAGCGTGGCGACCTTGGCGCGGAACAGCGGCTCGTCGAGCAGCGGCTGGCCGTCGACCGTCTGGGCGGCGGCAAAGCGCTTCAGGAATCCCAGTTCGCGCTTCGAGCGGCCCACCGCGGCGATGCCGGTGCGCTCGTGGCCGAGCAGGTACTTGGCGTAGGTCCAGCCCTTGTTCTCCTGGCCCACCAGGTTCTCGACCGGCACGCGCACGTTATCGAAGAACACCTCGTTGACCTCGTGATCTTCGTCGAGCATGATGATCGGGCGCACCGTGATGCCGGGCGTATGCATGTCGATCAGCAGGAACGAGATGCCTTCCTGCTTGCGCACGCCGCTGTCGGTGCGCACCAGGCAGAAGATCATGTCGGCGTGCTGCGCCAGCGTGGTCCAGGTCTTCTGGCCG
>JARXKM010000474.1 GCA_030272785.1 Pseudomonadota bacterium
CCCAGAAACGCAGCCCCAGCAGCAGCGAGGGAATGCCGGTAAAATGCGCCGTTGACATCGGCCCATGCCGGCCACGTCGTCTCTCAGGAAATTCGCCCGCATGTCCTCTTCCTCGCCTTCGCGTCGCGCGATGCTGCGCACTTTGATACCCGACGCGTTCACCCTCGGCCTGATGCTGGCCATGTTGGCGGCGACGTTTTGGCCGGCGTCCGGCAGCGCCGCGCGCGCGCTCGGCCATGTCACCTCCGCAGCCATCGGTTTGCTGTTTTTTTTGCACGGCGCGAAACTGTCGCGCGAGGCTGTGAAGGCCGGATTCACCCACTGGCGCTTGCATCTGCTCGTACTCGGCGCCACCTTCGTCATGTTTCCACTGCTCGGACTGCTCATCAGGCCGCTCGCGCTGACCCTGCTGACGCCCGAGCTGTACCTCGGCATCTTGTTCCTGTGCACACTGCCATCGACGTTTCAGTCGTCGATCGCGTTTACCGCTTTGGCGCGCGGCAACGTGGCCGCCGCCGTGTGCAGCGCGTCGGCCTCCAATTTCGTCGGCATCTTTCTCACCCCGGTACTGGTCGGCGCGTTGGTGATGCGCGGCGCCGCCCAGCATTCCTCGCTCGATTCGATCGTCGCGTTCGCCGAGCAACTGCTGTTGCCCTTCATCGCCGGCCAGCTGATGCGGCGCTGGATCGGCGTGTGGATCGACCGCCACAAGGCGATGCTGCGGCTGGTCGACCAGGGCTCGATCGTGCTGGTAGTGTATGCCGCGTTCAGCGAGGCGGTCGGTCAGGGGCTGTGGCAGAAGCTCACGCCGGGCGCGTTCTTCAATCTCGGCCTGGTCAGCTGCGTGCTGCTGGCGCTGGCGATGCTGATCACCGCCTTCGTCAGCCGCCGGCTGGGCTTTTCAAAGGAAGACCAGATCGCCATCGTGTTTTGCGGTTCGAAGAAGAGCATGGCCAGCGGGGTGCCGATGGCAAAGGTGCTGTTTGCCACCTCGTCACTCGGCGTGCTGATCGTGCCGCTGATGCTGTTCCACCAGATCCAGTTGATGGTCTGCGCGATGCTGGCTCAGCACTTTTCGCAGCGCGCCGAGCGCTGAAATCGGCGCACCCCTTCGGCGCAGCGGCTTAAAATAGGCTGTCAGATGTTGGCGGGAGGTCTGCCATGTACCGCAATATCCTGTTGTGCTACGACGGCACCGAAGCAGGCCGCAACGCGCTCAAGGAAGGCGCCGAGCTGGCCTCGTCGATGGGCGCGCATACCCACTTGCTGGCGATCTTGCGCAGCAGCGGCATCGACCTGGCCGCCGAATTGCCCGGTCCGTCCCACCTGCACGACGATCAGCAGGCGGCGGTGCGGATCCTGCGCGAGGGCGTCGACTGGCTCAAGTCGCACCGGCTCGACGCCCAGGGCCAGCTGGTGTTCGGCGACCCGGTCGGCCATATCGCCACGTGCGCGCGCACCCTTGGGGTCGACCTGATCGTGGTCGGCCACCGCCATCGCAGCCGGCTGGCGCGCTGGTTGCGCGAGGACGAGGATGCCGCGTTGATGGAGCAGGCGCCGTGCAGCATCCTGGTGGCGATCGGCAGCGCCGCGGTCGTCAAATCCTAGCCGCCCAGCCAGGCGAAGCGGAACACGAAGACGGCGGCGATCAGCCAGACGACCGGTTTGACACCGCGTGCCCGCCCGGTGGTCAGCTTGAGCACCGCGTACGTGATGAAGCCGAACGCGATGCCCTGCGCGATCGAGTAGGTGAACGGGATCACCAGTGCGGTGATCGCCGCCGGCACGCTCTCGGTAGTGTCGGACCAGTCGATTTCGCCGAGCTCCTTGAGCATCAGGCAGGCGACGAACAGCAGCGCGGGCGCGGTGGCGTAGGCCGGCACGACGGCGGCGATCGGGGCGATGAACAGGCATGCCAGGAACAGCAGCGCCACCATGACGGCGGTCAGGCCGGTGCGCCCGCCGGCTTGCACGCCGGCCGCGCTTTCGATGTAGGCGGTGGTGCTGGAGGTGCCAAGCGCCGAGCCGGCGACGATCGCCACGCTATCGGCCAGCAGCGCCTTGTTCAGCCGCTGCATCTTGCCCTCGACCAGCAGACCGGCGCGATTGGCCACGCCCATCAGGGTGCCGGTGGCGTCGAACAGCTCGACCAGGAAGAACACCAGCACCACGTTGAGCACGCCCATCGACAAGGCGCCGCGCACGTCCAGTTGCAGCAAGGTGGGCGCGATCGGCGGTGGCAGCGACACCAGGCCGGCGAACTTGTTCGCGCCAAAAAAGAAGCTCAGGATGGTCACGCAGACGATACCGATCAAGATTGCGCCCTGCACCTTGAGCCGGTCGAGCGTGACAATCAGCAAGAAGCCGGCAATGGCCATCAGCGCCGGCGCCCTGTGCAGGTCGCCGGCGGCGACCATGGTGGCGGGACTGGCCACCACCAGCCCGGCGCTTTTGAGCGCGATCAGCGCCAGGAACAGGCCGATACCGACGGTGATCGCGGTGCGCAGCGACGGCGGGATGCCGTTGACGATCATCTCGCGCAGCCCGAGCACGCTGACCAGCACGAACAGGCAGCCCGAGATGAACACGGCGCCCAGCGCGGCTTGCCACGGCACTCCCATGCCGAGCACGACCGCGTAGGCGAAATAGGCGTTCAGGCCCATGCCCGGCGCCATGCCTATCGGATAGTTGGCGTACAGCCCCATGATGGCGGTGCCGAGCGCGGCGGCCAGGCAGGTGGCGACGAACACCGCCTCCTTCGGCATGCCGGCGTCGCCCAGGATGGTCGGGTTGACGAAGATGATGTAGGCCATGGTCAGGAAGGTGGTCAGGCCGGCCACCACTTCGGTACGCACGTCGGTGCCGTTTTCCTTGAGTTTGAAGAAGGATGCAAGTGACACTGGGCGCTCCCGGAGGCGATCGATGCTCGACAGTATACCCTCAGCGCCCTTGGGG
>JARXKM010000092.1:0-3572 GCA_030272785.1 Pseudomonadota bacterium
CCCCCGCCGCGACATCAAACCACTGCGCTGGCTGTCACCGGATATCCCGCCGCCACAACAGCCGATTTCAGCCTTTCGATATCGGCAGTGGATTCGATGCGCACCTTTTTGCTCGCCAGTTCGACAGCCACCCTCGCTTTGCTATCGACCGCTTGCAACGATCGCCTGACGCTGTTGGCGCAACCACCGCACGTCATGCCTTCGACTTGAAACTCATACATGGCAATACCTCCTTGTTTGGAAACGCTTTCACTTTGGACGTTACCATCGTGGGATGGTCAAGCGGATTCGAAACACAATCGCCCTCATCGACTTCGGGTGCTGGTGAGCGACAACTATCTTGGCCGGCTTGTCACCTGAAACCGGCCCGGTGCGGAAGCGAGGTTTACAGTTGAAATTGCACGGCGCGCCTGGCGAACTAAGTTATGACGAAACACTCGCGCGTCCTCAGAAAAATCCGCTCCGGCGGATTTTTTTCGCGCCGGCGCACCCGCCGCGCCCCCCTGCCTGCCGATGATTGATGCGCCTGCGGGTCAAGCGGCATTGGCTCTAATACAATGGAGCGCGAGGAGAATCCCATGCACCAAGTCATGCTCGTGGAAGACGACGCCAGGCTCGCCGCGCTGGTCAGCGAATATCTGGGCGGCTACGAATTCACCGTGCAACAAGTCGCGCGCGGCGACCTGGCGCTGGCGCGCTTCGCCGACATCGCGCCCGATGTCGTGGTGCTCGACCTGATGCTGCCCGGCCTCGACGGCATGGTCGTGTGCCGCCAGTTGCGCGCCATCAGCGCGGTGCCCATCCTGATCCTGACCGCGCGCGAAGACTCCTATGACGAGGTGTCCGGCCTCGAACAGGGCGCTGACGATTTCCTCAACAAGCCGGTGCAGCCGCGCTTGCTGCTGGCGCGCCTGCGCGCCCTGATGCGCCGCGCCGGCACCCGCCCTACCGCCGACGGCGCGCCGCTGGTGTTCGGCGCATTGACCATCACGCCGAGCGAACGCAGCGTGTGCTGGCGCGGCCAGCAATGCGCGCTGAGCAACCCGGAATACAAGCTGCTGCTGGTGCTGGCCGCGGCGGCCGGCCAGGTGCTGTCGCGCGACGCGCTGCTGAAAAAGCTGCGCGGCATCGAATTCGATGGCCTCGACCGCAGCATCGACAACAGCATCTCGAAACTGCGTCGCCACTTCGACGACCCCAGGGCCGAAAAGATCAAGACCGTGTGGGGCGAAGGCTATCTGTTCTCGCCGACCGCCTGGCACTGATCATTCTCGCCGCGCAGTCGCCGCTCATTGGTCCACTACTCGAACACCGGTGCGATCGCCAGCGGCGCCTCCGGCGTCAGCACCTGGCCGCGCGCGGGCGTGTCGGCAAAGCGCACCAGCACGGTCTTGAAGCGATCCTGCGGGTCGTCGGCGAAGATCGTCCCCTCGGCCACCGGCAACGCCTGCGCGGCGCCGCCGTCCCGCACCCGCACCACCGCGGCGCGCTGGCCGGCGAAGCCGAAGCGCACGCCGGCACAGGTCAGGCTGCGCGCCGAGGCGTCGGCGTAGCGGGCGAAATTGAGCGCCTGGTCGCAGGCGGCGCGCAACTCGGCCGCTTCGTACACACCGTCCGCGCGCACCAGCACCGACACGCGCGCACGCAGCTGGTACCGGCTCAGCTTGCCACTCAGTTGGCCACTCAGTTGGCCACGCAGTTGGCCACTTAGTTGGCCACTCAGTTGGCCACGTACTTGGCCATCAAGCAGCAGCACGGCGTTCTCGTCGTACGCCGCCTTGAGCAGCGGCAACAGCGCGCGGCCGGTGGCGTCGAGCGGCAGGTTCAGCCGCATCGACTTGCCCGCCAGGGTCAGGCGCAGGCCGTCGGTGCTGCCGCCCTGCTCGAGCGGCATGACCTGGAAGTGGCTCTGGATCAGGTGCTTGGGCTGGCCGTATTTTTCGAACACCACCATGGCGCGGTAGGCGTCGCGATAGCTGACCCATCCGGCATCCGGTGCCTGGGCCGCGGCGGCGGCGCCCAGCAGCAGCAGCATCAGGGCCGCGCTGGCATGGCGGCGCCCGTTCATCGCCTCAGAACCTGGCCGCCAGCGCGGCCGAGCCGGTCAGGCTGGCGGGCCGCTCGGCCAGCGGGCTGCGCCTCGCGCTGCCGAGCAGGCGCGTTGCCTGCAGCCCGGAGGTGAGCATCCATTCCGGCGCCAGCGCCCAGTTCCAGCGCAGCGCCAGATGCGCATCCTTGAGCCCGCCCGCGGCCTGGTAGGCGCCATAGCCGCTGCGCTGCGCTTCGATCGGCGTGACGCCGAAAAACGCCTGCTGGTAGGCGCGGTTCGCCAAGGTCAGGCCGGCCGACAGCGACACCGCATGACGCGCGGCCGGTTCGGCGGCGACGCGCTGCAGGTCGGTGCGCCAGGTCGCGCCGTTGCGCTGATTGCCCGCACCGCCCAGCAGGCTGTTGGCCCAGCGCACGCGGGGCGACAGATACACGTTGAAAAAGCCGCCCGCCTGCACCCGCGCGCCGATCGGCTCGATGCCCTCGAGGCGGCTGGTGCTTGGTACGGCGCCGCCCGCCGGCGGCGTGACCAGGCCGGGACCGCCGCCGTCGACGCCGCCGATCGCGCCGGCGCTGCCGGACTCGTTGCGGCGCGGCTGCAGCACCAGCAGCGGACCGTACTCGAGCGAGGGCACGTTCGACAGGTGCATGCCGGCGCTCATGCCGGAAAGGAAGATGCCATTGCTCCATTCGAATTGCAGCACCGGCAAGGCCGAGCTACGCCGCAAGCGCGCGCCTTCATAGCGCGGCGCCGACAGCACGCCCAGCCCAAGGTACAGGTCGCGGCTGCCGTCGGGCATCGGATTGGCGGCCGGTGTCTGCGCCGCGGCCGCGCCGCAGCCGGCCACGAGGGCAAGGGCAAGTAGCTTTTCCATGATCGATGGTGGGAGAGTTCGCTTGCGGCCATTCTACGGGGTTCCGCGCCGCCCTCGCCAGCGCCTGCCCGCCCGAGCCGCAGTGGATGCTCACTTCGCCGGCACGACCAGCGCTTCGACCTGATGGCTGGCGCCCAGCCCCAGGTCGCCCTTGTCGAGATTGGCCACGATGGTGGTAAACAACGCGCGCACCGACTCGTCGGTGCAACTGGTCTGCGGCCCGCCGATCGAATCGCTCAGCGAACACAGCAACGTCTGCGGCGTGGCACCAAACAGCTTGCGCGCATAGGCGTTGTCGGCGCAGCTGCCGGCGCGGTCCCAGAACACCATCCGCTTGTCGATCATGAACAGGCGGTTGCGCTGGTCGGCGCAGCTGGCCTGCTGCGCCAGCGCGACGAAGTCGGCCGCGATCGGCAAGGCGCCGTTCGGTTCGCCGACGGCAATGCCCTGCCCCGCGTAGCTATCCAGCGCGCCGCTGTTGCCGCCTCCGCAGGCGGACAGCGACAGCGCGCAGGCCAGCGCCAGCGCAATGCCGCCGGGCAGGGATTTTCCGGATGATTGAGTTGGTGACATGATGCGTCCTCCTGATCGAAGTCCGGCCCGTTCGGTGCAACCGGAACTACACTGCGAATTAAAGAGCCCGCAGGC
>JARXKM010000092.1:3672-15969 GCA_030272785.1 Pseudomonadota bacterium
GTCATCTACATCGCCATCAGCCAGCTGTTCGGCGACCCGCTCGACCAGATCGCGCGGCGCCAGGCCGCCGCCCAGATCTTCCTGCTCGAACAATACGTCGACCGGGCGCCGGCCGACGAATGGCTGGTGCGCCTGAACAAGGTGCGCGAGGTGTCGCGCGTGCACCTGGAACTGATGCCGCTGGCGCAGGCGCGCGCGGCGCTGCCGACGCGCTGGCACGCCGCGCTCGCGCGCGGCGAGGTGGTGCTCGATGTTCCCAACAAGGCGTTCTTCCGGCGCGTCGACCTGCACGGCGACAAGTACATCGGCAGCGCCGAGGATGTCATCCACGCGCAGGACTTGCCGATCGACATAGGACTGGCGCTGCAGATGGAGGCGCTGCGCTACGTCATCGTGGCGCTGGCCGTGCTGATCCCGCTCGGCCTGTGGTCGCGCGCACACTGGCGCGGCCTGCAGGCGCTGTCGCGGGTGGCCGACCAGTTTGGCGCCGGCAACCTGGCCGCGCGCGCCGTGCTCACGCCGGGCGCCAGCATCACGCCGCTGGCCGCGCGCATCAACCACATGGCCGCGCGCATCGAAGGGCTGGTCGAAGCGCAGACCAACCTGTTGCACTCGGTCTCGCACGAACTGCGCACGCCGATCGCGCGGCTCGAATTCGCCCTCGATCTGCTGCGCTCGGCGGCGCCGCCGGGGGTGCTCACGCCGCGCATCGCCGCGATGGAAGACGACCTGGCCGAACTGGGCGCGCTGGTCGGCGAACTGCTCAGCATGACCAGCATCGGCAGCGAGCGCACCCTGCAGGCGGCGCCGTTCGCGCTGGCGCCGGCGTTGCGCGCCTGCGCCGCGCAGCTGGATTACCCGGTGACGCTGGAGCTCGACCCTGCGCTCGGCGCTGTGACGGGCGAGACGCGCCTGCTGATGCGGGCGCTCGGCAACGTGCTGCGCAACGCGCAAAAGTACGCCAGGGAACAGGTCGTGCTGTCGGCCCGCAGCACCGGCGCGGCGGTCGAGATCGTGGTGGACGACGACGGTCCCGGCATCCCGCAAACCGAGCGCGAACGCATCTTCGAGCCGTTCTACCGGCTCGATCGCAGCCGCGACCGCGCCACCGGCGGCTACGGGCTGGGCCTGTCGATCGCGCGCAAGGCCATCGAGCTGCACGGCGGCAGCATCCGGGTCGACGCCGCGCCGCTGGGCGGGGCGCGCTTCGTGATACGCGTCCCGATCGCGCCGCGTGAAGCGGGCGCTCAGTCCCCGGATCGGAGCGGGCCGCCTACGACCGATGTGCCCCTCGGGCCCTGATTTCCGCGGCCATGGCGCCGGCCACACGCGCGCGCGGCGGCGCGCACCACGGGTTGGTGGCTGGCCGCCGTGTCGGAAAATCTTACAATCAAACCAACAGTCGCCATGGCGTTTCTTTAAGTTATTGATTATGAAAAAGTTAATACACCCGGCACAGTATTTGCTAAGTTCATTTGCAGCGCAGCTCAGTGCCGCCAGGAAATGCATGTATGGTTTCGCAATGCGGCGGCATTGCAGCAATGTTCGAGCAAACTCAACGATGAAAAATGGCCGGTTTTTTGTCGGCGCTCATGCCGGATTTTATCTTCACCACCTTTTGGGAGTCTTCCATGTTCAACAAATTTATCTGCGCCCTGTTTGCCTTGCTCGCCTCGCTTTCGGTCCATGCGTCGGTGTTGACCTTTACCGACCGCGGCGCCTTCCAGGCCGCAGTGGCCGGCTATACGGTCGACAACCTGAACTCGCTCGTCGACGGCCCAAGGTCGGTTACCGATCGCGGCGCGTACAGCATCAACATGTCGTCCTTCGGCTGCAGCAGCGGTGCGGGCCAGTGCGGCGACAACAGCCCGCAAGGATTCACGTATCCAGCCTACCTCTGGACCTACAATTCCGGCACGTTCACCTTCCTCGACCCGATCAATGCCTTCGGCATCGATTTTGGTTTTAATGGCAGCGCTACCCCTTCGGTCACGCTGAACGGCGAACAGTATTCCAGGGCGAATGGCGGATTTTTCGGCATCCTCGATACCGCTGCCACCTTCACCACGGTCAGCTATGCGTCGCTGGGCTCCGGCTCGCTGTTGGACAACGTGACCTATGGGGCGACCAACCAGCAGGCGGTCCCCGAGCCAGCGTCGTTGGCGTTGCTGATGATCGGCCTGAGCGGTATTGGCGCAATGCGTCGCCGCCCACGCTAAGTCAAGCAGCGCCGGCCGCGCGGCCGACAAAAAAAACTCCGCCGCGGCGGAGTTTTTTGTCACTTCTTGACCGGCGCCGGCGGCGTGACGTGCATCATCGCATAGCCCACGTGCTCCCACCAGTGCGCGCGCGAATGCACCATCACCAGGCATTTCTGGTCCAGCTCGCCCTTGAACAAGGGATCGGCGCACTTGTTGGTGATCAGCGCGTACCGCTGGTTCTCGGCATTGGCCAGCGCGATGCACAGCCAGATGAGCAGGCCGCCAAACAGCACCACCAGGGTCCATGCCAGTTGATTGACATTGCTGGTCTCAAACAAGTCCTCTTCGCGCGGCTTGGAGCCGTCGTAGATCTTCAAGACTTCGCGTTCGCTCATTTTGTTTTCGCTACCTTCGCGACCAGTCCATCGAGCACCTCGAGCGTCGCCTTCATCAAAGCACGCTCTTCGAGGCCCTTGCGCGTCGCATCGACCACCGAAGGCGACGTCATGTAGCGACCGTCAATCACCAGGGTCGGCACCGAGTCGACCTTGTAGTTGCTCAAAACTTGCGGCAAGCGTTTCATCTTGGTTTGCACGCCGAACGAATTCCACGAGTCGAGGAACTTGGCCTTGTCGATGCCGTTCTTGACGACCCAGTTCAGTACCACCGTGTCGTCCGCCATGCGCACGCGATCGACGTGGATCGCCTTGAATACCTTGGCGTGCATCTCGTCGAGCTTGCCCATCGCCTCGAGCGTCAGGTACAAATGCGCTTCCGGATCGTTGGGGCCGTACGGCATGTGCACGCGCTTGAAGTTGATCGCCGCGCCTTCCTTTTTGACCCATTCGGCCAGGTATGGTTCCAGCACGTTGCAATGCGGGCAGTGATACATGAAGAACTCGATCACTTCGACCTTCTTGCCGACCACCTGCGCAGGCTGCGGACTGGCCAGCTGGATGTAGTCGACGCCCAGTTTCGGCTCGGCGGGCGCGGCAAACGCGGTAGCGGCAACCAGCCCGATGGCAACAATGGCAAAACGCAGGAAACGCATGGAAGTCCTTCTTCAATAGGTTAGGCGAACGATCGCGAGATTACCACTTTTTCACCAATTGTTCCGACCACGGCGGCGAAAATTGCAAATGCTTACTTCTTTAACGTCCGCTCACTTGCGCCGTTGACGCGCCAGCTCGATTTTTTCGCACAACTGGGCCGCGCCTTGCGCCACCCGCGGGCCCGGCCGCGTCAGCAGCTCGCCTTCGAGCCGGAACAGGTTGCCGCGCTCGACCGCCAGCAGGCTGCGGTACGGCCGCCAGATGCCGATGCCGGCATCGTCCGGGTCGTGCTGGTCGCCGCCGAAGATCGCCTCCGGATTGGCCTGCAGCACCGCCTCGGTGCTGACCGACGGCGCCACCACCGTCAGGCCGGCGAACACGTTCTCGCCGCCGCACAGCCGGATCGCATCGTTGATCAGATGCTTGCTGCTGAGGGTGAAGATCGGCTTGTCCCAGATCTGGTAGAACACCGTCACCGGCGGCCGGCCGCGGTAGCGCGCGCCGAGGCTGGCGATGCTGGCGCGAAACTGGGCCGCCGCCGCCGCCGCCACCGGCTCGGTGCCGAGCAGGCGGCCGAAGCGGGTCAGGCTGTCGGCCACCTGGTCGAGCTTGTTCGGCTCGCTCTGGAACACCGGGATGCCCAGCTTGCCAAGCTGCTCGAGCTGGCGCCCGGTGTTGCCGCTTTGCCAGACGATCAGCAGGTCCGGCTTCAGCGCGATCACCCGTTCCATGTCGATCTGCGCATTGCTGCCGACCAGCGGGATTTTTTTCGCCGCCTCCGGATAGTCGCTGAAGTTGATCGCGCCGACGATGCGCTCGCCGCCGCCGGCGGCGAACAACAGCTCGGTGATGTGCGGCGCCATCGAGATGATGCGCCGCGCCGGCGCCGCCAAGGTCACGCGCTGGCCGGCGTCGTCCACCACGGTGATGGCGGAGGCGGCGGCGGCGGCGGCGACGGCGACGCCGGCCGGCACCGCCAGGCACAGCGCCGCGAGCAGACGCTTAAAAGTCATAGCGCGCCGACAGCTTGAGCTGGCGCCCGTCGGCCGGATAGATGCCCGCCTGGCAGCCGAACGCATTACTGAAATAGCGCTTGTCGGCCAGGTTCAGGCCCGCCACCGCGAACTCCCACGCGCCCAGCTTGCGCGCGTAGCGCCCATCGACGGTGGTGTGCGACGGGATCCGCGCCGCGCAGGCGTTGGTGAAGTCGCTGCCGTAACGCTGGCTGTCGACCCATTGCGCGCCCAGGTCCGCGCTCTGGCCGTCAACCGGCACCCACGACAGGCGCGCCGAGACGATATTCTTCGGCACCAGCACCATCTCGCGGCCGTTGTTCGGCCCCGCCGTGAAGCTGGCCTTGACGTGCTGCAGGTGGCCGCTGATGCGCCAGTCGGCACCTATGCGGCCCTCGGCGTCGATCTCGACGCCGGCGCGTTCGGTCGGATCGAGGTTGGTATTGACGCCGTAGTTGAGGGTCGGGTCGAAGAAGATTTCGTTGACCAGGCGATGGCGGAACGCGCGCGCGCTGACCTGCTGGCCGGCTTCGCCGAAGGTGGCTCCCAGTTCGAGGTCGTGCGAAGTCTGCGCCTTGAGCACCGTGATCGAGGAGCGGTAGCTGTTCTCGTCGGCGTTGGCCATGCGGTAGCTCTGGCCGGCCTTGAGGTGCAGGTTCAGCGCCGGCAGCACGCTGTAGCTGCCCTGCGCCTCCCATGCGTTCTGCGCCTGCGACGTGCTCTCCGGCTTTGGCGTAAAACTGAACGGATCGACGTAATCCTTGTCAAACACTTCATGGCGGGCGCCCAGCGCAAAGCGCCCGTTGTGGGCCGGATCCCAGCGTATTTCGTCGCGCAGGTAGATCGCCTTCGACTCCTGGCGCGCATCGGCCTTCGAAAAATCGGCGTGGGTCAGGCGCTTCCAGCGGATCAGGTCGACGCCGGCGATCACTTCGTTGAGCATGCCGCCCAACTGCGCCAGGTGGCGCAAGCGCGGCGAGAACTGGGTCTGCTCGCTGTCGTAGGTCAGGTCGGTGATGCCGTAACCGGAGACATAATGCGCCTTGACGGTCTTTTCGCGATGCGACAGTTCGGCCGCCAGGTCGACCGCGCCGAGGCGCTGCTCGACAACCGCAGTGACCCGGTCCGAATCGAGCGAGCTGAAGTCCTGCGGTGTCTGGGTCTGGCGCGCATTGGCCAGGTACTGGGCCATGGTCAGCGAACCTGGCAGGCGCGACTCCTGGCGCGCGCTGTCGAGCCGCAGCCCGACCCGGCCGGCGCCGACCGCCCACTGCGCGCCGCCGCTGAAGGCCGTCTGCCTGAAGCGGCTGTTGGCGCGGTAGTTGTCGGTGCCCTGGTTGCCGATCGCCGCGTCGAGCGCCATGCCGTCCCAGCTCTGCGCCACCGATGCGCGCACGTCGTGCTGGTTGAACTGCCCCGCCTCGGCGAACAGCGCGCCGCGCCGGCTGTCCTTGGCGGGCCGCTTGGTGACGATCAGGATCACGCCGCCGGTGGCGCCTTCGCCGTACAGCACCGCGCTGCCGCCGCGGATGATCTCGATGCGCTCGACCGTCTCGATCGGAATGGTCGACAGGGTCGGGCTGGCCAGTTCGTTCTCGCTCATGCGCACGCCGTCGAGCATGATCACCATGTTCTCGCTGCTGTTGCTGCCGAAGCCGCGCAGGTCGAGCGCGAAGTCCGGGCTCGCGTCGAGACTCTGGCGGCCGTACACGCCGCCGATCTTGCGGATCGCCTGGTTGACGTCGGCCACGCCGGCGCGGCGGATCTGGTCGGCGCTGATGACGGTGGCACCGATCGGCGCCAGGTCGGGCGCGGCGGCGAAGCGCGCGCCGGTGATCAGCACCGACGGCATGACGCCGTCCTGGGCATGAACGGCGGCGGCGCAAAAGCACAGCGAGAGGGCGGAAACGAGGGCGAGCGGGGTGGCGGCCGGCGCGCGGCGCGGAGCAAGGCAAAACTTCATGATGGCGGTCTTCGAAAAAAAGTCTCCGGCCGTGCGTCCCCGCAAGCCGGATTCAACGGAAGCCGCCGGCGACCAGGCGCCGGCGCTTCCACCTGTTCTGGCCGGTATCCGGGCTCGCAAGTCGGACCGTCTCACCTTCCTATGCGATATGCACAGTGGTCATTGAGACAGCCAGTCGCCGGTCGGCGACGCTTGTTTACCGTTGCGGGGGCAGCACACCTTGCACCGCCGCACCTGAAAATGGCGCGGCAGCATGGTGTTTCCCGTTTAACTGCACGCGTGATCACGCGTGCGGGCACCAAAACGTGGCCATTATAAACGCTGGACTGGCGTCGGCCCTGTTGGCTTTTTGCCACTGATGCCGATATAGTGGACGCACCGTCCACGCAGGAGCCATGCATGCAGCAGCGCGCCACCCGTTTCAAGATCGTGTCGTCGACGCTCCTGCGACCGGCGCTCCTGCGTTCGATCGCGGCCGGCGCCCTGCTGCTGGCCGGCGCCAGCGCCACCGGCGTGCTGCTGGCCGAACCGGGCAGCCTGCGGGTGGTGCCGATTCCGCTGCCGGTGGCCGACAGCGGCATCGCGCTGGCGCCGGCCAATGCGGCCGCGGCCGGCGTGCCGAGCGCTCCGGGCGCGTGGGGAGGCGCGCGCAGCGGCAGCGAACCGACCCTGTCCGAGCGCGTCGTCGACTACCGCATCGACGCCACGCTCGACCCGTTCAGGCACACGGTGGCCGGCAAGCAGACCCTCACCTGGCGCAACCGCTCCGCTGTCGAAGTGCGCAGCGTCTACCTGCACCTGTACATGAACGCGTTCGAGAGCGCCGACAGCACCTATTTCAGCGAGCAGCGCCAGCGCGGCGGCGTCCGTGCGGCCAGCCCGATCAAGGACGGCGAATGGGGCCACATCGCACTGCGCGCGGTGGCGCAAGGCGCGCTGGCGGTGCCCTGGTCGTTCGTCCATCCCGACGGCGGTCCGGCCGCAGACCATACGGTGGTGCGGCTCGACCTGCCGGTGCCGGTCGCCGGCGGCGCCTCCACCACGTTGTCGATCGACTTCCTGACCAAGCTGCCGCGGGTGGTCGCGCGCACCGGCTACTTTGGCAGCTTCCACCTGGTCGGCCAGTGGTTCCCGAAAATCGGCGTGCTCGAACTGGCGGGCGAACGCGGCGCCACCGCGCCGCGCTGGAACGTGCACGAGTTCCATCCCGAGTCGGAGTTCTACGCCGACTTCGGCAAGTACGATGTGCGCCTCACCGCGCCGAAGGACTACACGGTCGGCGCCACCGGCGAGCGGCAAGGTGCGCCGGTCGAGCACGACGGCCTGCTAACCCACCATTTCGTGCAGGGCGACGTGCACGATTTCGCCTGGACGGCGGACAACCGCAGCGCCCGGCCGCTGCTGGGCAGCTGGCGCGGCGCCGGCAGTCCGGACGTGACGGTGACGGTGATCTACCCGCCCGAATACGCCGCCAGCGCAGCGCCGGCGCTGCAGGCGGCCAAGGACGCGCTGAGCTACTTCTCGGCCAGCCTCGGGCCCTACCCCTATCCGACGCTGACGGTGGTGATCCCGCCGTACAATGCCGGCGCGGCCGGCGGCATGGAGTATCCGACCTTCTTCACCGCCGAGGGCTACCGGCAGGTGCCGGCCGGCTCGCTCGACGCGACCCTGCTCGACCTGGTGACCATCCACGAATTCGGCCACGGCTATTTTTACGGCATCCTCGCCTCCAACGAGTTCGAGGAGCCGATGCTCGACGAGGGCCTCAACGAATTCTGGGACGCGCGCATGCTGCGTGCGCGCGGCCAGAACCTGCACGCCTCGACCGCGCTGATGCGGGCGATCGGCATCAGCCCGCAATTCAAGATCTTCGACGTCGAACGGATGGCGTCGCCGCGCGAGGACGTCGCCGATGCGCCGGCGCAAAATGCCTGGCACCGGCTGCAAGGCATCGGCCCGGTGTACAGCCGCACCGCCACCGTGATGCGCGACCTCGAGGCACGCATCGGCAAGGATGCGCTCGAGCGCGCGTTCAAGGAATACTACCGACGCTGGAAGTTTCGCCATCCCAGCGTGGCCGACTTTCGCGAGGTGCTGGCCGAAAGCAGCGGCCAGCGCGGCGTCGTCGAGGCGGTATTCGCGCAGCAGATCTACCGCGCCGGCAAGGTCGACGACCGGGTCGATGCCTTGACCAGCGTTGAACAACTGCCGCAGCCGGGCACGCGCCAGGTCAACGGCGTATGGCTCGAAGAGAACCGCAAGGCGCTCGACCAGCGTATCGACGCCGCCCGCGCGCAATGGAAGAAAAGCCACCTGGGCGCCGCCGGCGACAGCGGGCCGTACCCGTTCGTCACCACCGTGACCTTGCGCCGGCGCGGCGCGCAGGTGCCGCAAACGGTGCTGGTCAGGTTCGCCGATGGCAGCGCCGAAACGGCCAGTTGGGACAGTGCCGAGAGCTGGCAGCAGTTCAGGTGGACCAGGCCGGCGAAGGCGGTATCGGCGCAACTCGATCCGCAGCGCCTGCATTACCTCGACGTCAACAAGCTCGATGACAGCCGCACCATCGAGGCCGACGCGCGCGCATCGCGGCGCTGGAGCGCCGACTTCGCCGCGCTGGTCCAGATGCTGCTGTCGCTGATCGCGAACGTATGACGCGCGCCGCCCGCCTTGGTGTTTCCTTCATCGCGCGCACGCTGCGCGCGGCCGCGCAATGGCGCCTGCTGCTGCTGTGGACCGGCTGCCTGCTGGCGCCCGCCTTGCTGATGGCGCTGCCGGTGTGGCGCGTGCTGGGCGCCAGCTTCGATCATTCGGTGCATGCGGCGGCGCTGGCACAGGAACTCGACCTGACGGCGCTGACCGACGTCGTGGCGGCCCTGTTGCGCGACACCGCGCTGCCGCTCGCCGCGGCGCTGGCGTTGATGGCGACGCTGCTGCTCTCGCCGCTGCTGTCCGGGATGGCGATGGGTGCGGCGCGGGCGCAGCGCCCGCTCGGCTTCGGCGCATTGATCGGCGCCGGCCTGGGCGAGTATCCGCGCATGGCGCGCATGCTGTTGGTGGCGGCGATTCCGCTCGGCGTGGCGGCGGCGCTGGGCGCGCTGGCGATGGCGGCGTCCGGCAAATACTGCGCGACGGCGACGCTGCAGGGCGACGCGGCCGCGGTACGCTGGGCGGCGCTGGCGCTGGCATTGCTGCTGTTGGCCGGCGCGCAGGCGACGCTCGACGCCGGCCGCGCCACCTTAGCGCTCGACCGCCGGCGCCGATCGGCGTTGCGCGCCTGGTGGGACGGCTGCAAGCTGGTCGGCCGGCGTCCGCTGGCCACCTGCGGCATCTATGTGGCGATCACCCTGGGCGGGCTGGCGCTGGCGGCACTGCTGGCGATGGTGCGGCTCCGAATGCCGGCGATCGGCAGCGCGGCCCTGGCAGGCGGCTTCCTACTGACCCAGCTGGGCGTGATGGTACTTGGCTGGATGCGCGTGGCGCGCCTGTTCGCCATGGTTGCGCTGGCCGGCCCGGCGCGACCTTGAAATCGGCGGCGGTGCACCCATATTAGTACTAGCTAGTACAATATACCCCCGGGGTCAGTGCCGGCATTCGTACACGGGCACATCCGCTGGGAGGCGCACCGGCCAGTAACACATGAGACCGTGTCTGAATGCCGGCACTGACCCCAGGGGGTGACCCAATATACCCCTGGGGTCAGTGCCGGCATTCGTACACGGGCACATCCGCTGGGAGGCGCACCGGCCGATAACACATGAGTCCGTGTCTGAATGCCGGCACTGACCCCGGGGGATTGCCGAGTCCGTGTCTGAATGCCGGCACTGACCCCGGGGGTGTTTTTTATCTTTTGAGGAGTCAATATGGCCAGCGCATTGCCCACTTTTTTTCTGTCCCACGGCGGCGGCCCGTGGCCGTTCATGAAGGATCAGTACGGCGCGACCTACGACAAACTGGAGGCGTCGCTGGTCGATGTCCGGCGCCAGGTCGGCGTGCGGCCGAAGGCGGTGCTGGTGGTGTCGAGCCATTGGGAGGAAGCCGAGCTGATGGTCTCGTCAGCCGCGGCACCGGGCATGATCTACGATTACGGCGGCTTCCCGCCGCATACCTACCAGGTCAAGTATCCGGCACCCGGCTCGCCCGCGCTGGCGCAGCAGGTGGCCGACCTGGTCGGCGCCGCCGGCCACGCGGTCAGTCTCGATGCCCAGCGCGGCTTCGACCACGGGACGTTTTCGATGCTCTATCCGGTCTATCCGCAAGCCGATATGCCGGTGGTGCAGCTGTCGATCAAGCATGGCTACGATCCGCAGACGCACATGGCGATCGGACGCGCCCTGGCGCCGCTGCGCAACGATGGCATCCTGATCATCGGCAGCGGCCTCAGTTACCATAACCTGCGCCAGTTCGGGCCGGGCGGACAAAAGGCGTCGCACGCTTTCGACGACTGGCTGCAGCACGTGCTGCTCAAGCTGACGCCGGCCGAACGCAGCGTCGCGATGCTGCATTGGAGCGAGGCACCGTACGCGCGCCTGGCGCACCCGCGCGAGGATCACCTGGTGCCGCTGATGGTGGCGCTCGGCGCGGCCGAAAACGAGCCGGCCAGCTGCGTCTATCACGAGGACGATTTCTTCGGCAGCCTGGCCGTGTCGAGCTTCCGCTTCGGGGCGGCGGCGGCCTGACAGCGCCCCGCGCGGCGAAGTCGGCCGTCCGGTGCCGCGCGGTGCCGTCCGGTGCCGTCCGGTGCCGCTACGTGCCGCGCTTGCCGCGCGCCGAGTTGGCCGCCTTGAGCGCGACGGCCGCGGCGGCCTTGGCCGCTTTCTCCGCCATCGCGGCGGCGTGTTCGGCCAGTGCGGTGCTGCGCGTGGCCGGCGTCTCCAGGCTGATCCGCCCGAGGATGCCGGTGCGGTAATCCTGCAGGAAGGTGTGCGCCGCTTTCTCGAAATCGAGCTCGCCACCCTTCTGCCGGTAGCCGCGCCGCGCCGCCACCCCTTCGACGACGGAGATGCCGTCGATGCCGTCGGTCGGGAAACCGTAGCGCGCCGTCAGCAGCTGCGGATAGCGCGCCAGCAGCACTTCGGCCAGGAACACCGCCACTTCGTCTTCGATCAGCGCGTTCGAGCCGATCGCGTGGCTGGCCGCGAGCATCAGGCCGTCGCTGGCGAGGGCGATCTTCGGCCACAGCATGCCGGGCGTGTCGACCAGGATGATGTTCTTGCCGAGGTAGAGCTTCTGCTGCATCTTGGTGACGGCCGGCTCGTCGCCCACCTTGGCCACTTTTTTCTTCAGCAAGGCATTCATCAGGGTCGATTTGCCGACGTTCGGAATGCCCATGATCATGATGCGCAGCGGCTTGGTCGGCACCCCGCGGTGCGGCGCCAGCGACAGGCACAGCTCGGGAATGCGCGCCACGTCGGCCGGCTTCTTGGTGGTCATCGGATAGGCAGTGACGCCTTCCTGGGCATCGTAGTAGGCGCTCCAGGCGGCCGTCACGGCCGGGTCGGCCAGGTCGACCTTGTTGAGGATCTTCAGGCACGGCCGCTGGCGGAACAGGCGCAGCTCTTCGACCATCGGATTGCAGCTCGCCTCCGGAAGGCGCGCGTCGAGCACCTCGATGACCAGGTCGGTGTTTTCCATCTGCTCGGCCGCCTTCTTGCGGGCGGCGTTCATGTGGCCCGGGTACCATTGTATCGACATGCTGTGCTTTCAAAATCGCGAAGAATGCCGCCATTTTACGGGTTCGCACCGATAGCGGCGCAAATCGATGCCGGCCACCCCTCGCAGATTTTGATTTTTCGTAATAAGTTGGCCCACGGAAAGCAGAACAATAGACCCATCTTTACGGAGGGTCAGCCGATGAATCCGCTCAAGCACATGGAACTCATTTTTGGCGTCGTCGTCGTTGCCGGCTGCATCGCCGCAGCCCTGCCGGAGGCGCCCGACCGGCCGATCCTGCCGATCCTGCCGATCCTGCCGATCCTGCCGACGCAGCCGGCCGGCGCAGCCGCACCGGCCGGCTTGCCGGTCGTCGTCGTCAAGGGTAGACGCATGACGGCGCTGGAAAAGCGCGGCGG
>JARXKM010000475.1 GCA_030272785.1 Pseudomonadota bacterium
GGCACGTTCAGCGGGCAGGCGCGGCCGGTAAACTGCGCCAGGTCGATGGTCGAAAAATTCGGCGCCAGCGGCGTGCCGAAGCGTACATCGGATGCCACATCGCCCCGTACCAGCGGCGTGCGCGCGAACCGCAGCCAGTCGCGGAAGTAGCAATTGTCGCGCGCCAGCCGGCGCAATGCCGACAGGTTGGCGGCATCGTTCGACAGGATCGCGATCGCCGGCGAGGCGGCGCGCCGGTCGATGGCGCCGGCCAGCCCCGCGGGACAGTGGTCGACCGCCAGCACGGCTGGCGCCACGCTCAGCACGCCGCGCCGCAAGCGGTAGACGCCGGCCGCCTCGTTGCGTTCGACGGCGACGAAGTTCCAGCACAGCGGATTGGCGGGGTAGGCCGTCATCGACGCGTCGACCAGTTCGCTGGCCGGTGCGCGCTGATGCAGCTGGGCGGCCAGCGTGGCGACGCCGCGCGCCGAGGCGATCGCCTGCATGCCGACGAAGGCGAGGCAGGTGGCCAGGCCGGCCAGCAGCCCGGCGCGGCCGTTGCCGGGTGCGCGCAGCTGCAGCATGCCGGCGATGAGCGCGACTGTCGCCAGCAGCGCCAGCGAACCGGCGTGCAGGAAACCGGTGTAGGCGGACCACAGCGGCACGCCGGCGAGCAGGGCGAGCAGCGACCAGCGCATTGGCCTGCTCCTGACCATCAACGCCAGCGGCACGCCGGTGGCAATCCAGAACACCGGCTCGACAATGAACACCATGTCGCCGAACAGCCAGTGCGGGTCGATCGGATAGAACGGATGGATGCCGTACGAATTGAGGAAGTCCATGGCCAAGTGCAGCAGCAAGCCGAGCGTGATGGCCAGCGCGAGGCCGCGGCGCGCCGCGGCGCTGGCCGCCAGCAGCCTGCGCGCGGCCGGCCACAGCAGCCAGAGCAGCGTCGCCAGCAGCACGCCCTGCGGCACGGCGAACAGCAGGGTGTGGGTATGGCCGCGGTGCAGCAGCAGGTAGCCGAGCGGGTCCGGCAGCAGCGACTTGAGCAGCAGGTCGAGGTCGGGCACGTTGCTCGCCGCCCCGCACGCCACCAACAACATCCGGCGCCGCGTTTGCTGCTGCGCCGATTGCGGCTCCGGCGCCAGGCTGCGCTGCACCAGTTCGCCGACCGCCAGCCCGACCAGCGAATGAGAGAAATTATCCATGCAGCAATCTATACCAAAACCGGGACAGACCCGGTTTTTTTGAAAACCGGGTCTGTCCCGGTTTTTTTGCATCGGCCATGGCACAATGGCAGCACATCACGATCAGTGGAGACCGGCCGATGACCCCGTATCAGCGCTTTATCGCAGCACGCGACTTTCTGCAACTGCATCGCACCGATTACGCCACCGCCTACCGCGGTTACATCGCGCCGGCCCTCAATGAATTCAACTGGGCGCTCGATTACTTCGACGTGCAGGCGCGCGACAACCCGGCGCCGGCGCTGTGGGTGGTCGACGAGGACGGCACAGAGCAGTCGATCAGCTACGCCGACATGGCGGCGCGCTCGAACCGGGTCGCCAACTACCTGCGCGCTTGCGGCGTGCGGCGCGGCGACCGCGTGCTGCTGATGCTGCCCAACCGGGTCGAACTGTGGGACATCATGCTCGCCGGCATCAAGCTGGGCGCGGTGATGGTGCCTACCAGCATGCTGGCGATGCCGGCCGACCTGGCCGACCGCCTGCGGCGCGGCGCGATCGGCCACGTCATCGCGCAGGCGTCCGAAACGGCCAAGTTCGCCGGCCTCGACGGCGCCTGGACCCGCATCGCGGTCGGCGCCGACGCCGCCGGCTGGCACGCGTTCGCCGACAGCGACCAGGCCGGCGCCGATTTCGCGCCGCAAGGGGCGACGATGGCGCACGATCCGCTGCTGCTGTACTTCACCTCCGGCACCACGGCGCAGCCGAAGCTGGTGCTGCACAGCCACGAAAGCTACCCGGTCGGCCATCTCTCGACCATGTACTGGATCGGCCTGCAACCGGGCGACATACACTGGAACATTTCCTCGCCCGGCTGGGCCAAGCACGCATGGAGTTGCTTTTTCGCGCCGTGGAACGCCGGCGCGACCGTGTTCGTCTACAACTATGAGCGCTTCAGCGCCAAGGCTGCCTTCGCGGTGATCGCACGCTGCGCCGTGACCTCGCTGTGCGCGCCGCCGACCGTCTGGCGCATGATGATCCAGGAGGACCTGGCGGCCTGGAAGCTGCCGCTGCGCGAACTGGTCGGCGCCGGCGAGCCGCTCAATCCGGAGGTCATCGAGCAGGTCGAGCGCGCCTGGGGCATCCGCATCCGCGACGGCTTCGGTCAGTCCGAAACCACCGCGCAGATCGGCAACACGCCGGGCCAGCTGCTCAAGCCCGGCTCGATGGGCCGGCCGCTGCCGGGCTACCACATCGCGCTGCTCGACATCGACGACCAGCCGGCCGACGAGGGCGAGATCGCCGTGCTGCTCGAACCGGAGCTGGTCGGCCTGATGCTCGGCTACGAGGGCGAGCACGCCAAGGGCGCCGAGGTGATGCGGGCCGGCTACTATCACACCGGCGACACCGCCAGCCGCGACGCCGACGGCTATTATTTCTACATCGGCCGCAACGACGACGTCTTCAAGTCGTCCGACTACCGCATCAGCCCGTTCGAACTCGAAAGCGTGCTGATCGAACACGAGGCGGTGCTGGAGGCGGCCATCGTGCCCAGCCCGGACGCCTTGCGTCTTGCCGTGCCGAAGGCCTTCATCACCTTGCGCGCCGGCGTCGCGCCGTCCAACGCGGTGGCGCAATCGATCTTTGCCTTCGCGCGCGAACGGCTGGCGCCCTACAAGCGCATCCGCCGCATCGAGTTCCGCGAGTTGCCGAAGACGATATCGGGTAAGATCCGGCGCGTCGAACTGCGCAGGCAGGAGAGCGGGCGCGACGACGCC
>JARXKM010000093.1 GCA_030272785.1 Pseudomonadota bacterium
CAGGGAGGTCAGGCCGATCAGCGTAGCAAGGAAGCCGGAGGCAAGTTTGCGCATGAAATCAATCGAATAGTTGTTAGTAATCAAATACTAGCATGGCGCTTTGCGCCCGTATAGACAAGCGCCGCCGGCACGCTCGCCGCGCGTCGCCGGGGGCAGTATTCGCGTCGCTGACCGGCCGGTATGCCGGTCCCGCACCGATCGGTCGCTACTGCTCCGTGCATGCATTAACGTCAACATGAGTGTTTAGCAATATCGGCTAGCGGGGGCGCGCCGGCCGATCCGTCGGGTTGCAAAACTGCAACAGCAATGCGCCGTGCGCTGCCGCTTTGGCCGATAATGGCCGCTCTCTCTTGTGCCCCATCCCATGCCATTCAATTTTCGCTTTCACCGCGTGCCGGTCGCCGCTCCCACCGCCCACCCGCCGTCGCGCCGCGCCGTGTGGCCGCTCGCGCTGGGCGTGTTGCTGCTGGCGCTGGCAGCGACCTTTAGTGCCTGGCACGATGCCCGCGCCCAGCTGCTCGCCTTCCAGCAGAGCGAATTCGATTTCTCCGCGCGCCAGACGGTGCGGCGCATCGAGCAGCGCATGGCCACGTACGAACAAGTCGAGCGCAGCACCCAGGCGTTCCTGCTCGGCTCGATGGAGGTCAGCGCGGACGATTTCCGCCGCTTCGTGCTGGCGCTGCGGCTGAACGAGCATTTCCGCGGCATCCAGGGGGTCGCGCTGGCGAAACTGCTGGCGCCGGCGGAACTGGCCGGGCATGTGGCCGCCATGCGCAAGGTGCTGCCGAACTACCAGGTGCATCCGACCGGCGAACGGGCGGTCTATTCGTCGATCACCCACATCGAGCCGCTGAGCGGACTGAATTTGCGCGCGCCGGGCTTCGACATGCTCAGCGAGCCGATCCGGCGCGCGGCGATGGAGCGCGCGCGCGACACCGGCCAGGCAGCCGCCTCCGGCAAGGTGCGGCTGATCCAGGAAGACGGCAAGGGCGAGCAGGCCGGGCTGGTGATGTACCTGCCGGTGTACCGGCGCGGCGAGCCGGTGGCCACGCTCGAGCAGCGCCGCGCCAGCCTGATCGGCTGGGTCGGCGCGCCGTTTCGCATGGACGACCTGATGGAGGGCCTGCGCCCGGAGCGCTCCGGCGACATCATCCTGGCGATCGACGACGGTCCCAGCGTGACCGAGTCGGCGCGCCTGTACCGCTCGGACGCGCCGGGCGGCGCCGACGCGCGGCACGTGTCGGCGTTCAGCGCGGTACGCCACATCCTGGTCGGCGGGCGCGCGTGGACCTTGACGTTGCGCTCGGCGCCGCTGCTCGAGGCGCGCGTGGCGTCGGACCGGCCGGGCTTCATCGCGCTGATCGGCAGTATCGCCAGCGTGCTGCTGGCGCTGCTGGTGTGGACGCTGGCGTCGGGCCGCGGGCAGGCGCTGGCGCTGGCCGGCGCCGCCATCGGCCAGCTGCGCGACAGCGAATTTCGCTGGAAATACGCGCTCGAAGGGGCCGGCGACGGCGTCTGGGACTGGGACCGGCCGCGCGACGCGATCGTCTATTCGCGCCGCTGGAAGCAGATGCTCGGCTACGACGACGGCGACATCGCCGAACGCATCTCGGAGTGGCAGCGCCTGATCCATCCGCACGACCGGGCCGGCGTGGCGGTCATCCTGGCCGACTACCTGGCCGGCACCGAGGGCAACTACGAAGCCGAATTCCGCATGCGCTGCAAGGACGGCAGCTGGCGCTGGATCCTGGCGCGCGGCATGGCCGTCACGCGCGACAGCGCCGGCCAGCCGGTGCGCATGATCGGCACCCACACCGACATCAGCCGCTCGCGCGAGGATGCCGACAGCCTGCGCCACGCCAACGCGCAGCTGGCCGCCGAACAGCGCCGCGTGCAGGTGATCCTCGACCATACCCACGATGCCTTCGTCGCCGTCGCGCACGACGGCCGCGTGACCGACTGGAACGCCAAGGCGCACGCGATGTTCGGCTGGAGCGCGGCCGAAGCGGTCGGCAGCGACCTGGCCAACTTGATCGTGCCGGCCGACGCGCGCGCGGCGCACAATGCCGGCTTCCGGCGCTTCGTCGCCAGCGGCGCGCCCACGCTCAGCCGCAACGTGTTCGAGCTGACCGCCTTGCACCGCAGCGGGCGCCTGATCCCGGTCGAGCTGGCGATTGCCGGCTTCCCGGCGGCGGGCGGGCATGCCGTCTCCGCGTTCATCCGCGACATCTCCGAGCGCACGCGCGCGCAGGCGCTCGAGGCGGAACGCTCGCGCGCGCTCGACGAGGCGCGCACCGCGCTGCACCACGCGCAGAAACTTGAATCGGTCGGCAAGCTGACCGGCGGCATCGCGCACGACTTCAACAACGTGCTGCACATCATTGGCGGCAATGTCCAGCTGTTGCAGCTGATGAGCGGGCACGACGAGCGCACCAGGAAGCGCCTGGTCAGCATGCAAAACGCGGTCGACCGCGGCGCCAAGTTGTCGTCGCAGCTGCTGGCGTTTGCCCGCCGCCAGCCGCTGCAGCCAGTCGCCGTCAACCCGCGCCGCGTATTGCGCAACATGGACGACCTGCTGCAGCGCGCGCTCGGCGAGAGCGTCGTGATCGACATCGTCGTCCAGCCCGAGCTGTGGAATACGCTGGCCGATCCGGGCCAGCTGGAAAACGTCATCCTCAACCTGGTGATCAACGCGCGCGACGCCATGCCCGACGGCGGCGTGCTCACCATCGACCTGCGCAACACCACGCTGCGCGCCGACCAGGCGCACGCGTGGGGCGACTTGGAGCCGGGCCAGTACGTGCGCCTGGCGATCTCGGACAGCGGCGTGGGTATGGAAGCGGACGTGATGGCGCAGGCGTTCGAGCCGTTCTTCACCACCAAGCCGGTCGGCCAAGGCACCGGGCTGGGTCTGAGCATGGCGTACGGCTTCGTCAAGCAGAGCGGCGGGCATATCCACATCGAGAGCGTGGCCGGGCATGGCACCACGGTGGTGATCCATCTGCCGCGCACCGACGCGCCGGACGAGGAGGTGGCGCCGGCCGCGCCGGTCGCCGTCGGCGGCACCGAGACGATCCTGGTGGTCGAAGACGATGCGGAGGTGAAGGCCACCGCCGTCGGCATCCTGCGCCAGCTTGGCTATCACGTGCTCGACGCGCACGACGGCGCGAGCGCGCTGCTGGTGCTCGGCAGCGGCGTGCCGATCGATGTGCTGTTTACCGACGTGGTGATGCCGGGGCCGGTGTCGAGCACCGAGCTGGCCGCCAGGGCGCGGCAGCTGCAGCCGTCGATCGCGGTGCTGTTTACGTCTGGCTACACGCAAAATGCGCTCATCACCGGAGGCCGGCTCGACGAGGGGGTGCAGCTGCTGGGCAAGCCGTATCACCGCGAGCAGCTGGCGCGCAAGGTGCGCGACGTGCTGATTGGGCAGGTGGCGTGAGTGTTGGCGCAAGCGGCCGGCAGCTGCTTTCGCGATCGACACCTGTTCAGTCCGTGTACGATTGCCGGCACTGACCCCCGGGGTCAGTGCCGGCAATCGTACACAGGCTGAGCACTAGTCGCGGTCAGCGGCCGCCCGCCACATCAATAATGCTGCCAGTCACGTACGACGACTCATCCGCTAGCAGCCACAGCACCGCGTGCGCCACTTCGATCGGCTGCCCGCCGCGGCCCATCGGCACCGCCGCTTCCAGCCGGTCCACACGTCCCGGTTCGCCGCCGCTGGCGTGGATATCGGTGCGGATCAGCCCAGGGCGCACGCCATTGACGCGGATCCCTTCGCCAGCCACCTCGCGCGCGAGGCCGATGGTCAGCGCATCCACCGCGGCCTTCGAAGCCGCATAGTCGACATACTCGCCCGCCGCGCCAAGCACTGCAGCCCGCGACGACAAATTCACGATGGCGCCGCCGGCACCGCCATGCGCCGTCGACATGCGCCGCACCGCCTCGCGCGCGCACAGGAAGCTGCCGGTGACGTTGGTGGCCAGGATCTGGTTCAGCCGCGCGGCATCCATCTGATCGACGCGCATCTGCCGTTGCAGGATGCCGGCATTATTGACCAGCGCATCGAGCCGGCCAAAGCGCGCGTCGATGGCGCGGAACATGGCGGTGACATTATCCTCGGATGCGACGTCGCCTTGCAGCGCGACGGCGGTGCCGCCGGCGCGCTCGATCGCCTCGACCACCTGCTGCGCGGCCGCCTGGTTGTGCAGGTAGTTGATGCACACAGCGTAGCCACGTTCGGCTGCCAGCAGCGCGCACGCGGCACCGATGCCGCGCGACGATCCGGTGATGAAGACGACTTTCGCGGTCATTGCCAAGGCTCCTTTGCCCATGCTCGAACGCCGATCATAGCATCGCATCGCCACGCCACGCGGAGTCAGCCGCGGCGTGTCGATCAAGCCGAGCCTACAGCGTCTTCAGATAGGCGCGGATCGCGTCAGTGACTTGCTGCGGCTGGTCGAACATGGCGAAGTGGCGCGACGGCGACACCGGCACCACCGTCAGCTTGGGCGTACCGGCCATCAGGCCGGTGTAGTACGCGGTCTTGGTCGCCGCCGTCATCGGCATGCCGGCCGCCTTCATGTCGGCCTCGTTGAAGGGCGCGATCACCAGCACCGGCACTTTGATGGCGGGCAGGCCGCCGCGCAAATCGAGCGCCAGCACCTGCGTCATGTAGTCGGTGACGGCGGCAGGATCGCTGCGGGCATTGCGTGCGGCCAGCGCGTCGGCGGTGACCGGATCGGAGGCGCCGCCCGGGCCGCGCATGTAGGTCTTCTGCTGCGCTTCGAAGGCGGCGCGCGTGATGCCGGCCATGCGCTGCTTCATGGTGGCGGCTATCGCGGTGCGCTGCTCGAGCGTCATGTTTTCGGTGCCGGGGAAAACCGGCAGGCCGTCGATGGCAACCACGCCGCCGATCTGGTCGGCGTGCTTTTCAGCGTACGCGATCGAGAAGATGCCACCCAGGCTGTGCCCGACCAGCACCGGGCGCACCAGCTTGCGCGAGGCGATCAGCTCGCCGATCCACTGGTCCGATCCGGCCACCAGGTCGCCGCTGGCCGCGGGCCGGCCGTCGAAGCCGGGCAGGGTGACCAGGTACAGCACGTGGTCCTTGCCGAACTCGCGCACTGCGTCGTCCCACACGTACGGGCCGCCGGACAGGCCGGCGATGAAGATCATCGGGCTGCCGCGGCTGCCGTGGCGCTCGACCAGCATCGGGCCGATGTCGAATTTTTCGGCCGCCGTGCTGGCGCCAACGGTGGCCGCGGCGTAGGTGTCGGCATGGCTGGCCAGCGGGGCGCACAAGGCGAGGATTGCTGCGAAGACGAGACTGGTTTTCATGCGTTCTCCTGGATGAGGTGGTCAATTCACGACGAATCGATCACCGCAGCTCGGCGTGGATGGCCTGCGCCGCGATGTAAAGTATGCTTGACATGCTAGCTGGAGAGAATGCGCATGTCAAGCAGGCTTTACATATTTTTTTGGCCACAGAGTGCAGCGCGCTGGCGCTGTTCAGCCGTGCGCGGCGCCGCGCGGGGAGTGCAGGCGCGCGACCGTCAGCACCACGCCTTTTGCATTCAGGATGGGGCCGTCGAAAGGTGCAATCGTCGTATCGAGGTTGTGGATGGCGCCGGCCTGGTCGCGTACCGCGGAGAGTAAGAATTGCGCGATGACCAGGCGGCACAAAGTTGCATTGGTCAGTTCGCCGGCGGCGATACCGGCCACGACGTTATTCACAAAGCGATAGGTGTAGGCGGTGGATGCGGAGTCCAGGCAGGTGATCTGGAAAATCTTCGGCACGGCGAAGCCATGCTTGCCCGAGGTCCGAACTACAATGCGACACCTTCCGTGTGCGCCGCCGTCAAAGTGGTATTGCATCAGTTTCCGAACGCTCCATTCAGGCAGGGGAGGTCCCGCCGCTGCGCGCGCCACGACGGCACGCTGCACTTGGTATATACGACGTGAAGCCGGGATTGGATTCATTCGGCTGCTGCCGTGGAACCGGTGCGCTGCGCGATCGCGCTGCGGACGAGCGGCGTATGCTTTAGTATGCGAATCCAGCCGCCGCATGCGGCACCCAGCAATGCGCTTTACCGACCCGCTTGAAGGCCAGACCGTGGACCAATTACAGCAGGGCTTTCTGTTAACCCGCCACTGGCGCGATACCGCCGCCGGCACCGAGGTCGAATTTTGGCTGGCTACCGACGACGGCCCGCGCCACCTGCGCCTGGCGCCGCATCCGTCGGTGGCGTTCGTGCCGGCCGAGCAGCGCGAGCAGGCCGATTCGGTCCTGCGCGGCGAGCAGGGCTACGAGCTGCGCCCGCTGGCGCTGAGCGACTTCCACCATCGGCCCGTGCTGGGCCTGTACTGCACGCAGTACCGCCAGCTGCAAAAACTCGCCAGGCGCCTGCGCGAGTACGGCATCGACGTCTACGAGGCGGATGTGCGCCCGCCCGAGCGTTACCTGATGGAGCGCTTCATCACCGCGCCGGTATGGTTCGGCGGACAGCTGGGCCCCGACGGCGGCGGCCCGCTGCTCGATGGCCAGCTGAAGCCGGCGCCCGGCTACCGCCCGCAACTGCGGCTCGCGTCACTCGACATCGAAACCACCGCGCACGGCGACCTGTATTCGATCGCGCTGGAAGGCTGCGGCCAGCGCCAGGTCTACATGCTCGGCCCGCCCAACGGCAGCGACGAGCCGATCGACTTCGACCTTGAGTACTGCGACAGCCGCGCCGACATGCTCGAACGCCTGAACGACTGGATGGCGCGCCACGACCCCGACGCCATCATCGGCTGGAACCTGGTGCAGTTCGACCTGCGCGTGCTGCAGCGCCACGCCGAGGGCAGCCACGTCGCGCTGCGGCTGGGCCGCGACGGCAGCGCGATGGAGTGGCGCGAGCATGGCGGCAGGCCGGGCCATTTTTTCGCCGCCGCGGCAGGGCGCCTGATCATCGATGGCATCGAGGCGCTCAAGTCGGCGACCTGGAGTTTTACGTCGTTCAGCCTTGAGAACGTGGCGCAGACGCTGCTCGGCGAAGGCAAGGCGATCGACAATCCGTATCAGCGCATGGCCGAAATCGACCGCCGCTTCGCCGAGGACAAGCCGGCGCTGGCACGCTACAACCTGCGCGACTGCGAACTGGTGACGCGCATCTTCGCCAAGACCGAGCTGCTGACGTTCCTGCTCGAGCGCGCCAGCGTGACCGGGCTGGCGGCCGACCGCAGCGGCGGCTCGGTGGCCGCGTTCGAACACCTGTACATGCCGATGATGCACCGCCAGGGCTACGTGGCGCCCAACCTGGGCGACATCGCCGGCGAAAACAGCCCGGGCGGCTTCGTGATGGATTCGCAATCGGGCCTGTACGATTCGGTGCTGGTGCTCGACTACAAGAGCCTGTACCCGTCGATCATCCGCACCTTCCTGATCGACCCGGTCGGGCTGGTGGTGGGCACCCGCGACGCCGACGACGCCACCACGGTGGAGGGCTTTCGCGGCGCGCGCTTTTCGCGCCAGAAGCACTGCCTGCCGGCCATCGTCAAGCAGATCTGGGACGGCCGCGACGCCGCCAAGCGCGAGCAGAACAAGCCGCTGTCGCAGGCCCTGAAAATCATCATGAACGCGTTCTACGGCGTGCTCGGTTCGAGCGGTTGCCGCTTCTTCGATCCGCGGCTGGCGTCGTCGATCACGTTGCGCGGCCACGAGATCATGCACCTGACGCGCAAGCTGATCGAAGAGCAGGGCTACCAGGTCATTTATGGCGACACCGATTCGACCTTCGTCTGGCTGAAGCACGCGCATACGGAGGAGCAGGCGGGCGCGATCGGCCGCGCGCTGGTGGGCCACGTCAATCAATGGTTCGACCAGCACCTGCGCCAGGAATTTTGCCTCGACAACGCGCTCGAGCTGCAGTACGAAACCCATTACCGGCGCTTCCTGATGCCGACCATCCGCGGTTCGGAAGAGGGCAGCAAGAAGCGCTACGCGGGCCTGGTGCGCAAGCCCGATGGCAGCGAGGAGATGATCTACAAGGGACTCGAGACGGTGCGCAGCGACTGGACGCCGCTGGCGCAGCAGTTCCAGCAGGCGCTGTACGCGCGCATCTTCAAGGGCGAGCCGCACCAGGACTATGTGCGCGACTACGCCAGCCGCACCGTCAGCGGCGAGTTCGACGCGCTGCTGGTGTACCGCAAGCGGCTGCGCCGCCCGCTCGACGACTACGAACGCAACGTGCCGCCGCACGTGCGCGCGGCGCGCATCGCCGACGAATTCAACCGCCTGCACGGGCGCCCGCTGCAATACCAGAACGGCGGCGCGATCCGCTACGTGATGACGACGGCCGGACCGGAACCGCTCGAAGCGCAGCGCTCGCCGATCGATTACGAGCACTACCTGACGCGCCAGTTGCAACCGGTCGCCGATGCCATTCTGCCGTTCGTCGGCGACGATTTCGCCGCGCTGACGAGCAGCCAGCAGACCTTGTTCTGAGCGATCAGGCGCTGTGCGCGCTCGCCTCGCGGTCGGCATCCTGCAGCAGGAATTGGGCGCCCATCTTGAACCAGGCGTCGCTCGGCAGCACGCGCTGCGCCAGCGGCAGCAGCACCTGTTCTTCGCAGGCGAGCCGGTCGATCAGGTTCTGGCAGTACGCCTGCAGCGTGCGGCACGCCAGCGCGATCTGGCGGCGGCCGGGCAGCGCGGTGGGGCGCAGCACCGCCCGGATACGCGGCAGCATCTTGCGTCCGGCACGGCCAAGGTCGTCGAGCGTGCGCAGCGCAGTACCGGCGTCGGCAGCGGCCTCGCGCAGCGCCGGCAGCAGGCTCGTCTCCAGCCGCAGCTGGTGGCGCGATTCGGCAAACAGGATCAGCTGTTCGGCGCGCAGCGCCAGGCCGGCGCGATCGAAATGGCGGGCATCGGCAGGCTGCACCAGGCGCTCCTGGACCTGCCGGATCGACGTGCGCTCGCACTTTTGTTCCAGCATCAGCGTCAACAGCGCATAGGTGGCAACCAGCATCGCAGCTCTCCTTGGCAACAAACAGGCGTGATCGCCTCGCTCTCGGACGGCCAGTATGGTCCGCGTTTATGACCGCGGCGTGACATGCGGCAGTTGCGGCATCGCCCCGCAAGCTAGCCTGTGGCGACTGCGGATAGATGGCTGAACAACCATGAGCGTGTCCAATTTTCCTGAAGCCGAGCCCGGCGCACCCTCGCAGGGCAAGGTTGCAAGTGGTGGTGAGCCGCCCTATGATGGAGGCATGGAAGCGCGTGTCGCAAAGCTGGAAGCAGATATCACGGCCATCAAGATCGATGTGGCCGTGATCAAAGCCAATGGAGCAACCAAGGCCGATGTTGCCGAGGCAAAAACAAGCATCATCATGTGGGTCGTGAGCGCCGTTTTCTTGGCGCAGCTATTGCCTGCGGTACTGAAAATGTTCGGCAAGTGAGACTGGTTTTCATTGGGCCGCAAATCCAGTCGAGCAGCCCCCCTGCCCGCAGGGAGCTGTGCTATTTCCAGCGAGGTGAGCGTCTTGGAGATTGGGCTTGCCCTGCACGCGAGACGTGACATGCGGCAGGTGGCGAATCGGCCGGTGTGCTAGCCTGTTCCGACTGCGGAAAAAAATGGTTGAGCAAACATGAGCGTGTCCAATTTTCCTGACGCCGAGCCTGGCGGTGCTGCTCAGGGCAAGGTTGCAGGTGGCGGAGAGCCGCCCAATGATGGGGGCTTGGAAGACCGTGTCGCCAAACTGGAAGTGGACATTGCCGCAATCAAAATTGACGTCGCCGTGATTAAAGCTAATGGTGCAACGAAGGCCGACATTGCGCAGCTTCGGTCAGAACTCGGCATCGGTATCGCGCAGGTACGGTCAGAACTCAACACCGGCATCGCGCAAATGCGGTCAGAAATCAACACTGGCATCGCGCAAATGCGGTCAGAACTCGACGCCAAGATCGCGGAGCTTCGGTCAGAATTCAAAGCCAATATCGCCGAGGCGAAAAACAGCATCATCATGTGGGTAGTGAGCGCTGTCTTTTTGGCGCAGCTGTTGCCTGCTGTGTTGAAAATGTTCGATAAGTAACGCCATCATCACGCCGCCGCTCTCGCCGCAGAGCAAAAAAAAGCTCCCCGAGGGGAGCTTCCTTGTTTCCAGCGACGTCGCCGCAGCCTAGAAATTGGCCTTGAACTGCACGCCCAGCGTGCGCGGCTCGTTCAGGATGCCGGTCAAGTTGTCGAAGTCGATCGCGCCGACCACTTGCACCTTGTCGGTGATGTTGCGGCCAAAGGCGGCCACTTCATACTTTCCATCCTGCCACTTGTAGCCGACCCGCACGCCGCCTTCGAGCAGCGACTTGGCCTTGTATTCCTTGGCCTCGTACAGGAACATATTGTAGGTGCTGCGGTAAGCCCAGTCGGTGGCGGCGTAGAACTCGCCGTTGGCCACCGGCGTGCTGTAGCGCAGCGTGAAGTTCGACTGGAACTTCGGCGCGCGCGGCAGCGGGTTGCCGTTGATCAGCACGGTGCCGGCGAACGGACCGGCCGGGTCGGTCACGGTGCAGCCGGCCTTGCTCGGGGTCGTCGCGGTGCCGCCGGTGTTGGCGAAGTTGCCGCACTGTTGGACGAACAGCTTGGCATCCTTGATTTCGGTGTCGTTGTAGCTGCCGCCGAGCGTCATGCGCAGCGATTCGCTCAGGTTCGCCTGGAAGTCCAGTTCGATGCCCTGGCCGGTGACCTTCTCGGCGTTGATCAGCTGGTTCATATTGATCACGCCGCTGCCGGCGGTCAGCTGCTTGTCCTTGACGCGGTACTGGAACACGCTGGCCGACAGGCGCGCGCGCTTGTCGAACAAGTCCTGCTTGATGCCGGCTTCATACGACAGCGCCTTTTCGGCGCCGGCGAACGACGGCCGGTCGCCCAGGCCGTTCAGGCGCCCCTGCATGCTCGGCGCGCGGTAGCCGGTGGCAATGCGGGCGAACAGGTTGCTGTCCTTGTCGAGCGCGTAGGTGCCCGACAGGTCCCAGCTGACGTTCTTCGAGTCGTTGTTGATGACGAACGGGCCGGCGGTGGTCGCTTCGACGCGCTTGGCCGAGAAGTCCTTCTGGTCGCTGGTGTAGCGCAGGCCGCCGCGCAGCTTCAGGCGCTCCGACACCGTGTAGTTGAGCGAACCGAACGCCGCCCACGAGCGGGTGTCCTGGGTCTGGGTGGCGTAGGCCGAATTTTGCGGATTGCCGGGGCCGAACGAATTGAAGCTGATGCTGTCGATCTGGATCGATTCCTTGAAGTAGAACACGCCGGCGATCCACTGCAGCGGGCCGGCGATGCTCGACTCGGCGCGGAATTCCTGGGTGGTCTGCTTGTGGTTCGGCAGCAGGTCGGCCGTTTCGACGGAGAATGGGATATAGCCCGGGCCCATCGGCGCCGCGTACGACGCGCCGTAGCCGCCGTCGACGTCGGCGCGGCTGTAGAAATCGGCCGATTCATAGCCGGTGATCGAGTGCAAGGTCAGGCCGTCGAGATTCCAGCGCAGGCGCATGCTGGCGCCCTTGGTTTTCAAGGTCTGCTTGTTGACGCCGTCGCTCGGGTAGGAGCCGTAGTCGAAATTGTCGACCAGTTCGTTGGTGCCTTGCTTGATGATGTTGGCGCGGAACAGCGTCGCGTTGTTGTCGAGGTCGCGCGCATGGACATTGAACAGGGCGCTGAATTCCTTGTTCGGCTGCACCAGCAGCTGGAAGCGGCCGGCGTTGTCCGAGTAGCCTTCGAAATCGCGGGTGCCGGTCGGACGCGGATTATGCACGCGGTCGTCGCGGTTCTGCGACTGCAGCGAGATGCGCGCCGCCACGGTGTCGCTGAACGGCATGTTGAAGGCGCCCTCTAACGTCTTGGCGCCATAGTTGCCGAAGCCGACGTTGAGGTAGCCTTCGGTCTTGAACTGCGGCTTGACCGAGTCGAACTTGATCACGCCGGCCGGCGAATTGCGCCCGAACAGCGTGCCTTGCGGCCCGCGCAACACTTCGACCTGGTCGACGTCGAACACCGGGAAGCCTTTCAGCATCGGGCTCTCCTGCACGATGTCGTCGACCACCAGGCCGACCGGCTGCGAGGCGTTCAGGTCGAAGTCGGTATTGCCCTGGCCGCGGATGTAGAAGCGCGGGAACGAGCGGCCGTAGTCCGATTCCACGTTCAGGCTCGGCGCGCGGCCGGACAGGAAACGGATGTCCTGGCCGCCGGCGACCAGAGTGTCGAGCTTGTCGCCCTTCAGGGTGGTGATCGCCATCGGTACGTCCTTGATGTTCTCCGAGCGTCGTTGCGCCGTTACGATCACCGTCTCGAGCTGGCCTGCGACGGGGGCAGCTTCCTGCGCCACGGCGGCCTGCAGCGGGAAGGCCCCGGCGACGGCGACGAACATCAATGTACGGGAATGTCTGAACGACATGCGGGAGGCGATTTTCTTCATCTGATTCCTTGGTCTGGGCAAAGTGAGCGTTGTACGACACGCAAGGCGGGCGCTGCCGGGCCGACGATCGGATAGACCGGCGGCGCCGTGACGGCGACCGGACAAGGATAGCGGCTGCAAATCGATTTCGTGATTACATTCTTCGCAAACTGACGTTTTTTGACATCTTGTAGAGAAAATATTCCTGTTGACAATTTTGTGCAGTGCCGCATTTTTGCCGCATTTGTCATCAGGCTGAAGTAATTGAATGGCAAAATTGTTGCAAACGAGAATCAATCGTGGCTATTTTTCATCAACTTTCTCTATGCCCCCATGAAACTACTTCAACTCAATACCGGTGCGCGCGTCGTGCTGTCGTTCGCCGTCGTGCTGCTGATCATGGCCGGCATCACCGGCGTCGCGCTGTGGCGCCTGCAGGCGGCGCACGACACCACCACCAGCCTGGTACGCGAAAAGCTGGCCAAGCGCCAGCTCACCTCGGACGTGCTGGCCATGGCGCGCCTGAACGGCATCCGGGTGGCGGCGGTGGCGCGCAGCGACAGCCTCGAGGTGGCCGACTATTTCCTCTCGCAGCTGGGCGAGGGCGACAAGGCGCAGGCGGGCTTTGAAGCGCAATTGTCAGCGATCGCCGCCGATGGCGCCGAGCAGGCGCTGCTGGGCCAGGCCGCGGCGGCCAAGCATGCCTACCTGGCGGTGCGCGCCGAGCTGTTCAAGTTCAAGGACATGGGCAAGACGCAGGAAGTGGCGCAGTTGGCCGACGCCGCGCTCGAGACATCGTTCAAGCGCTACACCGGCGCGCTGGCCGCCATGCTCGCCTACCAGAGCGAGCAGGCCAGCCTGGTGGCGACGGCGTCGGCGCGCCAGTTCGCCGCCAGCCGCATGCTGCTGATAGGCTTGGGCGCTTGTGCGCTGGCGGCCGGCGCCGCGCTGGCGTGGGCGCTCACGCGCAGCATCGTCGCGCCGCTGCGCGCAGCGGTCGGGCACATCGTGCGGGTGGCCGGCGGCGACCTGCGCGCCGCCGGCGCCGCCGCGCGCGGCGACGAGATCGGCCAGCTGCTCGCCGCGCTGGACGACATGAGCGCGCGCCTGTCGGCCACCGTGGCCGATGTGCGCAGCGGCGCGCAGGCGATGAACATCGCGTCGGCCGACATCGCCGCCGGCAACGCCGACCTGTCGCGCCGCACCGAACAGCAGGCCGGCGCGCTCGAGGAAACCGCCTCCTCGGTCGAAGAGCTGACCGCCGCCGTCAAGCAAAACAGCGCGCATGCGGCCGAAGCGAACCTGCTGGCGATGCGCGCCTCGGACGTCGCCGACCAGGGCGGCAAGGTGGTCGCCGACGTCGTCGACACGATGGCGGCGATCAGCGCCTTCGCCGCCAAGATCGTCGACATCACCGCCGTCATCGACGGCATCGCGTTCCAGACCAACCTGCTGGCGCTGAACGCGGCGGTCGAGGCGGCGCGTGCCGGCGAACAGGGACGCGGCTTCGCGGTGGTGGCCGGCGAGGTGCGCAACCTGGCGCAGCGCTCGTCGACGGCGGCGCGCGAAATCAAGACGCTGATCGGCGACTCGGTGGCGCAGATCGAGAGCGGCCGGCGCCTCACCGACACGGCCGGCAGCACGATGGGCGAGATCGTGCTCAGCGTGCGGCGCGTGACAGCCATCATGGGCGCGATCAGCGCCTCGAGCATCGAGCAGGAGGCCGGCATCGGCCAGATCAACAGCGCCATCATCGACATCGACACCGTGACCCAGCAGAACGCGGCGCTGGTGGAGCAGGCGGCCGCGTCGGCCGAAGCGATGCATGAACAGGCCAGCGCGCTGGCGCAGCTGGTGGGCTATTTCCAGACCGGCGCGGCGGCCCGCAGCGACCTGCGCGCCGCGCGGCCGATCAAATTGGTGCCGATGCTTGAGCTGACCGGACAAAGCTGCCGCGGTGCCGTGACGGGGCGCGAACAAGGACATCGTACCGGCACCAGATGACCGCTTGATTACCGCTTCGTCAGCGCGAAAAAAAAGCCCGCATCGAGATGCGGGCGAAGAATTTCTACCAGAGACAGCGCCATTGTGGCAGGCCGGCATGACCGCGTGATGACATGCCGCGGCGGTGCTAAACTGACGCGCTGTCGTCCAGTTGGGCGTCGCCGCAATAGAACCGACACCGGTCAATGCCCATGCCAACGACACCGCTCCAAGCACGCCCGCCCGATGCGCCGCCGACCTTTTCCGGATACCAGAAAGTGGTCGCCGGCCTGCTCGCCTTCCTGCAGTTTGCGGTGATCCTCGACTTCATGATCATGGCGCCGCTGGGCGCATTGATCATGCCCTCCCTGTCGATCACGCCGGGGCGCTTCGGCGCGGTGGTATCGGCCTATGCCTTCAGTGCCGGCATCAGCGGCTTGCTGGCGGCAGGCTTTGCCGACCGCTTCGACCGCAAGAAGATGCTGCTGTTTTTCTATGTCGGCTTCCTGGCCGGCACCTTGTGGTGCGGCCTGGCGCAATCGTTCGCCTCGCTGCTGGCCGCGCGGATCTTCACCGGCGTGTTCGGCGGCGTGATCGGCTCGGTGGTGCTGGCGATCGCCGCCGACCTGTTCGTGCCGCAGCAGCGCGGCCGCGTCATGGCCATCATCCAGACTGCCTTTTCGGCCAGCCAGGTGCTCGGCATTCCGGTCGCGCTATACCTGTCGAATCGCTGGGACTGGCACGCGCCGTTCTTCCTGCTGGTCGCCATCGGCGGGCTCGGCGCAGTGATGGTCGCCTGGCGCATGGCACCGGTGAACGCCCACATCGACGGCACCGAGGATCGCAGCGCGTTCCAGCATCTGATGAAAACGGTGCGCGAACGGCGCCACCTGCCGGCGTTCGCCACCACCGCGCTGCTTACCACCGGCGGCTTCATGCTGATGCCGTTCAGCAGCATTTTCACCGTCAACAATCTCGGCATTGGTGTCGAGCGGCTGCCCAGCATCTATCTCATTACGGGACTGTGCACCATCTTTGTCGGACCGCTGATCGGCAAGCTGACGGACTCGGTGGGAAAGATGCCGGTGTTTTTCGCCGGCAGCGTCATGACGTGCGTGATGGTGCTCATTTATACGCATCTGCCGGCGGTGCCGCTGGCGGTGGTGGTGACGGTCAATGTGCTCATGTTCATCGGGATTTTTTCGCGCATGATTCCGTACCAGGCGCTCGCCGCGGGCGTGCCCGAGCAGCACATGCGCGGCGCGTTCAGCGCCATCAGCGCCGCCATCCAGCAGCTATCGGGCGGCGCCGCGACGATCGTCGCCGGTCACCTGGTCAGCACCGGCGCCGACGGCCGGCTGTCCGGGTTTGCCAATGTCGGCTACGTGGTCGTCGGTTCCACCTTTGTCGCCGCGCTGCTGGCCAGACAAGTGCACAAGGAGTTGACGCAACGGCAGGCCGGCGCCGTCCCTGCGGTGTCGTAGTACCTAGGGCTCGGCCATCGGCCGCAGCACCGCCAGCGCCGCCAGTTCGACGGCCAGA
>JARXKM010000476.1 GCA_030272785.1 Pseudomonadota bacterium
TAAACAGGATTTTCAGACGTCAGCTGCGCCGCTCAGAGTTGTGTATAACGATATGTCCTAAACCGCCGTGTATAGGTGATGGCGCGCACCGAAGACGAATGCATGTCTTCGGGCACGACGTACAAATATGCCGCGAAGTTCAATCAATGTCGACGAGCGAATACAGGGCGAGGATGCTCCGGTGGGATGACGATGTGCGGCGCAAAGCCGATAATCACAGTATAGTTCGAGGTCGTTCTGCTCGTAGCGCTCGGTCTGCGGCGTCGGCGCGCTGCGCTGCGCGGTACAGATGGTGCACCGCCTAATCGTCGCTAACGCGGTGTCGCACTTAGCGATCGCGCGCCCAGCGTCGCGCTTTGCACCTGCGGCAGCGACGTGTCGAGCAGGCCGGCCGCGCCAGCTTGCCGAGGGTGGCGAAGATGCCGCCGCCGCGATGCACGGAGATCGGCGCCAACGAACTGCCGAAGCTCCCCCGAGCACGGTTGGCCAAACCGCCCGCGCCAAATCCGATCCCGGCGTTTTCTCGCGCGCACAGGACGCCCTGTGCCGTAGCGGCCCATCTTGATTGCCCGTACCCCAGTGCAAGTATAATGAGCGCCTTTCGACCTATGGTGGCATTCGGGCGCGCGCGGTGTCCGCGGACGCGAAGCGATCAACCCGAGGCAAGCGACGCATCCCATGACTATTCCATTGCACAAAAATTTCAACCTGGCGTGCGCCATCCATCGCCATTGCCTGGCGCATCCCGACTCCCCAGCGGTGGTGTGCAAAGACCGCTCGCTGACCTACGGCGAACTGGCCGAACGAGCCGCCCGTTTGGCCGCCTGCCTGACGCGCAGCCCCGGCTGGCAGCGCAGCGACGGGCAACCACCCCGCGTCGGGATTCTCGCGTCGCGCGGCGTCGATGCCTGCGTCGCCTTGCTTGGCGCGTGCTGGGCGGGGGCGACCTATGTGCCAATCGGCTTGAAACAGCCCGAAGAGCGGATCTTGTCCTTGCTCTCCCAATGCGCGCTGTCGGCTGTCATTACCGATGACGAGGGCGCCAAATTGCTCACCAAGCGCCTGCGCGCCGCCTGCCCGCCGCTGCTGATTCACGCCGGCCAAACGCTGGTGACGGATGATACCGGCGAGCTGCCCGACCTCGTCGCACTAGCCACGCTGGCGCCGGTCACGCCGGAGGAACCTGCACCGATGGCGCCGTCCGACACCGCCTACATCATCTTCACATCAGGCACCACCGGTGTCCCGAAGGGCGTGATGATTTCCGCCGGTGCCGCCCGCCATTACGTAACGATGATTGCCGAGCGGCTTGGACTCCGGGCCAGCGACCGCGCGCTGGAAACCTGCGAACTGAGCTTCGATTTCTCGGTGCACAACATGTTTTCGACCTGGGAAGTCGGCGCCGCGCTGCATATTCTGCCCGCCAACACCGTGATGAACGCGGTCAAATTTGCCCGCACTTCCGGCCTGACCGTGTGGAACTCCGTGCCCTCGCTGGCCGGCATGCTGCGGCAGGTCAAGGCGCTGGCACCGGACAGCCTGGCCTCCTTGCGCGTCACCGTCTTCGGCGGCGAACAGCTGCCTGCGAGCACCGTCGTCGCCTGGCAGGCGGCGGCGCCGAACAGCACCATCGTCAACCTCTACGGCCCGACCGAGGCGACGGTGTTCTGCCTGGCGCAGCCGGTGGGCGCGGCCTTGCCGTTGACGCCCGGGCGCGACGTCGTCGCCATCGGCACGCCGCTGCCCGGCAACGAGGCCGCCGTCGTCGACGAACACGGCCAGCCGCTGCCCGACGGCACGCCGGGCGAGCTCGTGATTGCCGGCGAACAGCTCGCCGACGCGTATCTGGGCGCCGCCGAGCTGACCGCCGCACGTTTCCCAACCTTCGCTGGCAAGCGCTGGTACCGGACGGGCGATCTGGCGCTGCGCGACGCCACGGGCAGCTTTCATTGCCTTGGCCGCATCGACAACCAGGTCAAGGTGCTGGGCTATCGCGTTGAATTGGAAGAAATCGATGCCCATCTGCGCGTCGCTACCGGCGCCGATGTCGTCGGCGCCGTCGCCTGGCCGCTGGCGGACGGCATGGCGCGCGGCATCGTCGCTTTTGTCGGCGCATCGACCATCGATGCCGATACGGTCATCAACGCATTGCGCTCGCGGATTCCGGCGTACATGCTGCCCAACCGGATCATTGCGCTGGCAACCATGCCGCTCAATGGCAGCGGCAAGGTCGACCGGCGGGCGCTGCGCCAATTGCTCGAGGATGCCGCAGCGTGACGACGCCCGCCTCCCCCTCCGCCGAGCGCGGCATTCCCGTCGCGGGCGGCAAAGCGCCAGGCGGCTCGCGTCTGCGGCGCTTCCTGGCCATCGATGCGCGCGAGCCGTTCATCGCGCACGCCCAGCGCCCGCTCGGCCAGCTGCTCATGAGCTTGCTGGCCTTGCTGGCCGTCGCGCCCCATCTCGGCAACTGGCCGAGCGTGTTGGCGGTCTGCGCGGCGATGGCCGCGGCGCTGCTGCCTGGCCGGCGCGCGGCCATCCTGTTCGCCGCCACGTGGGTGACGGCCTTGCTTGGCACCGCACTCGGCGAGAACGATACGCTGGACAACATCGCGGCGGTCCTGGCGCAGGACCAGCTGACCGATCTGTCCTCAGTTGCGCTGGCGACCGGATTTCTGGTGCTGCTGTTCGGCGCGGCGACCGGCGCGCTGTACTGGGTGCGCCGCTCGCCGCAGAGCCTGCTGGCGCGGCGGCCGCTGGTCACGCTGCTGGCGCTGGAAACGCTGTTGTGCGGCCTGGCAAGCCTCGATCTGATGCGCGGCCTGCCACGGGTGATGTTATGGGCGGCCATCTTCGTGCTGACTCCGTACATCTGGTTTCTGCCCCATGCGGTGATGGATCAGCGTGCGCGCGCTCCCAGCATGCTGCTGCAGCT
>JARXKM010000477.1 GCA_030272785.1 Pseudomonadota bacterium
TGATGGTCGGCTCGGCGCTCGGCCTGTTCGCCTACCTGACCGGCAGCGCGACCTACTCGAAATACCTGTTCATCCCGCACATCCCGGGCGCCGGCGAACTGCTGATCTTCTGCGGCGCGATGGCCGGCGCGGGACTCGCCTTCCTCTGGTATAACGCCCATCCGGCGCAGATGTTCATGGGCGACGTCGGCGCGCTGGCGCTGGGCGGCGCGCTCGGCACCATCGCCGTCATCGTGCGCCAGGAGATCGTCCTGTTCATCATGGGCGGCGTGTTCGTCGCCGAGACGCTGTCGGTGATCATCCAGGTGGCCTGGTTCAAGTACACCAAGAAACGCTACGGAGTCGGCCGGCGGGTGTTCCGAATGGCACCGCTGCACCACCATTTCGAACAAAAGGGCATGAAAGAGACCAAGGTTGTCGTGCGATTCTGGATCGTGACGATGATGCTGGTCCTGATCGGCCTGTCCACACTGAAGCTGCGCTGATGACGCCGATGACTACCCATGCAGGCAAAACCGCGCTGGTGCTGGGGCTCGGCGAGTCCGGTCTCGCAATGGCGCAATGGCTGGCCCGTTGCGGCGCCGGCGTGCGCGTGGCAGACACCCGCACCGAGCCGCAGCGCCTGCAGCAGCTGCGCACCGCCGTGCCGGGCGTCGAATTCGTCTGCGGCGAGTTCTCCGACGCGCTGCTCGAGGGGATCGACTTCGTCACCCTCAGCCCCGGCCTGGCGCCGCAGCGCGAACTGCGTACCATCGTGCCGAGCGCGCGCGAGAAAAGCATCCCGGTATGGGGCGAGATCGAGCTGTTCGCCCAGGCGCTGGCGCAGCTGAAGGCCGAACGCGGCTACGCGCCGAAGGTCATCGCCATCACCGGCACCAACGGCAAGACCACCGTCACCAGCCTGACCGGCCTGCTGTGCGAACGCGCCGGCATGACGGCCCGCCTGGCCGGCAACATCAGCCCGGCCGCGCTGGACGTGCTGCGCGAGGCGCTCGAACACGACAAGCTGCCGCAGGCCTGGATCCTCGAGCTGTCGAGCTTCCAGCTGCACGCCACCTTCAGCCTGGAGGCCGACGCCGCCACCGTGCTCAATATCACCCAGGATCACCTCGACTGGCACGGCGACATGGCCGCCTACGCCGCCGACAAGGCGCGCATCTTCGGCCAGCATACCGTGCGCGTGCTCAATCGCGACGACGCAACCGTCATGCGCATGGCCACGCCGGCAGCGCCGGCGGTCACTTTCGGCGCCGGCGCGCCGGCCGAGGCGGGCGACTTCGGCCTGGTCAACGAGCGCGGCGTGCTGTGGCTGGCCACCGCGCTGGCCGGCGAAGCGAGCGACAAGAAGCGCAAGAAGCATGAAGCGGCCGAGCCGGTCGACGTGGTGGTCAGCCGCCTGATGCCGGCCGACGCGCTGCACATCCGCGGCCTGCACAACGCTACCAACGCGCTCGCCGCGCTGGCGCTGTGCCGCGCCATCGGCCTGCCGATGGCGGCGCTGCTGCACGGCCTGCGCGACTACAAGGGCGAGCCGCACCGGGTCGAACTGGTGGCCGCCATCGACGGCGTCGACTATTACGACGACAGCAAGGGCACCAACGTCGGCGCCACCGTGGCGGCATTGAATGGCCTGGGCAAGGCGTTCGCCGGCGCCGACCAACGCATTGTGCTGATCGCCGGCGGCGACGGCAAGGGCCAGGATTTCGAGCCGCTGGCCGAGCCGGCCTCGCGCTACGTGCGTGCGGTGCTGCTGATCGGGCGCGACGCGCCCAAGCTGCGCGCCGCGCTCGAGCCGTCCGGCGTCGACCTGGTCGACTGCCGCAGCCTGGGCGAGGCGGTCCAGCGCGGCGCCGCACTGGCCCGGCCGGGCGACGCGGTGCTGTTGTCGCCGGCCTGCGCCAGCCTTGACATGTTCGCCAACTACGCGCACCGCGCGCAGGTGTTCGTCGCCGCCGTGCGCGAACTGGCGGCGGCCAAAGGTCAGGACATCTGATGGCTTTCCAGCTCCCGTTCTCCTTCTCCGGCGCGTCTTCCGACGCCCTCACCAGCGGGCGCGCGCGCGTCTCGAAGATGATGGAATACGACCAGCCGCTGGTGTGGGTCACCGTGCTGCTGATGCTGTTCGGGATGGTGATGGTGTATTCGGCGTCGATCTCGCTGTCGGACTCGCCCAAGTTCGCCAACTATAAAAATACCTATTTCCTGCAGCGCCAGGCGGTCTTCATCGCCGTCTCGCTGCTGGCCGGCCTGTTCGTATTCCGCATCAGGGTGGCGACCTGGCAGCACCTGGCGCCGTGGCTGTTCGTCGCCACCCTGGTGCTGCTGATGCTGGTGTTCGTGCCGGGCCTGGGCGTGACCGTCAACGGCGGCAAGCGCTGGCTGAATCTCAAGTTGTTCAACCTGCAGCCGTCCGAAATGATGAAAGTGGTGGCGGTGCTGTACGCGGCCGACTACACGGTGCGCAAGCAGGAATACATGCACAAGCTGACCAAGGGCTTCCTGCCGATGGCCGGCGCGATCGGCCTGGTCGGCCTGCTGCTGCTGATGGAGCCGGACCTGGGCGCGTTCGGCGTGATCGTCTGCATCGCCATGGGCATCCTGTTCCTCGGCGGGATCAACGCGATCTGGTTCGGCGGCATCGGCGCTCTGCTGGTGCTCATTTTCAGCACCATCATCGCGCTTTCGCCGTTTCGCCGCGCGCGCATGTTCGCCTACCTCGACCCGTGGCAGGAAGACAATGCGATGAACAAGGCCTACCAGCTGACCCACTCGCTGATCGCCTTCGGCCGCGGCGAGCTGTTTGGCGTCGGCCTGGGCGGCAGCGTCGAAAAGCTGCACTACCTGCCCGAGGCGCACACCGACTTCCTGCTCGCCGTGATCGGCGAGGAACTCGGCCTGGCCGGCGTGCTGGTGGTGATCG
>JARXKM010000478.1 GCA_030272785.1 Pseudomonadota bacterium
TAGCCGTTCTGGCGCCACGCCTCGAACACCACCACCGCCACCGTGTTCGACAGGTTCAGGCTGCGGTTATCGGGCCGCATCGGCAGGCGGATGCGCTGGGCCGGCGCGAACGAATCGCGCAGCGCCGGCGCCAGCCCGCGCGTTTCGGAACCGAACACGAACACGTCGCCCGGCTGAAAAGTGGCCGCGGCGAACGGCGACGAGCCGTGCGTGGTCAGCGCGAACATGCGCGCCGGGTCGGGCCGGGTGGCGGCGATGAAGGCGTCCCAGTCCTTGTGCACCTTCATGGTCGCGTAGTCGTGGTAATCGAGGCCGGCGCGGCGCATCTTGGCGTCGTCGAGCGGGAAGCCGAGCGGCTCGATCAGGTGCAGCTGGGCGCCGGTGTTGGCGCACAGGCGGATGATGTTGCCGGTATTCGGCGGGATCTCGGGTTCGACCAGGACGACGTGGAACAAGTGCTTCTCCTTGGGTAGATCAGTAAGTAGTTCAGTAAACTAGTGGGGCGGGGTGCGGGCGAACACCAGGTTGCTCACGCGCGCGGCGCCGAAGCGCTTGAACGTGGCCGCCAGTTCGCCCAGCGTGTGCCCGCTCGTCATGACGTCGTCGACGATGCCGATGTGCTGGCCGCGTACCATCGCCAGCGCATCGGGCGCGACGATGAAAGCGTTGCGGATGTTACTGCGGCGCTGGTCCGGCGCCACGCTCGATTGCGCCGGCGTGTCGAGCGCGCGGATCGCCAGCCGCGCGCGCAGCGGGATGCCGAGGTGGCGCGCCAGCGGACGGGCCACCTCGAGCGCCTGGTTGAAGCCGCGCTCGGCGAGCCGCTGCGGTCCCAGCGGCACCGGGCACAGCACGTTCGGCAGCAAAAAGCCGCGCCGCGCCAGCACGCTGTCGCGCAGTACCTCGGCGAACCACGGCGCCAGCGCCAGCTTGCCGCCGAATTTGAGCTGCAGCACCAACTGGTCGAGCGGGGCCTGGTAGTCGGTGCCGGCCAGGGTGGCGTCGAAGGCGGGCCGCTGCGCCAGGCAGGCGCCGCACACGCGCCCGCCATCGGCGTCGGCGGCGCCGGCCGGATTGGCGCAGCGCGGGCAGCGCGGCGCGTGCGTGATGAACTGGGCGTGGCAGGGCCGGCACACGGCGCCGTCGCAGCGCCCGCCGCACAGCGCGCACGACGACGGCAGCAGCGCGCGCGGCAGGCGGCGCAGCCATTGCTGCAAGCTCGCTGGCATCATCGGCCCGGCCTCCGAACAAAGATGGAACAACCATGTACACTGCCGCATTATCTCATTTCACCGCGCTACGCCCATGGTTTCGCCACATCCCCCGTCCACATTGAGCGCGCCGATCGACCTGGCGCGGGTGCGCCGCCTGTTTGCCACGCCCGCGCGGGTGGCGCCGGCGGCGTTTTTGCGGCGCGAAATCGCCAGCCGCATGCACGAGCGTCTCGCGCTGGTGAAGATCGCGCCGCAGCGCGTGCTCGACGCCGGCTGCGGCGCCGGCGCCGACCTGGCGCTGCTGCAGAAGGATTATCCGGCCGCCCAGGTGCTCGGCCTCGACGCCGCGCCGGCGATGGCGGCAGCGGCGCGCCCGCCGGCGTCGGCGGCCAAGTCGCTGCTGCACCGCTTGCTGCCAGCCAAGGCCGGCATCGACGTGCTGGCCGGCGACTTTGGCGATCTGCCGTTCGGCCCGAACTCGATCGACCTGGTGTGGTCAAACCTGGCGCTGCACTGGCATCCGCAGCCCGATCGCGTGTTCGCCGAATGGCGCCGCGTGCTGCGCGCCGAGGGCCTGCTGATGTTTTCCACTTTCGGCCCGGATACCCTGCGCGAGCTGCGCGCCGCCTTTGCCGAGGTCGACGGCCATGCGCACGTGTTGCCGTTCGTCGACATGCACGACTTCGGCGACCAGCTCGTCGCGGCCGGCTTTTCGACCCCGGTGATGGACATGGAGGCGATCACCGTCACGTACGACACGGTGCAGGCGCTGCTGGCGGACGCGCGTGCGCTGGGCGGCAACCCGCTGGCGACGCGCCGTGCCGGCCTGATGGGGCGCGCCGCCGGGCAGCGGCTGCAGGCGGCGCTGGCGCGCCAGCGCCGCGCCGACGGCAAGCTGGCGCTGACGTTCGAGGTGATTTACGGCCACGCGTTCCGCCCGGCGCCGCGCGTGACGGCGGCCGGCGAGGCCATCGTGCGGTTCCAACCGCGCCGCTAGAAGACTGCGAGATTGCGCAAGGGCGTGCAAAGGGCTTGCCAAGGGCGTGCAAAGGCCGTGCAAAATGCGCCGCGAGGGACAATAAAGCGGCGCCTTGACTATGGAGCGGTCCAATTACCCTTGATGGTTATGCCACTCCTTGAGTATAATCAACGACTAATTTTGTCGACTCTCGCGGCAGCTGCCGTAAAAACAGGCAGCCCCGGCGTCAATATGAACATGGGGTCGACAGCAGAAAAAGCAAGCCAGCGTGTGGCGCAGGGCAACAGTGCCCCGCCAGTCGCTGTCACGGTTCCAGCCGAATCCGGCGCATTTGTTGCGGCCGGCGCGGCTCGGGGCCTTTTTGCGCGAATGGTTCGGGAGTGCGGCGGCGGTCGAAATACGGCTCGTCGACGATAAAAAAAGATCTTTATTTTTGGGTGGTTGGGGAAAACATGACATATGCAAAGCGACTTCAAGCCTTGATGCTCGGTCTGGCGATCAGCGCCAGCTTGCCGGCCCTGGCCGGGCCGGAAGTGACGGGGCGTCCAGTTGAGTACCAGCTGAACCTGCAACCACCCGTGACGCGGATCGCGGCCGAGATCTACGACCTGCACACCTGGATGATGGTGGTCTGCGTGATCATCTTCGTGGCCGTGTTCGGCGTGATGTTCTACTCGGTGTTCAAGCACCGCCGCTCGCTCGGCCACAAGGCGGC
>JARXKM010000094.1:0-9784 GCA_030272785.1 Pseudomonadota bacterium
CATCGAGCCCAGGTGCACCGGCATGTGCGGCGCGTTGGCGATCAGGTTGCCGTCGGCGTCGAACAGCGCGCAGCTGAAATCGAGCCGCTCCTTGATGTTGACCGAGTACGCGGTGTTCTGCAGGCGCAGCCCCATCTGCTCGGCGATCGACATGAACAGGTTGTTGAAAACCTCCAGCATCACCGGGTCGGCGCTGGTGCCGATCGCGCGCCGCGCCGGCAGCGCCGCGATGCGCGTCATGACGATGTGGTTGTGCGGCGTGACCTGCGCCTGCCAGCCAGGTTCGACCACCGTGGTGGCGTTGTCCTCGGCGATGATGGCCGGGCCGTTGACGACGTCGCCGATGCGCAGGTCGGCGCGCCGGTGCAGCGCCGTGTCGACCCACGCGTCGGCGCAGAACATGCGCACCGTCTCGCGCGGCGCCAGCGCGGCGGCGCGCGGCGCGGCCGCCACCACTGTTTCCGGCGGTGCGGCCGCGGCGCCGATGGCCTCCGCCGACAGCGCTTCCACCACCAGCGCCTTGCCCGGCATCAGGAACGAGAAACGCCGCTTGTAGGCCGCTTCGAATTGCGCCTGCATTTCGGCGGCGTCGCCAAACAACACGATGATGGCCGAATCGGTGCCTTCGTAGCGCAAATGCACCCGCCGCACCAGCGTGATGCGCGCGCCGGCCACGCCTTGCGCCAGCAGTTCGCCGCGCACGCGGTCGGCTAGTTGATCGAGCCGGTGCGCCAGCGCGCCGGGCGCGGCCTCGTCGAGCCGCTGTTCGACCGCCGCTTCGCGCATCGCCGTCTGGTCGGCCAGGCCCATGCCGTAGGCCGACATCACGCCGGCCAGCGTATGCACGAACACCGTCGTCATGCCCAGCGCGTCGGCCACCAGGCAGGCGTGCTGGCCGCCGGCGCCGCCGAAACTGGTCAGCGTATATTCGGTAACATCGTGCCCGCGCTGCACCGAAATCTGCTTGATCGCGTTGGCCATGTTGCCGACCGCGATGCGGATGAAACCCTCGGCCACCTGCTCGGGCGCCGGCGTGGCGCCGGTCGCGGCGCCGATCGCACGCGCCATGGCGGCGAACTGCGCCTGCACCGTGTCGCGGTCGAGCGCCTGGCGGCCGCCTTCGCCGAACAGCTGCGGGAAATGCGCCGGCTGTATCTTGCCGAGCATCAGATTGCAGTCGGTGAGCGCCAGCGGGCCGCCGCGCCGGTAACTGGCCGGGCCCGGATTGGCGCCCGCGCTGTCGGGCCCGACCCGGTAGCGGCTGCCGTCGAAATGCAGCACCGAGCCGCCGCCTGCGGCGACCGTGTGAATGCTCATCATCGGCGCGCGCATGCGCACCCCGGCCACCTGGGTGTCGAACACCCGCTCGAACTCGCCCGAATAGTGCGACACGTCGGTCGAGGTGCCGCCCATGTCGAAGCCGATCACCCGCTCGAAGCCGGCCAGCGCGCTGGCGCGCACCATGCCGACGATGCCGCCGGCCGGCCCGGACAGGATGCTGTCCTTGCCGTGAAACGCGCGCGCGTCGGTCAGGCCGCCGTTCGACTGCATGAACTGCAGATTCACCCCCGGCAGCTGGGCGGCGACCTGGTCGACATAGCGGCCCAGGATCGGCGACAGGTAGGCGTCGACGACAGTGGTGTCGCCGCGCGCGACCAGTTTCATCATCGGACTGACCCGGTGCGACACCGAAATCTGCGTAAACCCGATCTGGCCGGCGATGCGCGCCGCCGCCGCTTCGTGTTCGGTGAACCGGTAGCCGTGCATGAACACGATGGCCAGCGAGCGCAGGCCCTGGTCGTACAGCGCCTGCAGCGCGGCGCGCGTGGCCGCCTCGTCGATCGGGCGCAGCAGCTCGCCATCGGCGCCGACCCGCTCGTCGATCTCGATCACCTGGCAATACAGCAGTTCGGGCAGCACGATGTGGCGCTCGAACAATCGCGGCCGGTTCTGGTAGGCGATCCGCAAGGCGTCGCGAAAGCCGCGCGTGATGGCCAGCGCGGTCGGCTCACCCTTGCGCTCGAGCAGCGCGTTGGTGGCCACCGTGGTGCCCATCTTGACCGCCTCGATGCGCTCGACCGGCATCGGCGCACCGGCGGCCAGCCCGAGCAGGTGGCGGATGCCGGCCACCGCCGCGTCGCGGTAGCGCTCGGGGTCCTCCGAGAGCAGCTTGTGGGTCGCCAGCGTGCCGTCGGGGCGGCGCGCGACGATGTCGGTAAACGTGCCGCCGCGGTCTATCCAGAACTGCCAATCCATGCCCGCTCCTCGCGCTGTCGATGCTGTCGTGCGTATTGTATTCGCCCCAAACCGAAAATTTAGCGAAAATGCATGCTATTGGCGCAAAATCGCGCCCCGCCATGCCCAAGGAAACTCATGAAGCCTCTGTATACTGTGGACCAGGTCCGCGCCATCGAACGCGCCGCCGCCGCCACGCTCGAACCGGGCACGCTGATGCAGCGCGCCGGCCAGGCCGCCGCCAACGTCGCGCTCGCCCTGCTGGCCGGCCAGGCCAACCGCACCGTGCTGCTGCTCGCCGGCCCGGGCAATAACGGCGGCGACGCGCTCGAGGCGGCCGCCAACCTGGCGCACGCCAGCGCCGGCGTCGACGTCTCGGTGATCCACCTGCCCGGCGCGCAGCCGGTGTCGGCCGAAACGGCGCAGGCGCTGGTGCGCGCCATGGATGGTCAGGTGCGCTTTCTCGATGCGCTGCCGGAAGGTGCGCCCGGGCTGGTGGTCGACGGCCTGTTCGGCATCGGCCTGGCGCGCCCGCTCGAAGGCGACGCGCGCAGCCTGGTGCAGGCCATCGATGCGCGCGGCTGGACGGTGCTGGCGCTCGATGTGCCGAGCGGGCTCGATGCCGACACCGGCGCCGTGGTCGGCCCGCACGGCGTGGCGCTGCGTGCCGGCCGCACCCTCACCTTCCTCGCCGACAAGCCCGGCCTGCACACTTACGAGGGGCGCGACTATGCCGGCACGGTGCAGCTCGATGCGCTCGGCGTCGGGCCCGACCAGCTCGAACACCTGCCGCCGGCCGCGGCCGAACTGAACGCGCCGGCGCTGTTCGCGCGCCACCTGCAAGCGCGCGCCAACAACACCCACAAGGGCAGTTTCGGCGATGTCGCCATCGTCGGCGGCGCCCACGGCATGGCCGGCGCGGCGATGCTGGCGGCGCGCGCGGCGCTCTACACCGGCGCCGGCCGGGTGCTGGTGGCGGCCATCGATCCCGGCCCGGCGTTCGACAGCGTCCAGCCCGAAATCATGTTCCGCGTCGCCTCCGCCTACCCGCTCGAGAGCGGCACCCTGGTGGTCGGCCCCGGCATGGGCGGCTCGGCCTACGCGATGGGCCTGTTGGCCAAGGCGCTGGCCGGCGACGCCGCGCTGGTGATTGACGCCGACGCGCTCAACCTGATCGCCGCCAGCGTCGAGCTGCAAACGCGGCTGACCGGGCGCGCCGGCGCCAGCGTGCTCACGCCCCATCCGCTCGAAGCGGCGCGCCTGCTCGGCGTCACCAGCGCCGAGATCCAGCACGACCGGCTGGCGGCGGCGCGCGCCATCGCCGCCCGCTTCAACGCGGTGGTGGTGCTGAAGGGCTCGGGCAGCGTGATCGCCACCCCTGGCGGCGCGGTGGTGGTCAATACCAGCGGCAATCCGGGCCTGGCCACCGCCGGCACCGGCGACGTCCTGTCCGGCATGTGCGGCAGCCTGCTGGCGCAGGGCTGGCCGGCGCGCGCGGCGGCGCTCGGCGCGGTGTGGATGCACGGCGCCGCCGCCGACCGCCTGGTCGCGCAGGGCATCGGCCCGATCGGCCTGTGCGCCGGCGAGCTGCCCGCCGCGGCGCGCGCGGTACTCAACGAGCTGGTGGCGAACCGCGCTCAGCCTTTCAAACCAGCCGGCCCGCCGCTATCGTGATGGTGCGCGCGCAGCGCGCCGCGATCGAGGTGTCGTGCGTGACCAGCACCAGGGTCGAGCCGCGCTCGCGGTTGAGCTCGAACATCAGCTGGATCACCGCTTCGCCGGTGGCCGCGTCGAGGCTGCCGGTCGGCTCGTCGGCGAACAGCAGCGGTGGCTCGGGCACGAAAGCGCGCGCCAGCGCCACCCGCTGCTGCTCGCCGCCCGACAGGAACTTCGGATAGTGCTTGAGCCGGCTCGCCAGCCCAACCCGTCCCAGCATCGCAGTGGCCTTGGCGCGCGCGTCGGCGTCGCCGCGCAGTTCGAGCGGCAGCATGACGTTCTCTAACGCCGTCAGGTGCGCCAGCAGCTGGAACGACTGGAACACGAAACCGAGCTTGGCCATGCGCAGGCGCGCGCGGCCGTCCTCGTCGAGCGCGAAAATATCGACGCCGTCGAGGACCACCGTGCCGCTCGACGGACTGTCGAGCCCCGCCAGCAGGCCCAGCAAGGTGGACTTGCCGGAACCGGAGGCGCCGACGATGGCGAGCGTCTCGGCCGGTTGCACTGTAAAATCCACGCTGTGCAGGATGGTCAGCTCGCCGCTGGCGTCGGCGACCCGCTTCGACAGGCCGCGCACGTCGATCGCCGCGGGCGCCCTGGCATGGTCGCCGACCGCATTCATTGCCGCTTCGTTTTTTACTGGTTTTGTAACTTGGTTTGCCACTTCAGGGATGTCACGCATGCTTGCTTTTCTCACTAGATGGATGCTCGGCGCGCTGCTGCTGGCCGCCGCCGCGCTGGCCCATTCTGCACCAAAAACCGTGCTCGTGCTGGGCGACAGCCTGTCTGCCGAATACGGCCTGGCGCGCGGCAGCGGCTGGGTCGCGCTGCTCGAGCAGCACCTGAAGGCCGAAAAGATCGACGCCGCCGTCGTCAACGCCAGCATCAGCGGCGACACCACCAGCGGCGGACGGGTGCGCCTGCCGGCGCTGCTGGCCCAATACCATCCGGCGCTGGTGGTGATCGAACTGGGCGCCAACGACGGCCTGCGCGGCTTGCCGGTCGCCGCCGCCGAGGCCAACCTGCGCGCGATGGTCGGCCTGGCCCGCGCCAGCCATGCCCAGGTGTTGTTGGTGGGCATGCGCATGCCGCCCAACTACGGGCGCGACTACACCGAACGCTTTTTCGCCATGTACAAGACCGTCTCGACCCAGCTGAAGGCGCCGCTGGTGCCGTTCATGCTCGACGGCGTCGCAGAGCAGCCGGCGCTGTTTCAGGCCGACCGCCTGCATCCGACCGCGCAAGCCCATCCGACCATCCTGGCCAACATCTGGCCGACATTCCTTCCACTGATCAAAGCGCGATGAAATATCCGGCCCTGTTGAATTTTTCCGATGTCCTGCCGATGCTCGGCCAGTTCGACGCCATCATCGATGCGCGCAGCGAGTCCGAGTTCGCGCTCGACCATATTCCCGGCGCCATCAACTGCCCGGTGCTCAACGACGCCGAACGGATCCGCGTCGGCACCATGTACAAGCAAGTCAACGCCTTCGAGGCCAAGAAGGTCGGCGCCGCGCTGGTGTCGCGCAACATCGCGCGCCACATCGAGCAGCTGTGGATCGACCAGCCGCGCGACTGGAAGCCGCTGATCTATTGCTGGCGCGGCGGCAACCGCAGCGGCGCGCTGGCGCACGTGCTGGCCAAGATCGGCTGGCCGGCGATCCAGCTCGACGGCGGCTACAAGGACTACCGCGCGCACGTCAGCCTGGCGTTGTCGGCGCCGCCGCCGCTGGCCTTCCAGGTCATCTGCGGCACCACCGGCAGCGGCAAGAGCCGCCTGCTCGAGGTGCTCGATGCGATCGGCGCCCAGGTGCTCGACCTCGAACAGCTGGCCGCCCACCGCGGCTCGGTGCTGGGCGGCCTGCCGAGCCAGCCGCAGCCGTCGCAAAAGATGTTCGAGACGATGGTGTGGGACAAGCTGCGCCACTTCGACCCGGCGCGGCCGGTGTTCGTCGAGTCCGAAAGCAAGAAGGTCGGCAACCTGCGCGTGCCCGACGCGGTGATGGAACAGATGCGCCTGTCGCCGTGCATCTCGCTGGCCTTGTCGCGGCCGAACCGGGTGCGCCTGCTGATGGAGGACTACCACCATTTCACCGCCGATCCCACCACCCTCAACGCCCAGCTCGAGTGCCTGGTCAAGCTGCACGGGCGCGCCAGGATCAGCGCCTGGCATGCCATGGCCAACCAAGGGCAGATGCCGCAACTGGTCGACGAGCTGCTGGTCGATCACTATGACCCGGCCTACATCCGCTCGATTGACCGCAATTTCGCGTTGTTCGGCGATGCCCGGGTGCTCGAGCTGGCCGACATCGGCGCGGCCGACTTCCTCGCCGCCGCGCACTATTTGCACGCACAAGCGGCGCCCTGACGCCGATCTTCCCGCCCGGACGCCACGCGCCCGGGTGCGGCCACTGCGCCTTTTTCGCCCCCTTAGTCCTCCAAAGCGCCAACTGGTTCGATCCTGCTTGTTGACGCTCCTCACCCGCCAAATGCACGCCAGGCCGATACTGGTTTCAGGCGCGGCATGGTGCGATTTGCCGACGCGCGCACTCGAACCGGAGGAAACGTGACGCTACCAGGCGATGACCCGCATTACCGTCCCGCAGAGCAGGACAGTCTCAAGCTTGACAGTCTCAAGCTGGACAGCCTCAAGCAAGACAGCTTTATCGAAAGCCTGAGCCTGTTCACCCGGCAGCACCGGGCCGGCCACTGGTCGGGCCGGTTTGCGGCCTTCATGCACGAGATCCTGGCGCTGGCGCCGCAACGCGTCGCGCGCAGCTCCCATCAATACATCTGGGACATGATCCGCGCCACCTTCGTCCAGGACGGCGACGGCCGTTGCCACTGCAAACTGTTCGAGGACGAACTGTTCGGCATCGACGACGCCATCGAGCGCGTGATCGACTACTTCAAGGCCGCCGCCGCCGGCTCCGAAGTGGGCCGCCGCCTGCTGCTGCTGCTCGGCCCGCCCTCGGGCGGCAAGTCGACCCTGGTGATCCTGCTCAAGCGCGGCCTGGAAGAATACAGCTACACCGACGACGGCGCCCAGTACGCCATCGCCGGCTGCCCGGTGCACGAGTCGCCGCTCCACCTGGTGCCGCACAGCATGCGCGCCAGCTGCCGCAACACCTACGGCATCGACATCGCCGGCGAACTGTGTCCGCATTGCCGCGCCCGCCTCGAAGACCAATTCGCCGGCGATTTCATGCAGATGCCGGTCGAGCGCTTCTTCATCTCCGAAGCCGGCCGCAGCGGCATCGGCACCTACGCGCCGCACGATCCGACCACCGCCGACCTGGCCGACCTGGTCGGCTCGGTCGACCTGTCCAAGGTGGCCGAATACGGCGACGAAGGCGACCCGCGCGCCTGGTCGTGGTCCGGTGCCGTCTACGCGGCCAGCCGCGGCGTGCTCGAAATGATCGAGATCCTCAAGGTCAAGCGCGAATTCCTCTACCTGCTGCTGACCCTGACGCAGGAAAAGAACGTCAAGGTGTCGCGTTTTCCGCTGATCTACCTCGACGAGACCATCCTCGCGCACACCAATCTGGCCGAATTCCGCAAGTTCTTGCAAGAGAGCGAAAACGAGGCGCTGCTCGACCGCATGGTGATCATCCAGGTGCCCTACACGCTCAATTACCGCGAAGAGGCGCGCATCTACCACAAGCTCATTTCGTCGGCGGCGCCGGCGTTTCGCGATGTCCACCTCGACCCGCACGTGCTGCATGCGGCGGCCGTGTTCGCCATCCTCAGCCGCATCCAGGACGCCGACGACAAGGAGGTCGAACTGGTGCGCAAGGTGCGCATCCATGCCGACGAGGAGGTCGACGGCGTCAACCGCGCCGACGTGCGGCGCGTCAAGGAGCGCGACAAGGCGCCCGACGAAGGGCTGGCCGGGGTGTCGCCGCGCTTCGTCATCAACGCGCTGTCGAACGCGATCATCCAGTCGAACCAAAAAAGCCTGTCGACGATGGACGTGCTGCTCGCGCTCAAGGACGGCATCGAGAGCGACGCCCGCATCGACCCGAAAAAGAAACGCCGCTGGGTCGACTTCCTGGTGCTCACGCGCAAGGACTTCTACAACCGCTGGGTCAAGGAAGACGTCCACAAGGCGCTGTTCGTGTCGTTCGAGCAGGAAGCGCAGGACCTGCTCAACAAATATCTCGACGAGGTCGAGGCCATGCTCGACAACCGGCAGATCAAGGACCCGATCACCAACGAGGAACGTCGTCCGGACGAGCGCTTCCTGCGCGCGGTCGAGGACAAGATCCACATTTCCGAATCGGGCAAGCAGTCGTTCCGCCAGGAAGTGGTGCGCAAGGCGATGGGCGCCTACAAGCGCGGCGTCAAATTCGGCCTCGACAGCCACCTGCAGCTCAACGAGGCGGTCCAGCAGTACCTGTTCGAGCAGCGCCGCGACGTGCTGCGGCTGGTCAGTTCGGCCAAGCGCCCGGACGACGACGTGCGCACCAAGGTGTCGGCGGTGGAAAAACGGCTGGTCGACGAATACGGCTACGACAGCCACAGCGCGCGCGAAGCGCTCAATTACGTGACGACCTTGCTGGCGCAGGAATAGTCTGCAAGCATCGCCAAACTGGCCCACACTGGCTCACACTGACCATCGGGGAGAAACGGCGTGACGGCGACCATCAACACAGCCTGGTACGACCTGTTCTCGCGCGGGGCGCGCGACTGGTTGCGCCACAACGACAAGGTGCGCGAGGCGGTGCACGCGCATTTGCCCGACCTGATCGCCGGCCCCGACCTGATCACCGGCTCGCAGCAGCGCACCGTGCAGATTCCGGTGCGCCTGCTCGAACACGCGCGCTTCCGCCTGGCCGACAGCCGCACCGACAGCGGCGCCGGCCAGGGCGACGGCCAGCCCGGCGACGTCCTGCATCCGGGCCCGCCGAACGATGCCGGCCAGAGCGACGCCGGCCAGGGCGGCCAGGGTGGCCAGGGTGGCCAGGGTGGCAATGGCGAGGGCGAAGTGAGCCTGCTGCTGGAGTTCTCCGTCGACGAGGTGATGGACTGGATCTGGGAAGAGCTCAAGCTGCCCGACCTGAAGCCGAAGTCGAACACGCGTGTCGACAGCCCCGAACTGGTGCGCGAAGGCTGGGACAAGCGCGGCGCGCCATCGCGGCTGGACCGGCGCCGCACCGTCAAGGAGGCGATCAAGCGGCGCGCCGTGCAAGTGAACCCGGTGCCGTTTACCAACGACGATTTGCGCTTCCGCCAGATCGTCCTGCGCCAGCGGCCCAGTACCAGCGCCGTGGTGTTCTTCGTCATCGACGTCTCGGCCAGCATGACCTTGCTCGAACGCAAGCTGGCCAAGTCCTTCTTTTTCTTCGCGCTGCAGGGGATCCGCCGCAAGTACGCCAAGGTCCAGACCCGCTTCATCGCCCACACCACGCGCGCCTGGGAATTCAGCGAGGCCGAATTCTTCCAGGTTTCCGGCAGCGGCGGCACCATCGCGTCGAGCGCGTTTCGCCTGGTGCTCGAGCTGGTACGCGGCGAGCTCGACGCGGCGCACGACAACGTCTATCTGTTCTACGCCTCCGACGGCGAAAACTTCAGCGAAGACCGCGCCGCCGCCAACGCCGCGCTGTCCGAGCTGGCCGGCATGCTCAACTATATCGGCTATATCGAGACCCTGCCCGGCATGCCGCGCTCGCTCGACACCGAGATGCGGCGCCTGTGCAACGAGCTGGAGCGGCGCGGCCTGCCGATCGGCAGCAGCGTGCTGGCCAACCCGGATGACGTCTGGCGCGCGCTGCGCAAGTTCTTCATCCAGGAAGCCGGCGCCGACGCTGCGCAGGCGGCCCCGCAGTTGGCG
>JARXKM010000094.1:9884-15718 GCA_030272785.1 Pseudomonadota bacterium
CAGGTTACCCGATGAGCGCGCCGAACGACTGCCAGCGCCGCCTGGCCGAGTATGCCGAGCGCATCGAGGCCCTCGCGGTCGAACTGGGGATGGACTTCTACCCCGTCAATTTCGACCTGGTGCCGAACAATTTCATGCTCGAGATCGCCGTCTACGGCTTGCCGGTGCGCATGCGCCACTGGTCGTTCGGGGTACGCTACATCCACCAGCTGGTACGCCAGCACATGGGGCATTCGAAGATCTTCGAGGTCATGTTTCCGGGCGACCCGTGCCATGCGTTCATGCTCGATCAAAATACGCTGGCCGAAAACACCCTGGTCACCGCGCACGTGCTCGGCCACGCCGACTTCGCCAAGAACAACCAGCTGTTTACGCGCTTCATGGCGATGGCCGGCAGCCACATCCTCGAGCAGAGCGCCGCCCGCGCCAACCGGCTCGAGCGCGCCATTGCCGCGCACGGGCAGCAGCGGGTCGAGGCGGTGCTCGACGCCGCCCTCGCGCTCGAATCGCACATCGACGTCGACCAGCCGCTGCACCGCGAGCGCTACCCCGAGTTCATCGCGCCCAGGCAGGAAGCGCCGGCCAACCAGTTCGGCGACCGCTACGCCTGCCTGCCCGGCGAACTGCCGGCGCCGGCCGACGATGGCGCGCCGCAGCGCATGCCGCTGCCGCCGTACGCCGAGCCCGACCTGCTGTGGTTCCTGGCGCAGTACGCGCCCGACATGCAGGACTGGGAACGCGACATCTTCCTGGCGGTGCGCGAAGAAGCATACTATTTCCACCCGATCCACGCCTGCCAGATCATGAACGAAGGCTGGGCGTCGTACTGGCATGCCCGGCTGCTGCGCGAAGCCAGCTTCCTGCCGCCCGACCTGTACCTGGCGGCCATCAAATCGCATTCCGACGTGGTGCGCCCGTTCGCCGGCGGCCAGCAGCTGGCGCTGTCGCTCAATCCCTACCACCTGGGCTTTTCCATGTGGGAGCACATCATCGAGCGGCATGGCATGGCCAAGGCGCGCGAGATCTGCCGCGAGGAAGACGATTGCGGCTTCATCCGCAACTACCTCGACCGCGAACTTGCCGAACAGCTCGACCTGTTCGTCTACGAGACGCGCAAGGATGGCGACACCAAGGTCGTCAGCCGCGACATCCACGCGATCCGCGAGGCGATCCTGGCGCCGAAGTTCAATTTCGGCGCGCCCAGCGTGTGCGTGGCCAGGGTCGGCGCCGACGGCGGCCTCGACCTGCGCCACGACTACTTGCGCGACGGCCGCGGGCTCGACCTGCAGCAGGCCGAGCGCGTCGTCGACTACGTCACGCGGGTGTGGCGCCGGCCGGTAACGCTGCACACGGTCGATTTCCGCGGGGTGGTGCGGGTGCTGCCGGTACGCAAGACAGTGCCATGAACATGCCGGCGGCAAGGGCGAAGGCAAGGACGAAGGCAGGGGGCAGGGGCAAGGGCGCCCCCGGCCACCGAGTCTCGAGACCCTGGCCGTGTCGCTCGAGACGCGCGACGGCGGCTGGATCGGCCACGCGGTGATGGAGCGGGTCGGCGACGCCAAGCGCTGCGGGCCGATGGAAGTGCGGCGCGGCGACTTCGCGGGCGGTCGCCTGACCGGCTGGCTGGCGCCGTGAGCCCGCCGCGCGGACAAAGCGCGCCGGTCATCGTCGCGCTTTGTCCCGCAGTTCGCCTGGCCCTTTCCAGGTAGCGCTGCATACCTTTGATGTGTCGAGTGACACAACAGAGGTGCGCCATGAAAGCCTTGATCAAGATTCAGTACGTGCGTCGCCCGATCAGCCAAGCGCTGATCGGTTGTCGCCTGTCTGCCACGGTCCCGAACCTGGCGGCGCGCAAGATGAAAGCGAGAATGGCGGACGATGGCACGGTCGATGCGTTCTACGCGACCGCCAAAATGGTGCCAAGCTTTCGCAAGTCTTACCTGATCCTCGAATCGTCCGACTACAACGCGATTGACAGGCAGGAAATCGAGCGCTTCCTGGCCAAGCTGGTGTGGCAAGGCTTCGACGAGTGGGAATTCATCGGCAACTGGCAGACCGTGTCGATCGCGTGAGCCGGGCGTCGGGGTTGCGGCGCACGTCACTGGACGCCATGGCGCTCCGTTTGCGGGCGCCCCCCCCTACCCGCGCGCAAGCTGCGGGTTTACGGGCGGGCGGCGACGGTCAGTCGTCTTCAGCGTCGAGGCGTTTCTCCCAGTCGGCGATTTCCTGGTCCATGTCCTTCGAGAGTTGCTCCATTTTTCGGTGCATGTCGAGTTCCTGCGGGGTCATCAGGCTGGTGTCCCGCACTGGTCGCGGTGGTACGCGCAGGCAGGGGTAACGCTCAGCCAGTTCTTCGTTCTGCCCGCCGAGAAACAGCAGCATGGTGCGGCCAACAACGGCCATAAGGTCCTCGTAGGTGGTGTCGGCGTTGAATGGGTCTCTGCCGATGTACTGCTCGCAGTCGGCGTGCGGCGCGTGGTATTCGATGGCATCACCTGTGGCGTTGATGCTGACGATAATTTTTTTCCGGTACATGGTTTCATCCTTTCGGTGGTTGGTAAGGCTTACGCCGGGCGCGGCTTGTACGGCGAACTATACAAGTCGCGCCGGTGGCTACGGTTGCGGTCCGATACCGGGAAGAATATCCGGCAGCCCCAGGCACTTTGCGAACTCGTTTTTGGCGATTGCCAAACACCCATTCTTTTTCTGGAACTCGGTCTCCTCTGCGGGGGTGTGTCCGGGCGTGTTGGCCCAGTCCGTATCGTCGCATTTTTTCTTAGCATCCTTCCAGCTGGCGAGGCATGCGGCCCGTTTGGCGTCGCGCGACGCCGGGTCTTCCCCGTCGTCGGGGAAGATGCCGGTGTCGCGCCTGAACTTGTCCCACAATTCGCTCAATTTGTCGATCGCCGCTTTTGACGGAAACGGGGCCGTCACGCCGGTGCCGGTGACGATACAGACAGGCAGCGGGGGCGGTGAGCAGAAAAAGCCTGTCTGCTTGGGCGCGTCGGACATCCTTCCCAGAACGGCGTCATCGGACACGAAGTCCGGGAAGTCGTGGTTGATTGGCGTGGTTTCGTCGGGGGTGTTGGGGTAGCCGGAGTCCCAGTCGGCGCTCGGGCTACGTTCGACTGGCACTTCATACGCGCCCCTGTCGTAGCCATCCCAATTGCTGAAGCCTTCGGTGCTAGCATAGACGTTGCCGAAGTCGTCCCAATTGAAGGTGCCCCAGCCACCGGGGGTGCTTCCTACGCCGCCGTTATTATCGTCGTCGTCGTTTCCTTCGGTGGTGAAGCTGGCACCTATGCGAGGTTTTGCCTTCAGCGCCAATGCCGCCGTGCTGGCGAAATTTACCTGCTTGGCCGCCAGAAGTTCGAGCTGTCTGGTGGCTGCGATCAAGCCGTACATATACTGCCCGACGTAGCGCATTTCATTCGGGTCGGCGAGGCTGTAGGCGGGCCGTCTGAACAGGTAAAGCAGGGTGCCATCGTCGGCCTTCTTCGTTTCGATGGTGTAGCCGGCCAACCCTCGGGTGTAGTGGATCATCGTGCACACTGACTTGCTCTTGCCGGCCCAGTCCACCGCGTTGTAGCAGCGGTGGTGGCGTTCGCCGCGCACCGTCGCGGATTTCCCGATCCACGACGAGGTCACGCCCGCGATGGCGTTGTCCGGGATGATGGACGTTACCCGGCCGACGGCTTTGGCTGGCATGGGAACCCATTTTGCAGGCGCGTCCGATCGGGCACACTTTGTAGTTGGGCGGGGAAGTGGAGGCGGCGCTGGCAGGGGCGATGCCGCCCAGCGAGGCACACAGCAGCGCGAGCGGAAGCGCGCGCAATTGGAATGGTTTCATGTTGGACTTTCATGAAGAAACCGGGCGCGTCAGGCGACGCGCCCGTTACCGCAAAGGGCTTGGCGGTGTGCCTCCTGTGGTCGTGGTTGGAATTGGTGCATGGCGGTTCTCCGGTAAAGCGCTTGCGCGCGGGTTGAAACCAGTATTGCAGCGGGTGCGCAGCAACTCAGCGGTAAGAATTGGTGCCTGCAAAAGCGCCGCGCACGCCGCCTGCCCGAGGGTCGACCGCCGCGGCGCGGCGGTCAGCATGGCGGCTTTAAGCCCGCCGCGCGTGCGCCGCTCTCGTGCTGGTACTCGCGCGCGCATTTTCATTCAGCGCTACGCCCATGCGCCGCGCGCGGCGACCGGCGGCGCCGCAGCGAGGACGCGCCGCCGCGGGCGCGCTGCGCCGACCCGCCAGTCCCCGGCGCGGCGTCATGCCGGCGGCGCCGCCCCGCCCGTCTGACGGCCGATCTGGGCTTGCCTGGCCGCGCACGCCGGCTCGTAGCGGCCCGGCGCGATCAAGCCGTCCGGATCGAGCGCCTGCTTGATGCTGCCGACCACCTTCCAGAACACATCGCCGTGCGGGTCGAGCGCCGCCATCGAACCGATGCCGACCCGGTACGGAATGTAGCCGGCCTTCATCACGGTGTCGAACAGCGCCTGGTAGCACTGCATGGCGCGCGCCGTTTCCAGCGCATCGTCCTTGTCGTACGCCACCGTCAGCACGCCGCCGAGCGCGCGTTCGTTGATCATGCTGAAGGTCACCAGCAAGTCGAAGCCGTACTGCGCGAAGATGGCGGCTGCCAGCGTGTGCAGCGCCAGCACGTCGGCGCCGCGCATCGGCAGGATCGGCGAGACCCACAGCAGGCCGCAGTTGTCGGCCGCCGGGTCGGCGCCGTGCGGGAAGCCGGCCGGCAGGCCGCCGCGCCGGCGCCAATAGGCCCCGGCCAGGAACTGTCCGCTCGGCACGCCACGGTTCATCGCGAACAGCGCCTCGCCCAGCGCCACCCGCGCGCGCAGGCGGGCGCCGGCGCCGAACCAGCCGAGCACGCGGCCGAGCAGCGCGCCGCGCCGCAGGCTCTGTTCTGTCAGAAAGGTCGGCGCGGCCCTGGTGCCGCGCAGCGCCTGTCTGAGCGCCGCGCGCGCCGCCGCCACCTGGCGCGCGCTGCCGTACAGCGCGCCCGACACCGTCCATGCGCCGACGCCGGCCCGCTTGCGCAAGGCGTCGCGCAGCGCCGGCGGCAGCGGCGCCAGTTCGCCGGCCTGCGCGCGCGGGTAGGCACCGCTGCCCGACAGCACGCGCAGGTCGTTGCCGATATGGACGATGCTGCGCAGCGTGCCATCGAGCCGCAGCGGCCGCAGCGCCTCGACCACGGCAGCGATGTCGGCATGCGCCGGCACGCTGCACAAGAAATGGTTGATGCAGGCGGGGATCGGCATCAGCCAGATGCCGACCTGGGTCACCACGCCGAAATTGGACTGGGTGAACAAGCCGTCGAGGAACGGTCCCACGCCGTAGGGAAACAGATGGGTGGCGCGCGCATTCGGGTAGTGGCCGAAGCCGGTGTCGAGCACCTCGCCGCTGGCCAGTACCACCTGCAGGCCGGCGATGTGGGCCAGCCGGTTGCCGTACGGCGAATGGCCAAAGCCGCGCTCGAGGATGTTGCCGAGGAAACTGGTATCCGGTCCGGCGCCGGTGCAGTCGACCTGCAGCGCCAGGTGGTGGGCGCGCAGGTAGTCGGCCAGCTGCTGCTGGGTGACGCCCGGTTCGATCACCGCGTAGGCCAGCTGCGCGTCGACCTCGACGATGCGGTTCATGCGCGACAGCTCGAGCAGCAGTTGGCCGTCGCCGACCGCGCAGGCGTCGCCGTAGCCCCAGTTCTTGCCGGTGCTGACCGGATAGAGCGCGGTGCGGTGGGCGCGCGCCAGCGCGACGATGGCGATCACGTCGGCGCGCGAGGCGGCGCTGACCACCGCCAGCGGCACGGTGGCGCGCGCGCCG
>JARXKM010000479.1 GCA_030272785.1 Pseudomonadota bacterium
ACGCCGGCCAGTATCAAGGCCAGGCTGACCAGCCTGCCCGCGCTGGCCGGCTCGCCGAACAGGATGATGCCGCAGATGGCGGTGCCGACGGCGCCGATGCCCACCCACACGGCGTAGGCGGTGCCGACCGGCAGCGACTTCATCGCCATGCCGAGCAGGACGACGCTGACCGCCATCGCCGCCAGCGTGCCGACCGACGGCCACAAACGCGAAAATCCCTCGGTGTATTTCAGTCCGATTGCCCAGACCACTTCGAACAGCCCGGCGGTAACGAGGATCGCCCAGTTCATCTGCCTGCTCCTTCACATGATGAGGGTCGTCCCCGATGATGAATGGCGCGGTGAGGTCGTCCTCACTGCCGTCATTTTCGCCACATGGCCACGCGGGTGACCGGCCGCAAGGCGGCGATCCACTTGCCGCCGTGGCCGATGTCGGCGACCCGCACCACGCCGTCGACGACGACGTGGCCATGATTTAATTTGCTCGCCGCGCGCAGCTGCCCGTTACTCAGCTCGAGCAGCAGCGCGTGGCCCGTCACCGCATTGTCGCCATCGGCGCGCGTCAGGTACAGGGCGTTGCTTTCGAACGCCAACTGCAGGAAGCCGACCACCCGCACCCGCTGCCCTGCGAAGTTGCCCGGATGGGCAAGCAGCTCCTGCATGGCGAGCGTGCGCGGCGCCGCGGCCTGCGCCGGGCCGGCCATGCCCAGACTCAGCAGCAGCAACGCCGCACCCGGCAGCGCGCAGCACCGTCCTGCCCATCGCCTCGTCGTCATCGCGCACTCCCTCGTCCTCGCCCGGAAAAATATTCTAACGGATTGGTTGACGTAGCGGTGACGGCAATGCTACTGTACTAACCGTCCTAGTACAGTAGAAAGAATAGCCCATGAGCCGCCGTACTCCCTTGATGCTGCAGATCGTCACCGGCGATCCGCGCCCGATCCACCGCCAGATCGTCGACGGCGTGCGGCGCCTGATCGCCAGCGGCGAGCTGGCGGTCGGCGCGGCGCTGCCCAGCGTGCGCGGCCTGGCGCTGCAGCTGACGATCAACCCGAACACCGTCGCGCGGGCCTACAGCGAGCTCGCCACCGAAGGCTGGCTCGACGCCCGCGCCGGCCTCGGCCTGTTCGTCGCCATTCCGCGCCAGCGCCTCTCCGACGACGAGCGCGGGCGCCGCCTCGATGACGCGGTGCAGCGCTTCGCTGGCGACGTCATCGGCCTCGACTATCCGGCCGCCGTCGTGCTCGACCGGGTGGCCGGCGAGCTGGCGCTGTGCCTGCCGAAAAAGAGCGCCTGATGGCCGCGCCGGTGATCCAGACGCGCGACCTGTGCCTGCACTACCAGGGCAAGCGCGCGCTCGACCAGTTGACCCTGGCGATCGCGCCAGGCGGCGTGCACGCCATCGTCGGTGCCAACGGCGCCGGCAAGTCGTCGCTGTTTCGCGTGCTGCTCGGCTTCCAGGCGCCCAGCGCCGGCAGCGCCAGCGTGCTCGGTTGCGACAGCGCGCAGCTAACGCCGGCGCTGCGCGGGCGCATCGGCTTCGTCAACGAGGAACACACGCTGCCCGGCTGGATGCGGGTCGACCAGCTGACCGCGATGCAGCGCCGCCTCTACCCGCAGTGGGACCAGGCTCGCTACGCCGAGGTGGTGCGCAACTTCAACGTCGGGCCGCGCCAGCAGATCGCCCAGCTCTCGCGCGGCGAACGCGCCGGCGTCAACCTGGCGCTGGCGCTGGCGCAATCGCCCGAGCTGCTGATCCTCGACGAGCCGACCCTCGGCCTCGACGTGGTGGCACGCCGCGCCTTCCTCGAGGCACTGATGTTCGCCAACGGCGACAGCGCCTCGACCATCCTGTACTGCTCGCACCAGATGGAAGAAATCGAGCGCGTCGCCGACAACCTCATCATCCTCGAGCGCGGCGCGCTGCGCCACATGTCGCCGCCGTTCGAGTTTTGTGAGCGGGTGCAGCTGTGGGTGGCCGAGTTTCCGTTCCGCGCGCCCGACAGCGCCCACCTGCCGGGCGTGCTGCAGGTGCAGCAGATCGACGGCCTGAGCCACTTCATCGTGTTCGACCAGCCGGACGATTTCGGCGCCCGCCTGCGCCTGATGGGTGCGCGCAGCGTGCACAGCATGCCCGTCAGCCTGGATCGCGCCGTCAACGGCTTCCTGGCGCGCGGCCATATTTCCAATGCGCCCGTTGCGGCCGCTGCCTGAGGAGTGCCATGAAAGAGCTGTTTCTTGCCGAATGCCGGCGTTGCCGCACCGCCGCGCTGGTGTTTGCCGCCGCCCACCTGTGCCTGCAATTGTTCGCCAGCCGCATCGACGACGTGCTGCAGATGGCATGGGGCAAACAGGTGGTGGTGCTGGCCATGTATCTGCTGAGCGGGCTGGCGTTCGGGGTCTACCAGTTCGGCAGCTGGCGCCAGCCGGGCCGCTGGCTGTGGCTGCTGCACCGGCCGCTCTCGCGCGGCGCCATCTTTGGCGCCCTCGCGCTCGCCTCGACGGCGCTGATCGTGTTCGCGGTCGGCCTGCCGGCCCTGCTCACGGTGCTGGCCAAGCAGTTTCTCGGCGGCGGCGCGGTCGACCTGCGCCACTACCTGCTGGTGCTGCACGTGGTGCTGCTCACCATGATCGCCTGGCTGGCCGGCGCGTTCGTCATGCTCACCGGCCGCTACAGCGCCATCGTGATCCTGGTGCTGCCTTACCTGATGCTGGCCCACCTCGGGTCCGGCTTCGCGATGCTGCCGGCCGCGCTGCTGTGCACCTTGCTGCTGGCATACATCGTGCACGGCGCCTTCAAGCCGGACCGCCTCGCGCCGCCCGCCTCGACGCCGGCGCTGCTGGCCACCGCGCTGCCGCTGCTGCTCGGCTTCTACCTGGCCCTGCTGGCCGGCGGCACC
>JARXKM010000095.1:0-1151 GCA_030272785.1 Pseudomonadota bacterium
CCGCTCAGCCAGGCCGCTTCGACGGTGCCGCCGTTGAGCCAGTCGCCGCACAGGCCGAGGCCGTCGGCGGCCTCCCAGATACAGACTTCCTCGCGCGCCGGCGCCGTGCTGGCGTGGCGCCAGCGGTGCGCGCTCCAGCCCTGCGGCGCCGGGCCGCCGAGCGCGGCGAACGCGGCCAGCAGGTGCGCGGCGACGCTGTCGGCATCGTCCTCGATGTGCGTCTCGCTCCACGCGGCGCTGGCGTGCAGCAGCCAGCTTTCGGCGCCGCCGCGGCCAGGCTTGGCGCTGTCGCGCGCGACCCAGCGCAGCGGCCCGTGGTTGACGAAAGCGGCGTCGAAGCCGAGCGCCAGCGGCGCCGGATACTGCAGCATCAGCGCCCAGCAGCCGGGCATGGTCGTCGACTGCGCCAGCGCCGCCTGGACCGGCGCCACCTCGCGCAACAGCGGCGCCGCCTGCGGTGCCGGCAGCGCCAGCACCACCGCGTCGTAGCAGTGCGCCAGCGGCCCTGCGCCGTGGGCGTGCAGGCGCCAGCCGGCGCCTTCGCGCTGCAGCGCGCTGATCGTCACCTCGGTGCGCAGCGCCAGCGTTGACGCCAGCAGCGCGGCCGGCGCGCTCATGCGCGGCGTGCCGACGAAGCGCTCGGCCGGCGCGCACAGGCGGGCGCCGGCGGTGTCGAAACGCTGCACCACCGGATACCACGGCGCGGCCGCGCCGGCCCGCTCCCAGCGCGCCACCTCGGCGCGGAAGCCGGCGTCGCGCGCCGTGAAATACTGGGCGCCGTGGTCGCATTGCCAGCCGTCGCCGCGCCGCGTGCTCATGCGCCCTGCCGGCCCGCGGCTCTTGTCGAAGATGGCGACGTTGAAGCCAGACTGCTGCAACGCGGTGGCGCAGGCCAGGCCGGCGATGCCGGCACCGACGATGGCGATGTGGGGAGCGTGATGCATGCGTTTCCTGTGAAGTGGATTGGGGGTGGGCGAATGTAAATCGGCGCTCAGCGCCAGCCCTGCAGCCACCGGCTGGAGTCGTTCAGCTCGCGCCAGTGCAGCGGGAAGCTGCGCCCGGTCAGCACCGCTTCCATCGTGACCGTTTCGACCGGCGGGCCGGACGCCGCCGGCGCAGTGACGCCGGTGACGCCGGTGACGCCGGTGACG
>JARXKM010000095.1:1251-3231 GCA_030272785.1 Pseudomonadota bacterium
GTGACGCCGGTGACGCCGGTGACGCCGGTGACGATGAAATGCTTCTCCCTGTCGACGGGAACGGTGGCCGTCCATTTACTGCGCAGCAGCTTGGCCGGCTGCACGCTCATGACCGCGCGCGGATCAGCGCCAAGAATTCGCTGCGCAGCGCGGCATCGGTCTTGAACGCGCCGCGCATCACGCTGTTGGTCATCTTGGCGCCCATATCCTTGACCCCGCGCCACTGCATGCAGAAGTGGTCGGCCTGCATCAGCACCGCCAGGCCGTCCGGCCGCACCTTTTGCTGCAGCAGGTCGGCCAGCTGCAGCACCGCTTCTTCCTGGATCTGCGGACGGCCCATCACCCACTGCGCCAGCCGCGCGTACTTCGACAGCCCGATCAGGTTCGAATGCTGGTTCGGCATGACGCCGATCCAGACCTTGCCGATCACCGGGCACAGGTGGTGCGAACAGGCGCTGCGCACGGTGATCGGGCCGATGATCATCAGCTCGTCGAGCGCGGACGCATTCGGGAACTCGGTCACCGCCGGCATCGCCGTGTAGCGGCCGGCGAACACCTCGTCGATGAACATCCGGGCCACGCGGCGGCCGGTGTCGCGCGTGTTGTGGTCCGCCGCGCTGTCGATCGCCAGGCTTTCGAGCACGTCCTGCAGCTTGGCGCCGACCTCCTCGACCAGCTCGTCGAGCTCACCCGCTTCGATGCAGGCGGCGATATTGTCGTTGGCGAAAAAGCGCGCCTCGCTGGCGTGCAGGCGCGCGCGGATGCGCTGCGAAACCGTGGTGTGCACGGGTTTGAAAACGGCGATGGCGTCGTCGGGCATGCGATTCCTTGTGGTGGGTGAGGCGCCGCTCACGGCGCGGCGGGCAGCGGCAGCCCTTCGGCGCGCGCCAGCCGCTCGAGCGCGGCTTCGAGCAGCATGCGGGCGGAGCCGGCGGCGTGGTTCAATTGTTCATGCAGCAGCGCGTCGGTCGGGGTGCGCGCGGCGCACTGCGTGCTGTAGCGTTCGAAACTGTTGAGCATCAGCAGGATGTCGGCCAGGTGGCGCGGGCATTCGCAGGCGACGATGTCGCCGGCCGCCGACAGCGCCGCCAGCGCCTGGTCGTCGAAGCGGCGCGCGGCCGGCACCGCCCACTGCTGCGGCGACGGCGCCGCCGCCGGCGGAGTTGCCAGCGCGGCCTGGCACAGCAGCACGATTTCAGCGGCATCGGCCGGCGCGCGCGCCACCAGGCAGCCCTGCGTGCGCAGCTGGCGTATCGTCGCGCTGGCGCAGAAACGGTACAGCACCACCACCGCCGCACCGAGCTGCTGGCGCACGCCGGCGATCGCCTGCACATCGTTGTCGGCCAGCTCCGCCATCTCGATCAGCAGCACCTCGGCGCCGGCGTCGCGCAAGGCGGCCGCAGCGCCATTCAGGTCGGTGCAGCGGCCGACAATGTCGAGCGCCAGCAGTTCGCGTCCGCCGCCGGCGAGGCGCCGCGCCAGCGCCTGGCCGACCAGCGCCACCCGCAGCGGCCGCGCCGGCGCGTGCGACGCCGGTGCCACCACTATGGCGCGCAGCTGTTCGAGCGGCAGTTGTGCCACCGAGCCGATCGGATGGCCGTGGTCCACCAGTTGCTTGATCAGGCTGAGCCGACGCACCTGGGCATCCGAATACAGCCGCTGCCCGTGCGCCGAACGGTCCGCATCGCAAACGCCGTAGCGGCGCTCCCAGACGCGCAGCGTTTCGACCGGCAGGCCGGCCAGCCGGGCAGCCACGCCGCTGCGATGACCGCCAGGAATGCGGTGAACCTGATCAGAATCCGTCATGATGAACCGTTATTGAACCGAGAATATTGAATTATAGCGCGATAAATCGATGATCTGCCAAAACAAGATGCCAAACAGCGGTACAATTCCAGTTCATCATCTTCAAGGATATTTCATGGCGAGTCGTCGCATCTTCCTCGCTTCACTTCCCGCCACTGCGCTGGCGCTCGGCAT
>JARXKM010000095.1:3331-13916 GCA_030272785.1 Pseudomonadota bacterium
CGAGTCGTCGCATCTTCCTCGCTTCACTTCCCGCCACTGCGCTGGCGCTCGGCATGAGCACGTCCGCCTCGGCGCGCGCGGTCGCCCTCGCCGAGACCGATCCGGTTGCCGCGGGGCTCGGCTACAAGGCCGACGCCACCAAAGTCGACGCCAAGAAATATCCCACCTACGTCAGCGGGCGCCAGTGCGCCGGCTGCCAGCTGTATGCCGGCAAGCCGGCCGACGCGACGGCGCCGTGCGCCATCTTTAGCGGCAAGCTGGTCAGTGGAAAGGGATGGTGCACGGCCTGGGCCAAGAAGGCGTGATGCCTGGCCCGGCCGGGCGCATCGACATCGTCTACCTGTGGGTCGACGGTGCCGATCCGGCCTGGCAGGCGCGCCGCCGCGCCGCGCTGCAGCGCGGTGCCGGCAGCGCCAGCCTGGCGCGCTTCGGCGACGTGCAGGGCCGCTACCGCGACAACGGCGAACTGCGCTACAACCTGCGCGCGCTGCAGCGCTTCTTCCCCCAGCACGGCCACGTCCATATCGTCACCGACGGCCAGCGCCCGGCGTGGCTGCGGCCGGCGCCGGGACTGAGCGTGATCGACCACCGTGCGCTGCTGCCGGCGGCGGCGCTGCCGGTGTTCGACTCCGGCCACATCGAATCGTACCTGCACCACATCCCGGGCCTGTCGGAGCGCTTCATCTACCTCAACGACGACGTCTTCTTCGGCGCGCCGTTCGATCCGGCATGGTGGTTCGCCGCGGCCGGCGTGGCGGTCTACAAGGAAGCGGCGCTGCTGCCGGACTACACCGGCCCGCAGCCGCACGAGAACGCGCTGGTCAATGCGTCGCTGCTGTCGCGCGCGTGGCTGTCGGCGCGCGACCCGCACTACCGTCACGTGGCGCGCATCTTCGCGCACTCGCCGCGCCCCATGCTCGTCAGCGCGCTGCGCCAGCTGGAGCGCGAAGCGCCGGAGCTGTTCGGCCAGGTGCGCAGCACCGTGTTCCGCTCGTGGGCGGTGCCGCCGCTGCTGCCCGACCTGGTGCCGCGCTGGATGGTGGCGAACGGGCGCGCGATCGTGCGCGAAGGCGCCTCGCTGTACCTGTCGAGCGGCGATGCCGACGCCGCCGGCCAGTTCGCCGACCTGGCGGCGCGCTTCGGCAGCCTGCTGTTCTTCTGCATCAATGACACCAGCGACGACGCCGCCGACGACGCGCCCCAGCTGCTGCGCATCGGCCGCACGCTCGAGCGGCTGCTGCCCGAGCCGTCGCGCTTCGAATACGTCAACGAGGACGAGCGCGCCGGCGTCGACGCTGGGCTGTCTGAGGCGGCGTGACGAGCGTGCCGGTAGTTGCCGCGCAATTTACACCGCTCGGCACAAACTGAATGAATTTGAACGCGATACACTTGCCTACCGCTTAACGACAGGCGATATACAATAATGGCGATCCAGTCGTTCCGATGCAAACAAACGAAAAAACTGTTTGAAGGAAAAGCGGTTGCCAAGTTCGCCAATTGTCGATCCGTCGCAGAGCGCAAGCTTCAGCTTCTCGATTGCGCCGCCAGTTTGAATTTTCTGTACTCGCCGCCAGGCAATCGCTTGGAGGCACTGAGCGGCGACCGCAAGGGTCAATACAGCATGAGAATAAATGACCAGTTCAGGATCTGCTTTTTGTGGACAGATACTGGCCCGTCCTGCGTGGAAATTGTTGACTATCACTGAACATTTGGGGGAGTACGACATGGCGAAGAACGGAATGCGCCCCATCCATCCTGGCGAAATCCTGCGTGAAGAATTCCTCCTTCCTCTCGGAATGAGTGCGCATGCGCTGTCGAAGGCGCTGCGCGTGCCACCGTCGCGGGTCAGTGAAATCGTGCGCGAAAGGCGCGGAATTACTGCCGAGACGGCATTACGCCTTTCGCGTTACTTTGGCGGCGATCCGCAATCCTGGCTCAACCTTCAGCAAGCCTACGACCTCAAGATGACCGCAAACATGTCGCTTCAGAAAATTATCGACGAGATAAAGCCACGCGATCCGAACAATCATAGCTATGCGTTAGCGGCTTGATGCCGCATCTACAACGTATGCGGACGCACATCTTCATCCCGGCATCACAGGGCCGCTGCCGAGGCGATGCCTACAACTCGACCAAGCTGGCAAAGCCGCCATAGATCATGCGTTTGCCGTCGAACGGCATTGATTCCGGCGTCATGACGTCGGCCAGGCGCGGGTCCTTCATCACCTTGGCGTTGATCGCGTCGCGCTCCTCGCGGGAATTGAATTCGATCCACGAGAACACCACCACCTCATCGTCCTCCAGCTTGACCGCTTGGGGAAACGAGGTCCACTGGCCGGTCTTGACATCGTCGGCGATGCACTCGCGAAAGCTCAGCGCGCCATATTCGCGCCACACCGCGCCGCAGCGGCGCGACATTTCCCGGTAGACATCGATCTTGTCGCGCGGAACCGGAACCACAAAGCCGTCTACATATGTCATGGTGATCTCCTCTTGTCCTGTTGTTATGGGAGCGATCAGGTTAGCAGCCCTTGGCGAAAAGGCAAGCGACGTGCCGCAAGCGTGCGCCAGCCAAACGTGCCGCTTGTCATTTTCCGGATTTGGCAGCATCATGGTTTTTCGTCATCACTCTGATCGGAAATCCCCATGAAACACCTTCTTGTCGCCTGTATCGCGCTGTCCATGTCCGCCTTTGCCAGCGCCGCACCGGCCGCCCCCGCCGCGCCGACCGCCCAGCAAGGCAAGATGGTCACCTGCAATGCGGATGCGAGCGGTAAAAAAGGCGACGAGCGCAAGGCCTTCATGAAGACCTGCCTGAGCGCCAAGCCCGAACCGGTCACCCAGCAGTCCAAGATGAAAACCTGCAACGTCGACGCCGCCGGCAAGAAGGGTGACGAGCGCAAGGCGTTCATGAAAACCTGCCTGAGCGCGCCCAAGTAAGCGGCGCAGCGGCGTCAACGCTTCCGACCAACCGACCCGTTTGCCGCCATGCGTACATCTTCCCTGATCAAGCTGCTCGCCGCCGGACTGGCCTTGTCGGCCGCCGTGTCGGCCCTCGCCCAGGCGCCGCAGCAGGCGCGCACGCTGACCGTGCGCACCACGCTGCGCTACCTGGCGTTCCTGCCGAAAGCCTACTCGGCCAAGGGCGCGCCGGTGCCGCTGATCGTCTTCCTGCATGGCTCGGGCGAGCGCGGCAGCGACCTCAACAAGGTGAAGGCATGGGGGCCGCCGGCGATCGCCGACAAGGACCCGGCGTTTCCGTTCATGGTGGTGGCGCCGCAGGTGCCGGAAGGCGAATGGTGGCACGCCGACCTGCTCAAGGGCATGCTCGACGAGGTGCTGGCGAAGTACAACGTCGACCGCAGCCGGGTCTACCTGACCGGCCTGAGCATGGGCGGCTACGGCGCCTGGGACCTGGCGATCAATTACCCGCACTATTTCGCGGCGATCGCGCCGATTTGCGGCGGCGGCAACGCGCTGCGCATCGGCCAGCTCAGGAACGTGCCGACCTGGGTGTTCCACGGCCTCAAGGACGACTCGGTGCCCGAGCGCGAATCGGCCAGCATGGTCGCCGCGCTGAAGGCGGCCGGCGGCGACGTCAAATACACCGTGCTGCCCGAGGCCGGCCACGTCGACGCCTGGGTCTACGCGTACGGCGAGGCCGGCCTGTTCGACTGGTTCCTCGCCCACCGCAAGCAATAAGCGCTCAACGCCCGGCGGCCATCGCCGAAAAGCGTGGCAGCGCCGCCTGCACGGCCGCCAGATCGGCATTGCGCGCCGCCAGCACGCCGGGCGACATGGCCAGCAGTGTCTGCGCCTGCCGCCCGCCATGCACGCCGAGGCCGGCCGCCTTGTCCATCAGCGCCTTGAACTCGGCCTTGGTGCCGGCGTCGAGCGCCAGCCGGTCGAACATCGCCGCGGCGCCGGCGGCGCGCAGCGCCAGGTCATGCTCGTACGTCTGCGCCCGTTCGGCGTCGCTGCGCGCCATCGATTGCATCATCGCCGCCAACTCGCCTTCGAGCCGCGTGCTGCCGTAGATCAGGCGGCCGATCTGCTTGTAATCGGCCTCCGGCGCGGGGAAGTCGACGCCCAGCACCGACTGCGCCGCCAGGGTGCCGAGGCGGTCGTACAGCGGCAGGATATTGCTCTTGTCGTCCGGGTAGACGCGGTTCGACAGCAGCACGTAGAAAGTGTGCGAACTCGGCTCGATCCACAGGATGCAACCGGTGAAGCCGGTGTGGCCGTAACTGCCAACCGGGAACAGCGCGCCGCGCGGGCGCGTCGCGAACGGCGAATCGATGTCCATCCCCATGCCGCGCGTCTGCGCCACGCCGGCAGGCGATTGCACCGTCGTCATCAGGCGCACGCTGTCGGCGCCGAGGATGCGCACGCCATCGAGCGCGCCGCCGGCCAGCAGCATGCGGGCAAAGCGGGCGACGTCGCGCGTGGTGGTGAACACGCCGGCCGATCCCGCCACCCCGCCCATGCGGCGCGCGGTCGGGTCGTGCACCACGCCTTGCAGCACGGCGCCGTGAGCCAGTCCCGGATGCAGCGCCTTGTCGTCGTCGAGCAGCGGCGAGACATGGGTCGGCGCGATGCGCGCGGCGCCAAAGCGCGCCAGCGGCAGGAAGCCGGTGTCGGTCATGCCGAGCGGCGTGAAGATGTGGCGCTGCGCGAACTGGTCGAGCGGCATGCCCGACACCAGCTGCACCAGTTGGCCGAGCAGGATGTAGTTGATGTCCGAATAGCGAAACGCCGTGCCCGGCTTGTCGGTGACGTCCTTGGCGCAGGCCAGCGCATGGGCGGCCGCCTGGCCCTCCCACGCCGGCTTGGCCGCCAGGCCGGCCGGCAGCCCGGAGCTGTGGGTCAGCAGGTGGCGGATCGTCATGCCGTCCTTGCCCTTGCCGCCGCACTCGGGGAAATAGCGGCTGAGCGGCGCCTCGAGGTCGATCTTGCCCTGCTCGGCCAGCAGCAGCACCGACGGCGCGGTGGCCAGGATCTTGGTCAGCGAGGCGGCGTCGAACAGCGTGCCGGTGTCGACCGGCGCGGCGTCGGCGTCGTAGCTGAGGCGCCCGTAGGCGCGCTCGTAGCTGTCGCCGTTGCGCTCGAGGTGGAACAGCGCACCGGGCATGCGGCGGTCGGCGATGACGGCGTTGATGGCGCCGTCGATCTCGGCGATGCGGGCGCGGTCCAGTTGCGCCGCCGGCGCCGCCGGCAGCTGCGCGCAGCCGGCCGAGAACAAGGCGGCGACGGCGCTAGCGGTCATGACGGCGCGACGAAAGTGGGATGTACATACGGGCATGTGGAACGGATGGCCGGTTCGAGTTTGTCAGCACTCACTGTAGCAGAGGCGGCGCCGATCGGCCGCAAGATCATGATCGATTGCCTCTTTTGCATGCCCTGTGTTAAATTCGCCGCACTCTTCCCCTTGGCCCTGCCCCATGAAAAATTCCCTGATTTTCTGCGCCTGCCTGCTGCTGTCGGCCTGCGCCACCCAGCAGCCCGCACTGACCACCCAAACCCGCAACACCGGCGCCGAGCGCACGCCCGAGCAGCTGGCCGTGGTGTTCGAAAAAGCCGACCTGGCGCTGCGCGTCGATCCGGCCAGCCGCAGCATCCGCGGCGACGCCACCTTGACGTTCCAGGCGCTGTCGCCGTTGGCGCGCATCGTGCTCGACCTCGACAACCACCTGCCGATCGACGCCATCGCGGTGGACGGCCAGGCGCTGCCGGCCAGCGCCTGGAGCAACCCGGAAGGCCGGCTGACGATCACCTTGCCGCACACGGTTGCAACCGGCGCGATGGTGGCGGTGCGGGTGCGCTACCACGGCACGCCGCACGTGGCCAAGCGCGCGCCGTGGGACGGCGGCTTCGTCTGGTCGACCACGCCGGACGGCCAGCCGTGGGTCGCCAGCGCCGTGCAGGGCGAAGGCTGCGACCTGTTCTGGCCGTGCATCGACCATCCGATGGGCAAGGCCAAGCTGGTCGACCAGCACATCACCGTGCCGGCGCCGCTGGTGGCCGCCGGCGCCGGCGTCGCGCTCGGCATGGACGAAGCGGACGGCTGGCGCACCTGGCACTGGCGCGCCAAGAACCCCAGCACCTACGGCATCTCGATCAACGTCGGCCCGTACAAGGTGCTGGCGGAAGACTACCGCAGCCGCTTCGGCAACACCATCCCGCTGCGCTTCTGGTACCTGCCGCAAAGCGAGGCGAAGGCGAAGGAGTTGATGAAGGAATTCGCGTTGATCCTCGATTTCTTCGAAACCACCATCGGCCCCTACCCATTCGCCGACGAGAAGATGGGCGTCGTCGAAACCCCGCACAAGGGCATGGAGCACCAGACCATCAACGCCTACGGCAATCAGTACGCCAAGACCATGTATGGCTACGACGACCTGCTGCAGCACGAGTTCGCGCACGAATATTTCGGCAACCAGCTTACCAACATGAACTGGGACGACATGTGGCTGCACGAAGGCCTGGGCAGCTACATGCAGCCGCTGTACATGCAGTACCTGCGCGGCGACCAGGAGTATTTCGCCAGCCTGATGCAGATGCGCTCGGCCATCACCAACAAGGCGGCGATCGTGTCGGGCAAGCAGCGCGTCGAGGAAGACGTCTACGACCAGAAGCGCGGCGGCCCCGGCCTCGACATCTACGTCAAGGGCGCGCTGGTGATGCACACGCTGCGCGGGCTGGTCGGCGACGACGCCTTCTTCGGCGCGGTGCGCAAGCTGGTGTACGGCACCGAGCAGCCGCAAGCCGGCCACCTGCTGCCGCGCTACGGCAGCACGCGCGAGTTCATCGGCCTGGTCAACGCCGCCAGCGGGCGCGACCTGAACTGGTTCTTCGACGTCTACCTGTACCAGTCCGAATTGCCCGAACTGCTGGCCACGCCGGCGGGCGGCACGCTGGCGCTGCGCTGGAAGAGCGCCGCCGACAAGCCGTTCCCGATGCCCGTCGAGGTGCTGGTCGGCGGCAAGCTGCAGACGGTCGAGATGACCGGCGGCCAGGGCAGCATCGCGCTGCCGGCCGGCGCCGCATGGACGCTCGACCCGCATTCGAAGCTGCTGCGCCGCGCCAGGCACATCGAAGAATTCCAGGAGTATCAGAAGGAAAATCGCAAACCGAAAGCCGGCTGACCGCGTCGGCGCAAAAAAGCCCCGCGGCATGCTGCCCGCGGGGCTTTTTCAATCGTGCGGATCGGCTTACTGGAGCCGATTGCCGTCCACGTCGATCTTGCGCACTTCACCGAGCTGCAGGTCGCGAATGCCCGCTTCGACCTTGCTCATGTCGCCCACCACCACCCACACCAGCTTGCCCGGCATGATGGTGCGCGCCGCCAGCGCGTTCGCCTGCGCCGGCGTCATCGCCATCACCGTATCGGTGTAGGTGTTGTAGTAGTTCTCCGGCAGCTTGTACTGCAGGATGGTCGCATACGCGTTGCTCAGCTGCCCGGCCGTCTCGAACGACCCTGGCAGGCCAAGCGTTTCGTTGGTCTGCGCATCCTTCAGTTCCGCCGCGGCGATCGGCTTGGCGCCGGCCACGTTGGCGTATTCCGTCACCAGTTCATGCAGCGACTCGCGCGTCTTGTCGGTCTGCACCGGCGACTGGCTCAGGTACAGGCGCTGGCCCACCGCCGCCGGCAGGCGCGCGCTGACGCCGTACGACCAGTGCTTGTCCTCGCGCAGGTTCATGTTGATGCGCGAGCTGAAGCTGCCGCCGAAGATGTTGTTGACCACCCCCAGCTGCACGGCATCGGGCGCGTTGCGCGGCGGCGCCAGCTGCACGCCGTAGATCACGCTTTGCAGCGCGCCCGGACGATCGATCAGGTAGACCACCGTCTTGGCCGGCTGCGCCACTTCGACGACATTCTTCTTCGGCACCTCGCCGGCCTTCCAGCCGCCGAACGCCTTTTCCAGCAACGGCGTCAGCTCGGCCAGCGTGGTGTCGCCCACCACCAGCAAGGTCGCGTTGTTCGGCTTGAACCAGGTCTGGTGATACTTGAGCAGGTCGTCGCGCGTGATGCGCGCCACCGCCGCCTCGGTGCCGCTGCCGCTCATCGGCAGCGCGTAGGCGTGGCCTTTGCCGTACAACAGCGACGGAATCACCCGCAGCGCCATCGCGTTCGGATTGGTCTTTTCGCGCTGGATCGCGGCCAGCTGATCCTTCTTCAGGCGTTCCAGTTCCTTCTGCGCGTAGGCCGGATGCAGCACAATGTCGGCGTACACGTCGAGCGCTTTCGGCATGGTTGCCTTGAGCACGTTCAGCTGCACGAAGGCGCCATCGAGATTGCTGTTGGCGGCGAAGTTCGCGCCCAGCGACTCGAACTCCTCGCCGATGCGCAGCGAGCCGCGGCTTGGCGTGCCCTCCTCGAGCATGCGCAGCGACAGGCTGGCCACGCCCGGCAGCTCGGCCGAGTCGGAGGCGTAGCCGCTGTCGACCATCATCGAAAAATTGACCACCGGCGCGGCGTGGCGTTCGGCCAGCACCACCTTCAGCCCGTTCGACAAGGTGGCCTTCTGCATCGGCGGCAGCTTCAGCGTTTCCGGTGCGCCCATGGCCGGCTCCTTGCTGCGATCCTGCCTGGCGGCGGCGGCCAGGCCGGTGGCGAACGGCTGCACCTCGAGCACATAGTCGCCGTCGCCCAGCCACGCGTTCATCGCCTGCTTCACTTGCGCCGGCGTGGCCGCCTTGATCGCCTTCAGGTAGTCCTTGTAGCAGTCCGGATTGCCGGTGTAGGTCATGCACGCGGCCAGCAGGTCGCTCTTGCCGCCGAAGCCGCCGACGCGCTCGACGATGCGCACGTAGCGCGCCAGGATCGCTGTCTTGGCCAGCTCCAGTTCGGCCGCGGTCGGGCCCGATTTCATCAGGCCGCGCAGCTCCTCGTCGGCCGCCGTTTCCAGCTTGCGCAGGTCGACACCCGGACGCGCGGTCAGGGTCAGGTCGAACTGGCCGGCGATTTCGGACGAGTCGTTGGCGGCCGTCGCGCTGGTAGCCAGTTGGTCCTTGTAGACCAGCCGCTTGTAGAAGCGCGACGTCTTGCCGCCGCCCAGCACGCGCGCCGCCAGGTCGAGCAAGGGCTCGGTGGCGGTGTGCGCGCCCGGCACGTTCCAGACGCGGTACAGGCGCGCCTGCGGCACCCGGTCCTGCACGATGCCGCGGTGGCTGCCGCTGCGCTTGGCGATCCATGCCTCGTGCCTGGCCAGCGGCGGGCCGGGCGGAATATCGCCGAAGTATTTCTCCACCTTCTGGCGCGCCACATCGGGCGTGATGTCGCCGGCCAGCACCAGGGTGGTGTTGTTCGGGCCGTAATTGGTCTTGAACCATTCCTGCACGTCCGGCATCGAGGCGGCGTCGAGGTCTTTCATCGAGCCGATCACGGTCCACGAATACGGGTGGCCGGCCGGCCAGGTGTTCTCGGTGAGCAGCTGCTCGGTCACGCCGTACGGCTGGTTCTCGCCCTGGCGCTTCTCGTTTTGCACGACGCCGCGCTGCAGGTCGAGCTTCTTCTGGTCGAGCACGCCGAGCAGGTGGCCCATCCGGTCGCTTTCGGCGAACAGCGCATAGTCGAGCATCGAGGTCGGCACGTTCTCGAAATAATTGGTGCGGTCCTGGTTGGTGGTGCCGTTCAGGTTGGTCGCGCCGATCCGCTCCATCGCGTTGATGTAGGTCTTGTTGAAGTTTTCGCTGCCGCTGAACATCAGGTGTTCGAACAGGTGCGCGAAGCCGGTCTTGCCGACCTTCTCGTTCTTCGAGCCGACGTGGTACCAGGTGTTGACCGCCACCACCGGCGCCTTGTGGTCTTCGTGCACCAGCAGGGTCAGGCCGTTCTTGAGGATGAATTTGGTGTACGGCACATCGGGGATGGCGATGTCCATCTTGGCGGCCGGCGCCGCCTGGGCCGGGCCGACGCCCGCCATCAGCGCAATCGAAGCGGCCAGAATGCTGGTGCGCAAAAACGTGGTCATGCAGTACCTCCTTGGGATCGGGCTGGATAAGCGCCGATTGAAGCGACGAAAAAAACCATCAAATGACACGCGCCGGACGGGATGACGGCCGGCGCCGCAGTGTATTTTATTGCTTTTTCGCCTAGGCAATAGGGAAATATTTCCGTATTGCCGCTTCAGCGGGAAGGACCGCCCTACGCCCACTCCGCGCTCAACGCCTCGGCTTGCGCCAGCACTAAGGCCACTGCGGCGTCCTGCTTCAAAGGCGGATATTTGTATTTCCGCAAAATACGCTTGACCATCAAGCGCAGCTTCGCCCGCACGCTGTCGCGCACGGCCCAGTCCACGCTGACATTGTTTCGCAAACTCTCGGCGAGCTCATGCGCGATCTTCTTCAATGTTTCGTCGCCGAGTTCGCGCACCGATTCTTCGTTGTCGGCAAGCGCGTCGTAGAATGCCAGCTCGTCCGTGTTCAGTCCGGCATGTCCGGACCACGGCGACAGGTGCTGCCGGGGCCGTTACCTGCCCAACGTGGTGGTGGGATTTAACGGACTAGAGCGACGCCGTATAGGCACGTGGTGACGGTATTTCGTCGCTCAGACGGTCTGCGTGGACCAGCAAGGGAGCGACGA
>JARXKM010000095.1:14016-15682 GCA_030272785.1 Pseudomonadota bacterium
GGTGACGGTATTTCGTCGCTCAGACGGTCTGCGTGGACCAGCAAGGGAGCGACGAAAATCAGCTTGCGCAGTTGCTTGCCTTGACCATGAGGCTGCATGCGAAAGTGGCCGCGCCGCCAGTGCGGTGCCACGCCGTGAGCGGATGTCGCTACGCTGCGAACGGTTGAAGGTATCGTGGCTGGGCCGACCACGATACCGTCGTAGAGCGTCGCCAGTTTCTTTGCCAGCCGGGCCTTCTTTTTCGGCCCTACGCACTTGGCGCGATGCTGCATTTCGCTAAATTCAGCGTGCGAAACGCGGCGCGCATCCTTCAGCGTCAAGTAAAGGAAAATTTTCACGACATAGCTGACAAAGGAACTCATCACCTCGGGGCGGCTGCGCAACCCGGCTCCGCTGTGCGCCATGCAATCGCGGAACCAGTCGTTGAAGGTGGCGTACCCGCTATCGATCGATCCGGATAGCGCCACTTGGCCTTCAAAGCGGCCGCAAACCTTGACGATGAAAATCAGTTCGAGCCATCCGCCTCGTACGACGCCGGAAGCATCCTTCGGGAGCGTCGACAAGAAGCAGAAAACACCGTCGAAAGCCACGTCTGGTTGCTCCGGCATGAGTAACGGCAGGAGCTTGCCAGCCTCTGGGCCGAACCGCACGTACTGTGCCGCAAACGGCGGAACGACCATGCTCATTGGCAGCGCCAGATCAATATCGGAATGGGCAAGCAGCGTTTCCAGCGCCGGCGTTGCTTCAATGACTGTCCCCTTGTGTAGCTCGAACAGGAGATTGGTGCTGCATGCCTGCGACCAATACTTCGCGACGGTTTGCCAGGTGTGGGCCTGCGGGTCCGCATCGGCGTAATTGCGGTAGTTGTGGAGGTAGGCAAGAATCTCTTGCCGAATTTCATAACTGGTGCGTTCAGCATTCGCCCAGTCCTGCCAAATCGCCACGCCGTCGGATGTGGCACACAGCGCTTTGCGCCAAGCGTCCAGGGCGCCCTCCCGCCGAAACTGGACGGGGAAAGGCAAGCCATGCAACGCGCCGATGCGGCTCTGCTGGATCGCAGCATGCAGATCGACTCGCAGAATTCGCTTGCCGTCGTCGCCGTGCGTTGGGTTCATTACTGCTCTGCTCGGACTCGGTGGCGGCAATGTGCCACGCGCGCGTAGCGTTGGCTCTGCCGCGACGTCAAAAAATTCGATACCGCGCTTGCAGGACGATGATGGCATGGCGTACCTCCTGAAGGTTCAATGAGTCCACTGTCCGCGATGAATTCAAGTCGAATGGAAATTCGTCAGGCTCGATTGCAACTTGGCGCCACAGCTCGTCACATCGCCATCGTAGGCCACCGCTACCCCACCGATGCGATGCCGGTTAGAGCCGCTGGCGATGGTGCAGCCACTATGGCCTGGCTTGGGACAACTACAAAGATCACCCACGCAAGCCACAGGGATCTGGCCGACTTTGAAGTGGCGGGCCTGGACGTCGAGTACTTTACCGCCATGCGATGTTGCATCACCAAGCCGAATAACATTTTTCATTGTGATTCCTTCTTCACGTGAAGAACAGCGCGATGGTTCCGGCATCGATCATTTGTAATTGTCTGGATCGATGGCGGGCGTACCGTGGTGCGCGAACACGTCGCCGCCGTTCGGATGCGTCTGCGTCTTGC
>JARXKM010000480.1 GCA_030272785.1 Pseudomonadota bacterium
AGGTGCGCGAACCCTTCGCCGAGGCGATGGCCGAGACCGGCGCGCAGATGCGCGCTCTCGACGCCGAGTTGTCGGCGCCCTACCTGACGCGCAATGCACTCCCCGCGGCCACGGACGCCGACGCCTGGGTCGCACCGGTCGCCGACGAGACACTGGGCGTCTTGGTTGAACAGGATGTTCTCGCAACACCCGAACGCGACGCGCCGCTGCAAGGCGACCTGCTCGCCTCGCTCGATCCCGCCACGCCGCCCGCCCCGCACGCCCCGCACGCCCCGCCCGACGCCGACCCGCCGGGCGTCGTGCACCCGTGAGCGCGGCCGACGCCGGGCCGGGCGAGCAGTCGCTGATCTCGCACCTGCTGGAATTGCGCAGCCGCCTGCTGCGCGCAGTGCTCGCGGTCGGCCTGATCTTCGTCGCCCTGTTGCCGTTTTCCGATGGCCTGTACTCGCGCCTGGCCGAACCCCTGCTGCGCTCGCTGCCCGCGGGCAGCCAGCTGATCGCGATCGAGGTGACCTCGGGCTTCTTCGTGCCGATGAAGCTGGTGTTCTTCCTCGCGCTGCTGCTGTCGGCGCCGTTCGTGCTGTACCAGTTGTGGGCATTCGTCGCGCCGGGCCTGTACCAGCGCGAAAAGCGTCTGGCGCGGCCGATCCTGGTGTCGGCGACGGTGCTGTTCTATGCCGGCTGTGCCTTCACTTTCTTCGCCCTGCTGCCGGTGATGTTCGCTTATCTCGCCAGCACCGCGCCTGCGGGCGTGCGCATGATGACCGACATCGGCCATTACCTGGACTTCGTGCTGGTGATGCTGCTGGCCGGCGGGATCAGCTTCGAGGTGCCGGTGGCGGTGATGATCGCGGTGATCCTGGGCTGGGTCACCGCCAGTCAACTGTCGGAGTGGCGGGGCTACGTGATCGTCGCGATCTTCATCATCGCCGCCATCCTCACGCCGCCGGACGGGCTGTCGCAGATCATGCTGGCGGTGCCGATGTGCCTGCTCTACGAGCTCGGCGTACTGATGGCGCGCCTGCTGCGGCGGCGCGCGGAAGCCGATGCCCGAGCCGGTTGAGCCGCGGCCGCGCAGTACCGATGCGCTCGGGCGGCCACTGCCAGTCTCGCGGCCAGCGCCGCCGGCGACCGGTGATCCGCTCGTCGGCACTGATGCCACCGATGCACCCGCCGGCTTCTGGCGCCGCGCCGCCGCCTGGAGCCTGGACTGGCTGATGCTCTCGCCGATGGCGTTGCTGCTGGTGCGCACGCCGCTGGCGACTGCCAATGCGGCCCTCTCCAACCTGCTCGGCGCGCTGCAGGATTGGTTGCTCGAGCACGCGATGCTTGCGCCGCATGTCTCGGTCTTCGGCTTGGCGCACCAGGCGGCGCAGGATCCGGACCTGCACCAATCGCTGACCGACGGTAGCGCGACCTTGCAATGGGCCCTGGCCAGCGCGAGCCTGCGCGCAGCGGCAGTGGCGGTGCCATGGTTTGTCGGGTTCGAGGCCAGTGCCTGGGCGGCGACGCCGGGCAAGCGCCTGCTCGGCCTGCGTGTCGCCGACATGGCAGGGCGACGTCCTTCGCTCGCGCGGGCGGTGGCGCGCTTCGCCGCGGGATCGCTCAGCTGGCTGACGCTCAACCTCGGGCATGCGCTGGCAGGCTGGCGTCGCGACCACCGCGCACTGCACGACCTGGTCGCCGGCACCCAGGTGCGTGGCCGCGGGCCGACGCCGCGCTGGGCGCGCGCCTTCGTGTTCGCGATCGCCCTGCTGGTGCTGTTCTCGCCGCTGCTCCTGGTCGTGCAGCTGCTTTGAAAAAACGGGGTCAGAGTGCTTTTTGCAGCCGGCGCGGCTTGCCGCGCTGGCTGCAAAAAGCACTCTGACCCCGTTTTTTACGCAGCGATCTCGTGCGGCGTCGTCGCGGCGTCCGCGCCAGGCGTCGGCGCCAGCATCGCGATCCAGGCCCGATAGAAGAACGCGAGCATCAGCGCGTACAGGGGCACCAGCAGGGCCAGCACGCCCAGGCCCACCAGGATGCCCGCGAGCCGTGCGCTGACCAGGGCCAGCGCCGTCGCCGCCACGGCGGCAACCACGGCGACGAGCACGGTCACGATCATTCCGACCAGCAGCACTGGCAGGTAGAACAACAACAAGCCCGCGGCATTGCGAAGCGCCGCGACCGCGCCGTCGCTGCTGGCGCCCATCACGCCGCCGCGGCCGAGTGCGATTTGCGCTGCGGCGAGCTGCTGGGCGGTGGTGACGAACAGCGCGATCAGCAGCAACAGGCCGACCACGGTGAGCGTGCCGGGCGGGATCGCCGGCAGGTCGGCTGCTGTCGCTCCCGGCTTGATCGCTGCCAGCGCCTGCAGGTAGTCGATCAGACCCTGGCCGCCGACGGCATACACCAGCGCCACCATCGCCAGCAGCGTGGCAATCGCAAACAGCAGGTTGCACAGGATCAGGCGTTGCGCCACCGATGCTTCCGAATACAGCGACAGCACCAGGCCGGCCCCCGCGGGCTGGCGGCGATCCAGCGCCTGCAGCATGCGGAAGAATCCGCCCAGCGCCGGCGGCATCAGTACCAGGCCCAGCACGGTGGTCAGGATCTGCAGCCAATTACCCAGGGCGGGCAGCGCCGACTGCAACAGCAGCTGCAGCGCGGTCGGCGCCACCGCCACCGCCACCAGCAGCGCGCTGCCGCCCAGCACCGTCGCCCAGCTACGACTGCACAGGGCGAACGCCTCGCCGAGCCAGCGATACGGAGCCGTGGGGCCATGGGTGTTGCGCATGTGGTTTCCTTGGAGTGTCCGCGTCGGCAGCGGCGTCGCGTCGTGGTGGGCGTCGGCGGCGGCGCGCGCGCGGGACGCATCGCGCCCGGCCGCTATACTACCTGCTCCGATCGCGCCCA
>JARXKM010000481.1 GCA_030272785.1 Pseudomonadota bacterium
AGCTCATAGCCGGTGACCTGGTCCTGCAGGTCGAGCGCGTTGAGCTCGCTGTCGATCTTGTTGGCGGCGCCCGCCACGCGCACCGAGGCGACGATCGGGAACACGATCAGCTCGGCGCTCGGCGCGGCCGCGTGCACCGCCCCGGGGGAGACGGCGGCGACCACCAGGTTGATGGCGGCGGACGCCGAAATGGCCGGCGTAACGCTGAAGCTGGCGAAGCGCGCGCCCATCTTGGCGCTGCTGGCGCCGAAGCCGAGACCGGAGCGGCGGTCGCTGACCGACTCGCTGACGAGCTTGCCGGCGTCATTGGTGACCATCACCGACTCGGACTGGAACACCCGCACGCCCTTGTAGGTATGCGCCAGGCGGGTGACCTTGGTGCCGGCGACGCCGGGATGCTCGGCGGCGACGGCGTAGCCGTGGTCCTGGTCGAGTCCGCGCTTGTCGTTGGCGGCGGCCGCCTTGCTGATCAGCGCGGCGTGCTCGGCGGCGGCGGCGGCCACCGGGCTGGCCATCATGGACGGGCCGGCGGCGACGGCATCGGCGCACAGCATCATCGGCAGCGCGGCGAGCGAAGCGGCAATCAGGGTTTTGCGTAAATTCATTTCTTCTCCGTTGGAATGTCATTGATATGATTTAAGTGCGCCTGGACTACGCTGCTTGTGCCGGGCCGTCGAGGCCCCGATGATCCGGAAAACACGCTCCGGCGGCGTTGGTTGCGCCTGAATCATCGAGAAAGCGACATTATTCCCACCGGACCGGGCAAGTCAAAAAACTCAAGAATTTGGTCAGGCGCGCGCCGGATGTATAGTTCTGGACATTTTCGCGTCGCATGACGCCCGGCGCGCCGGATCAGGGCGTCGGCAAGGCATGCCGATGACGGGGTTTTTATAAGCTATACAAACTAATAGCTATTTATTGATTGGAAATTTCCGCAACTCGCAGAACAATATTTCGATGTATGTATGGAAAATGGGCGTTTCCCTCAAGCGCGCGTAGGGCCCGCGCCGATTCGCCGCCGCCTGCTGTAAAAACGAAACAATCCGATAGATTCACTAGCGCAATTCGATTGCAATTTTCGTTAACTGCGGTCTACACTCCTTGAAAGTTACCGGCGGCCATGTCAGGTGACATCAATACAATGCGCGCGGAGGCGACTCCCACATGTAGCGCACACAACGGGAAAACCATGACTTCAACAGCGCACCTGGTATTTGTCGGCCCTTCGCCGCCCTGCACAATCACCGCCGCCCGCGGCGCGCCCTGAGCGGGCGCCACCGCCAGCCTAGCCGGGCCTGTCGAGGCCCTCACCGCGACATCGTCTGCCACGCCGGGGCGCCTCGGTCCCGTGCGCACGCGCCTTCGCGTTGACCCGCCATGGGTGACCACCGCCACGCCTTTGCAAGGAAGGGAGATCGGACTCATATGCTATCGATCGCGAACAAAGTTGAGCAGTTAGTATCCGATTCGCCGTTCCTCATCGAAGGCATGGCGGCCGGCTTGATCAATCTGTCGGAGCTGGCGCGTCAGCTGCGCCCGCAACTTGAATCGGACCTGTGGAAGCCGGTCGGCCAGGCCGCCGTGGTGATGGCGCTGCGCCGCATTTCCGAGCGCCTGCCGCAGGCGGGCATGTCGGCCTCGATCGCGCTGGCGCCGCGCACGGGCGAGCTGACCACGCGCGCCGACCTGACCATTTCGACCTATTTGCTGTCGGACAGCAGCAACGGCTGCCAGCGCCACTTGCTGGCGCTGGCCGAGCCCTATCCGGGCGCCTTCGTCACCATCACGCGCGGCGTGCACGAAATGCTGGTGGTGTGCAGCCGCCCGCTGATCCACATCGTCGAGCAGGCGTTCGGCGGCGAGCGCCTGCTGTCGCGGGTGGAAAACCTGACCGCGCTGACGTTGCGGCTGAACCCGGAGACGTGCCAGACGCCGGGCGTCTACCATGCCGTGCTCAAGCGGCTGGCGTGGGACAAGATCAACGTCATCAGCATGATGTGCACCTTTTCCGAGCTGACCATCGTGCTCGAACAGCGCCACACCGGTGCGGCGTATTCGGTGCTCACGCAGATCGTCGGTCACTGACATGGCCGCCGTGCCGCGCCTGACCTACCGCAAGCCGCTGCCGGGGCGCGACTACTGGATCAACGACGCCATCCTGGCCGATCCGCTGGCCGTCTCGCAGCGCTGCTACGCCCACACCGCGTGGGAGCTGGGCGCGCCGCACCGGCCCGAGCCGTGGCCGGGCATGCGCGCCGCCGGCGCCTTGCTGGCCGACGAGCTGGCGCTGGTTGAAGCGTGGGTCAGGCAGGTGACGGGCGCGAAGCGGCTGTGGCTCGAAGCGACGCCGGAAGGGGCCACGCTCAACCACAACTATGCGCAGCTGGTCGGCATTGCCGAATCCGGGCCGCGCCCGCATACCGACTCGCGCGCGCTGTGCCGCTACGCCGCGGTGATCTATCTGACGCCTCAGCCCGATCCGGACGCCGGCACCTCGTTCTACCGGCTGCGCTACCCGAACGGTGCGCTGGGCGGCAACATCTGCAGTCCGCCGCACGCCAACCTGCGTCAGGCGCTGGGAGTCAAGGGCCTGCCGCTCGACGCCTGGCAGGAAGAGACGCGGGTTGAAAACAAGTTCAACCGGATGCTGCTGTACCGGGCCAACATGGTGCACTCGGCCAGTGGCTACTTCGGCTTCGAGCATCTGGAAAAGCGCATGACGGCGGTGTTCTTCTGGATGGCCTAACCGGGCTCTGCCCTACCTGGGGTCAGGTCTGACAATCGGACATTTTTCCGGGGTCAGGTCTGACATTCGGACAAACCGCTGGGGTCAGGTCTGACATTCGGACATTCCAGCGATGTTTCAGCGGTTTTATTGCTGAAATACACCA
>JARXKM010000096.1:0-1156 GCA_030272785.1 Pseudomonadota bacterium
GGCGCGCCGAGCTTTCCGATCCGCGCCGGCAGCGCGACGCGCAGCTGGGACGGCGCGCTGGCGCCGGCCGAGTATCCGCAACTGGTCAACCCGGCCGGCGGCCAGCTGTCGACCGCCAACAACCGCCAACTGATGGGCGAGGGCGCCGCGCTGATCGGCGACGGCGGCTTCGACCTCGGCGCGCGCGGCCAGCAGGTGCGCGACAGCCTGCGGGCGCTGGGGCCGCACACCGACGTGAAATCGGTATACGGCGTGACCCTGGACGACCGGGCGATCTTCATGGCCGGCTGGCGCGGCCGCGCGCTGGCGGCGCTCGATGCGGCGGCGCTCAAGGAGCGGCCGCAGCGCGCCGAATTCCGCCGCCTGCTCGAGCGCGGCTGGAGCGGCCGCGCCAGCGTCGAGTCGAGCGGCTACCGGCTGGCGCGCGGCTTCATGTGGGCGATGCACGACCTGCTGTTCGACGCCGCCAACGGCGCCATGGCCGCGCTCGACGACAAGGCCAGCATGCAGGCGGCCAGTGCGCGCTGGCCGGCGGTGCTGGCGCGCCTGCTTGACGCGCAACCGGCTGGCTGGCTGCCGGCCGCGTATCCGAGCTGGCAGGCGTTCGAGCTGGCCGCCATCGACCAGGTGATCGCCGAGCTCACGCGCGACGGCCAGCCGCTGGCGGCGGCCACCTGGGGCGCGCGCAACCGCGCGGCGATCGCCCATCCGATCAGCGCGGCGGTGTCGGCATTGCGGCGCTGGCTGGAGGCGCCGCCCGACCCGCTGCCGGGCGACGCCAACATGCCACGCGTGGCGGGGCCCAAATTCGGCCAGTCGGAACGCATGACGGTCACGCCGGGCAAGGAGGAGCTGGGGGTGTTCAACATGCCGGGCGGGCAGAGCGGGCATCCGCTGTCGCCGTACTTCCTGCGCGGGCACGCCGAGTGGGTGGCCGGCGCCACCGTGCCGCTGCTGCCCGGGCCGGCGCTGCATACGCTGCGCCTGGCGCCGTAGGGCGCACCGCTACTTGAGCGGCAGCGTCGCCGCGCACGGCTGCAGCAGGATGCGCGTGATCGCTTCGTGCGGCGACGGGTGGCCCAGGTAGAAGCCCTGCACGACGTCGCAGCCGTACTCCTGCAGCATCACCAGCTGCTCGTCGGTCTCGACGCCTTCG
>JARXKM010000096.1:1256-15649 GCA_030272785.1 Pseudomonadota bacterium
GTCGCAGCCGTACTCCTGCAGCATCACCAGCTGCTCGTCGGTCTCGACGCCTTCGGCCACCACCGCCATCTTCAGGCCGTGCGCCATGGCGATGATGGCGCGCGTGATGGCGGCGTTTTCGGAGTCCTGCGGCAGGCCGCTGATGAAGCTCTTGTCGATCTTGAGCGTGCGCACGTCGAAGCGCTTGAGGTAGTTCATCGACGAATAGCCGGTGCCGAAGTCGTCGATCGACAGGTACACGCCGATGCCGCGCAGCTGTTCGAGCGTGGCCATGGTGGCGCGCGCGTCGTCCATCAAGGTGCCTTCGGTCAGCTCGAGCTCGAGCAGCTTCGGATCGAGGCCGGTGTCGTGCAGCGCCGAGACGACGATCTGGGTCAGGTTCTCGTCCTTGAACTGCTTGGCCGACAGGTTCACCGCCATCCGGATCGAGCGCCGGGCCAGCCGCTGCCACGCCCTGGCCTGGTTGCAGGCCGTGCGCAGCACCCATTCGCCGATCGGCACGATCAGGCCGGTCTCTTCGGCCAGCGGGATGAATTCGGTCGGCGAGATGATGCCGTGCTCCGGGTGGCGCCAGCGGATCAGCGCCTCGACGCCGACCAGCTCGCCGCTGCGCACGTCGATCTGCGGCTGGTACAGCAGGTACAGCTCCTGGTTCTTGAGGGCGCGCCGCAGGCCCACCTCGAGCTTGACGTGGCTCATGATCTGCATCGTCAGCGATGAGCTGTACAGCTTGGCGTTGTTCTTGCCGCAGTTCTTGGCGTGGTACATCGCGGTGTCGGCGAACTTGAGCAGCGAATTGCAATCGTCGCCGTCTTCCGGGAACAGCGAGATGCCGATGCTGGCGGTGACGAAGATCTCGTTGCCTTCGATGAGGAAGGGCCGGCGCATCGCTTCCTTGACGCGGTGCGCGACGTTGAGCGCGTTCTCGACCCGTTCGAGGTCGGGGATCAGGATGGTGAATTCGTCGCCGCCCAGGCGCGCCAGGTTGTGCGACTGGTCGCCGCGCGAGACCAGGTCGGTCGGCCGGATGGTTTCGCGCAGGCGCTCCGAGACGATCTTGAGCAGGTGGTCGCCGACGTTGTGGCCGAGCGTGTCGTTGATGCGCTTGAAGGCGTCGAGGTCCATGAACAGCACCGCGAACTTCTTGTTGCCGGCCTTCGAGCGGTGCAGCTCGCGCTCGAGCGTTTCGAGGAAGGCCTGGCGGTTCGGGATGCCGGTCAGGCTGTCGCAATAGGCCAGCCGGCGGATCTGCTCCTCGGTGCGTTTGCGTTCGCTGATGTCGCGCACCAGGCCGAGCACTTCGCTCGCGCCGGTGGCGACCAGGCGCGCCTCGAAGTGGTGCACCACGCCGAAGCGCACCAGTTCGTAGTCGACCGAACGGATATGCTGGGTGTCGAGCACCGCGCGCATCTGCTCGAGCAGGCGCTCGGCGATCTCGCGCGGCAGCACTTCGGTGATGTGCTTGCCGATGCAGGCCTCGGTCGGGAAGGCCGACACCGCGGCGTGGCCGTGGCGCTCGTGGCCCGGCTCGTAGTCGAGGTAGTAGCCGTCGCGGTTGAGGCGAAAGAAGGTGTCGGGGATGGCCGCCAGCACGGCGCGGTTGTGGGCGTCGGCCATGCGCAGGCGCACGATGGCGTCGGAGGCGCGCAGCACGTACAGCACGCGGTGGCCGAGGATCGGCCAGTTGATCGGCTTCGAGACGAAATCGGTGGCGCCCACTTCGTAGGCGTTGGTGACCGCCTCGATGTCGTCGCCGCCGGTGACCATGATGATCGGCACCGGCGCGCCGGTTTCGATGCGGCGGATCTCGCGGCAGGCCGAGAAGCCGTCCATGTTGGGCATCTCGACGTCGAGCAGGATCAGGTCCGGCGCCATGCTCTGGAAGTAGGCGACGGCCTGGGCGCCGTCTTCCGCTTCGATGCCGTCGAGGCCGACCTGACCGAGCATTTCGAGCATCAGCAGGCGCATGACCGGATCATCGTCGGCGACCAGTACGACGCCGCGCTTGCTTGGGCTGGGGGAGGCCATGTCATGTTTCCTTCTCTAGGATGGCACTGAGCGAATGCCGGACTGCCTGGAATTCGTGCTCCATGTCGGTGAGGATGCCGGTGGCGCCTTCGGTGCTGTCGGCGCGGCCGAGGTTCTCCATGTCCTTGCACAGCTGCGCGAGCGTCTCGGCGCCGACATTGGCGCTGCTCGACTTGAGGCTGTGGGCGACCTTGCGCAGGCTGCCGGGGTCGACCCCGGCGATGGCGCGGCGCAAGGTGCGCAGGTGCTGCGGCGTGTCGTCGACGTAGGCGGTGATGACGCGCTGGACCAGCGCGGCGCCGCGTTCGGCCGACAGCGCGCGGATGTTGTCGAGCGCGTGCAGGTTGATGACGTCGCGCTGACCGGCTACCGGCGCGGCTACCGGCGCGGCGGCGGGCGCAGTGGCGGGCGCAGTACCGGGCAAGACGGCGGCTACCGCGGCCGTCGCCGGCTCGACCGGCGGCAGGCCCGCCGGCGGCGGCGGCAGCGAGACCCAGCGGCCGATCACGGCGCCCAGCTGCTGCTGGGTAAACGGCTTGCTCAGGTAGTCGTCCATGCCGGCCGCCAGGCATGCTTCGCGGTCGCCCTGCAGCGCGTTGGCGGTGATGGCGATCACCGGCACCTTGCGCGCGCGGCCGTTTTCGCGTTCGAAGCGGCGGATCTCGGCGGTGGCCGCGAAGCCGTCCATGACCGGCATCTGGCAATCCATCAGCACCACGTCGTACTGGCCGGCGCGCACCGCCTGCAGCGCTTCCTCGCCGTTGCGTGCGCAACTGACCGCCACCCCGAGGCCGTCGAGCATGGCGGTGGCCACTTCGACGTTGACCGGGTTGTCCTCGGCCAGCAGCACGCGGCGCTGGCGCGCGCCGCTGACCGACTGGCGTTGCGGCGCCGGCGGCTCGGCGACGGCGACCGTGGCGACCGCCTTGCGCTGGCGCGTGGCGATGCACTCGAACAGGTCGCCGGCGCGCACCGGCTTGACCAGCTGGTAGGCGACGCCGGCCTCGCGCCGCTGCACCGGGTCGGCCGCCAGCCGGTCCGAGCTGACCAGCAGGATGCGGGTGGCGCGGGTGGCCGGATCGGCCTTGATGGCCGCCGCCAGCGACAGCCCGCTGGTGCGCTCGAGGTCCATGTCGAGGATGGCGACGTCATACGGCTGGCCGGCGCGGGCGGCCGCGAGCAGCTTGTCGGTGGCCTGCATGGCCGAGGCGACGCTGTCGCAGGCGAGCCGCCAGGCGCCGACCTGGTGCTCCAGTTCGTCGCGGCTGATGGGGTGTTCGTCGAGGATCAGCACGCGTAACCCTTCGATGGCGGTGAGCGAAAAACCGGGCTCGTCGGGATCGACGCGCCGCTTGTCGAAACTTACCGTGAACCAGAAGATCGAGCCTTGCGTTAGAGCATTATCGACCCCGATGCGCCCGCCCATCAGCTCGACGAGCTGCTTCGAGATCGCCAGCCCGAGGCCGGTGCCGCCGTACTTGCGCGTGGTCGAGCCGTCGGCCTGCGAGAACGCCTCGAAGATGCGCTCGCGCGCCTCGCGCGAGACGCCGATGCCGGTGTCGTGCACCTCGAAGCGCAGCGCCACCGACTGCGCATCCTCGGCGCACACCTGGACCTTGGCGAGGATGCGGCCGAGGTCGGTAAACTTGATGGCGTTGCCGAGCAGGTTGGCGATGATCTGGCGCAGCCGGTTGGGGTCGCCGCAGATGGCCAGCGGGATGTTGTTGGCGATGTCGAAATCGAGCCCGATGCCCTTGCCCTGCGCCTGCGGGGTGTAGACGCTGTTGATGTCGTCGAGCAGGTCCCACAGGTTGAAATGGATGTATTCGACCGACAGCTTGCCGGCCTCGATCTTGGAAAAATCGAGGATGTCGTTGATGATCACCAGCAAGTGCTCGCCCGAACTCTTGACCAGCTTGGTGAACTTGCGCTGGGCGTCCGACAGCGCGGTGCCGAGCAGCATCTCGGTCATGCCCAGCACGCCGTTCATCGGCGTGCGGATCTCGTGGCTCATGGTGGCCAGGAAGGCGCTCTTGGCGCGGCTGGCCGCCTCGGCGGCGTTCTTGGCCTTTTCCAGCTGCTCGGTGCGCACGCTGACCTGGCGCTCGAGCTCGTCGCGGTGGTGGGTCAGGGCGGCGCCGCGGCCCTCGATCTGCGCCAGCATGTCGTTGAAGCTGTCGATCAGGGTGCCCAGTTCGTCGGTGCGCTCGTGGGCGATGCGCAAGGTGTAGTTCTGGCTGGCCGACACTTTCTGCGCCGCATTGATGAGCTTGGTGACCGGTTCGGCGATGCTGCTCTTGAAGCGGCTCGCCAGCAGCAGCGCCACCGCCAGCGAACCGCCCATCGCGGCGGCGATCACGCCCAGGCTCTTGAGGATGTCGAGCCACATGTTGGTCAGGTCGGCCTCGATCATGACGATGCCGACCTGGTGCAAGTTGCCCGTCACCGGCCGGTACAGGCGCATGCGCGTGCTCCAGAACAGGCTGCCCTGGGCGTTGGCCGCCTCCAGCGCTTCCTCGCTCAGGCCGACCGGCGCGACGTTGTCGAAAGCGTCTTCAAGGCGGCCGGGCGCGACATAGCGGGCGAATACCTTGCCGTTGCGGTCGAACAAGGTGGCGGTGGCGATCTCCTCCTTCGCCTTGAGCGCCGACAAGGTGGCCTGGGCCGCGCTGCGGTCGTTGAACACCAGCGCATCGACGCTGTTGGTGCCGATCACGCCGGCGAACGAGGACAGCTGCATGCCTTCGTCCTTGCGGTGGTTCAGCACCGACGTGACGGCGAAGGCGATGAACACGAACAGCAAGGCAGTGCCGGTCGACAGGAACGAGATGATCGTCAGTTTCTGGTTGAGGCTGGAACGCTCGAAGTTCAGCATGGCTCACCCGGCGGGACAACGATTAAGGAAAGGACGATTGCCATTCCGGCAGGAAAACTATATGGGTAAAGATTCCTACACCCATTGATGTGACGCAAACCAGCACGGGCTGCCAGGAAACAGTGTGGTTTTCATGCGGAAATGCACAAGCAACGGGGCGCCGCAAAGGGCGCCCCGTGGGGTGTGGGTGAGCAGCAGCCGCCAGCAGCCCCCGCCAGCCGCAGCCGCTAACCGCAGCCGCTAACCGCAGCCGCTAGCAGCAGCCGCCGCGCTTGCCGGCGCCACCGTAGCGCGCCTCCTGGCGCTCGCGGAAGAAGTCGTCGTAGCTCATCATTGGCTCGCCCGGATGGGTTTGCTCCATGTGGGTCACGTAGGTGTCGTATTCGGGCAGGCCGACCATCAGGCGCAGGCTTTGCCCGAGGTAGCGCCCGGCCTGGGCCAGTTCGCTGAACATGATCAGGCCTGCGCCCGCGCCTGTACGTGCACCAGCGGCGACTGCACGTACGGCGTTTCGGCCGAGCTCGGCGCGCCATGGCCGCGCGCCTTCATCACCGTGCGGATGCCGGCGATCAGCACGGCGACGACGACGAACATGAAGAAGCCGGCCAGCGACGCGTCGAGGTAGTCGTTGAAGATGATCTGCCTCATCTGCACCATCGTCTTGGCCGGCGCCAGCAGCACGCCCTGGTCGAGCGCGGCCTGGAACTTGTTGGCGTGGGCGACGAAGCCGACCCGCACGTCGGCGTCGAACATCTTCTGCCAGCCGGCCGTCAGGGTGCAGATCAGCAGCCAGATGGTCGGCACCACGGTGACCCAGGCGAAGCGCGCGCGCTTCATCTTGAACAGCACGCAGGTCGCCAGGATCAGCGCGATGCCGGCGAGCATCTGGTTGGCGATACCGAACAGCGGCCATAGGGTGTTGATGCCGCCGAGCGGATCGATCACGCCCTGGTACAGGAAATAGCCCCAGGCGGCCACGCACAGCGAGGTGGCGATCAGGTTGGCCGGCAGCGAATCGGTGCGCTTCATGCTCGGCGCGAACGCGCCCATCAGGTCCTGCAGCATGAAACGCCCGGCGCGGGTGCCGGCGTCGACCGCGGTGAGGATGAACAGCGCCTCGAACAGGATGGCGAAGTGGTACCAGAACGCCATCATGGTCTTGCCGCCGACCACGCCGGCGAGGATGTTGGCCATGCCGACCGCCAGGGTGGGGGCGCCGCCGGCGCGCGCGATGATGCTGTGCTCGCCGACGTCGCGGGCGGTCTGCGCCAGCATCTCCGGCGTCACCAGGAAGCCGAGCTTGGCGACCGCGGCGGCGGCCGATTCGGCCGTGCCGCCGAGCAGCGCGAGCGGGCTGTTCATGGCGAAATAGATGCCCGGCTCGATGGTCGAGGCGGCCACCAGCGCCATGATGGCGACGAACGACTCCATCAGCATCGCGCCGTAGCCGATGAAGCGGGCGTGCTGTTCGTTCTCGATCATCTTCGGCGTGGTGCCCGAGGCGATCAGCGCGTGAAAGCCGGACACGGCGCCGCAGGCGATGGTGATGAACAGGAACGGGAACATGCTGCCGGCCCAGACCGGACCGCTGCCGTCGATGAAGCGGGTGATCGCCGGCATTTTCAGGTGCGGCGCGACCAGCAGGATGCCGATCGCCAGGCCGACGATGGTGCCGATTTTCAGGAACGTCGACAGGTAGTCGCGCGGCGCCAGCAGCAGCCAGACGGGAATCACCGAAGCGACGAAGCCGTAGCCGATCAGCATCCAGGTCAGCTGTTCGCCGGTGAAGGTAAACAGCGGGCCGAGCGTGGCGGAGTCGTGCACGTACTGGCCGCCGACGATGGCGAGCATCAGCAGCACGAAGCCGATCAGCGAGATTTCGCCGATCCGGCCGACCCGGATGTAGCGCGAGTAGACGCCCATGAACAGCGCGATCGGAATGGTGGCCATGACGGTGAAGGCGCCCCACGGCGAGCCGGTGAGCGCCTTGACGACGATCAGCGCCAGCACGGCGAGGATGATCACCATGATCATGAAGGTGCCCAGCAGCGCGATCAGGCCGGGGATCTCGCCCAGCTCGGACTTGATCAGGTCGCCGAGCGAGCGGCCGTCGCGGCGCATCGAAATGAACAGCACCATGAAGTCCTGCACGGCGCCGGCGAACACCACGCCGGCCAGGATCCACAGCATGCCCGGCAGGTAGCCCATCTGCGCGGCCAGCACCGGCCCGACCAGCGGCCCGGCGCCGGCGATGGCGGCGAAGTGGTGGCCGAACAGCACGTACTTGTTGGTTGGCACGTAGTCGAGGCCATCGTTGAACTTGTAGGCCGGCGTTTCGCGTTTGGCGTCGAGCTGCAGCACGCGGTTGGCGAGGAAGTGGCTGTAGAAGCGGTAAGCGATCAGGTATACGCAGACGGCGGCGGCGACGATCCACACCGCATTGATCGACTCGCCGCGCTTGAGCGCGACATAGGCGAGCGATCCGGCGCCGAGCAGCGACAGCGCAGCCCAGCCGAGCTGGCTTGATAAACGTTTCATGTTGACTCCTCCAAGATATTTTGATGGCACCTGGTGCTTTGACCGGTCTAGGCCGATTTGAATTCCGCGCGGTGTGGCGGCCAGTATTGACGAATCATGGTGTGCGAACAAGCGCAGCACTACGCAGGCTTGCTGCGTACTATTACGTAGCGAGGGGTCAGAGCCGATGTTGCTTTCAAGGGGTCTGACCCCGGTAGAGGTTGAGTGCGCAGGGCGGTTTGCCGGCGTCACCGCCAGCGGGGTCAGACCCGTTAAAAGCAGAATCGGGTCTGACCCCTGGCCACCGTCTGCCTCCCTCGATAGCCACGGCCGGCGGAACAGACTATCATTCGTGCTTCGCATCTCACCGTCGCCGACCCGCATGAAGCTGAGGCAAAAAGTCATATTTCTTGCGATTGCGCCGTTGCTGCTGGCGTTGTGCGCGATCGCGCTGTTCGTGCGCTACCAGGCGGCCACGCTGGCGCAGCAGCAGCGCGCCACCATCCAGCAGGCCTATCTGGCCAGCAAGGAGGCCGAACTGAAACACTACGTCGCGCTGGCCACCCATTCGGTGGCGCACCTGGTCGAGTCGGGCCGCAGCGATCCGGCCACCCTGGACGAGGCCAAGCGCATCCTGTCGGCCTTGAGCTACGGCGACGACGGCTATTTCTTCATCTACGATTTGCATGGCAAGAACCTGATGCATCCGCGCCAGCCGGAACTGGTCGGCCATAACCTGTGGAACCTGCGCGACGCCAACGGCGCGCCGACCGTGCAGCGCCTGATCGAGCGCGCCAACGCCGGCGGCGGCCTGGAACGCTACGTGTGGATCAAACCGTCGACCAGCAAGCCGGCGCCCAAACTGGGCTACGTGGTGCCGATCGCGCGCTGGGGCTGGATGATGGGCACCGGCATCTACCTCGACGACGTCGACGCCGCGCTGGCCAAGATCGACGCGCAGCAGTCGCACAACATCGAACGCACCATGCAATGGATCGCCGCGCTGGCGATCGTCAGCGCGCTGCTGGTGGCCGGCGGCGGCCTGGCGCTCAACATCAGCGAGCTGCGGGTGGCCGACGCCAAGCTGCGCGCGCTGGCGCAGCGGGTGGTCGAGTCGCAGGAGCGCGAGCGCGCGCGCCTGTCGCGCGACCTGCACGACGGCATCAGCCAGTGGCTGGTGTCGATCAAGCTGCAGATCGAGGCCGGCATCATCCGGCTGGCCGGCAACGCCGAGCAGCAGCAGCAGGCGCGCGGCAGTTTCGAGCGCACCGCCGGCCAGCTCAACGACGTGCTTGGCGAGGTGCGGCGCATCTCGCACGACCTGCGCCCGGCGATCCTCGACGACCTCGGCCTGGCCGCCGCGCTCGACCACCTGGCGCACGAGTTCACCGAGGGCGGCGCGGTGCCGGTCGGCTTTCGCGCCGACGGCGCCGTCGCCGGCCTGCCGGACGTGATCAACACCGCGCTGTTTCGCATCGCCCAGGAAGCGCTGACCAACAGCGAACGGCACGCCGGCGCGCGCCGCATCGACCTGTCGCTGGCGCGCAGCAAGGACCAGGTGGTGCTGACGGTCGCCGACGACGGCCGCGGCTTCGATCCGGAGGCGGTGGCCGGCAATCCGCAGCGCGGCATAGGCCTGCGCAACATGCTCGAGCGGATCGAGGCGATCGGCGGCCAGCTGCGGATCGACTCGTCGGCCGCCGGCACCACCTTGCGCGCCAGCGTGGCGGTGCGGCGATGACGCCGGCGCGCATCATGCTGGTCGACGACCACCCGCTGGTGCGCGACGGCCTGCGCGCGCGCCTCGAGGCGATGGCGCACCTGCGCGTGGTGGCCGAAGCGAGCAACGCCGACGAGGCGCTCGCGCAGGCCGGCACGGTCGCGATCGACCTGGTGCTGATGGACATCAACATGCGCGGCACCAACGGCATCGAGGCGACCGCGCGCTTTCGCCAACGTTATCCCGCCATCGCGGTGCTGATCCTGTCGATGCACGACAAGCTCGAATACGTCGGCCAGGCGATGCAGGCGGGCGCGCGCGGCTACGTGCTCAAGGACGCACCGGGCAAGGACATCGTGCTCGCCATCGACACCGTCATGTCGGGCGGGATCTACTACAGCGAGGCGCTGGCCAGGCAGCTGGCGCGCCCGCAAATGATCGACCACCAGCTGACGTTGCGCGAGCGCGAGGTGCTGCTGCATATCGCCGACGGCCAGTCGAACAAGCAGATCGCGCGCGCGCTCGACCTGTCGGTGCGCACGGTGGAAACGCACCGCCTCAACATCAAGCGCAAGCTGGGCATCGAAGGGCAGGCCGAATTGATCAAGTTCGCCGTCCAGCACGCGCGCTTCGACGGCGGCGCAGGCTGACAACGATGTGCCGAGAGAGGGGGAATTGTTTCGGATTTGTATCTGTGCGGCAATAAACCGGTTGCATTTGGTCAATTGGTGCTCTAGTATCATGGCAATTGTATCTTGACGATTGCGCGCCGTGCCCGATTTCCCCCTGTTTCCGCTGGTCGAACTACAAGCTGCGGCCAGCGCGGGCAATCAGTGGGTGGCGCTGACGTTGCGTGTCGATGCCGGCGCCGAGGAGCAGGGCGCCGCCTGGCACGCGCTGTTCGACCCGCCCGCCACGCCCGCCACGCCCGCCACGCCCGACCTGCTGGCTGCGCTGGCGCCGCTCGACTGCGTGCTGCTGATTCCCACGCCGGCCGTCCTGACCCCCGCGCTGCTGGCTTTGATGCCGCCGAACCGCGTGTTGTTCGCCATCGACGCCGCCGTGCTGGCGGACGACGCGGCGCGTCGCGCCATGGCCGCGCTGCAGGACGCCGGCTACCGCATCCTGCTCGACGGCGCCGTGCCCGACGGCGTGACCGTGCCACCCACGCTGCGCGCCGTGTGCCGCGATTGCAGCGACGCGGCGCCGGCGCCGGCCGCGCTGCTGGCGTTGTTCGGCCCGCACCTGGCGCGCGGCGTGCACAGCGCCGCGCGCTTCGACGCCTGCGCCAAGGCCGGCTTCAGCTGGTTCAGCGGCGACTACCCGATCCATCCGGCGCCGTCCGAGCAGCCCGACGACGGCAGCTCGCGCAAGCGCATGCTCAACCTGCTCGGCCTGCTGCTGACCGACGCCGACACCTGCGACATCGAGGCCATGCTCAAGCAGGACCCGACGCTGTCCTACCACTTGCTCAAGCTGGCCAATTCGGCCGCGTTCGGCGCCGCCGCGCCGATCACCAGCTTCGCCCAGGCGATCGGACGGCTCGGCCGGCGCCAGCTGCAGCGCTGGCTGCAGCTGCTGCTGTACGCCCGCCAGCGCGAAGACGGCCTGGCCAATCCGTTGCTGCCGATGGCCGCCTTGCGCGCCGCGCAGATGGAGTCGCTGTGCGCGCAGCTCGGCGGCGACCGCGACGCCCAGGACCTGGCCTTCATGATCGGCGTGTTTTCGCTGCTCGACGTGCTGCTCGCCGTCTCGATGGATGACATCGTCGCCGCGCTCAAGCTGCCGCCTGACGACGCCGCCGCGCTGACGTGCCGCGGCGGCCCGCTCGGGCGCATGCTGGCGCTGGTGGAAACGGCGGCGCCGACGCCCGCCGCGATCGGCGCGGCGGGCATCGCGTCGGCGCAGTGGTGGCACAGCCAGCTGCACGCCTACCATTGGGCGATCCAGGTCAGCCGGAACGTCTAGATGGTCACCTATCCCGTCGCCGACTTCATCGCCAGCAGCGCCGCTTTGTGCGACGCCGTGCTGCGCCTGCGCGGGCCGGTGCTCAACGAGGAACTGGGCCGCATCGCGCGCTGGCTGCTGGCCTGTCCGCACGGCGTGTACGAGCCGGCCGGCGCTCCGATGCCTGGCGTGGCCGGCGGCTTGCGCCAGGACGTCGTCGCCGACGAACATTATTTCGGCACCTACCGTGTGTTCGGCCGCGCCGACTTCGACGCCACCGACCGCTACCACCTGGCCAGCCTGGCGCGCCTGACGGCCAGCCTGCTGCACGTGCATTCGCTGGCGCAGCGCTCCGCCCACGCCTACGTGCAGGTCGAAGCGCAACTGGCGCACCAGCTGCAGATCCTCGACCAGATCCAGGAATCGGTGCTCACGCTCGACATGGCAGGCTACATCACCAGCTGGAACCGGGGCGCCGAGCGCTTGTTCGGCTACAGCGCGATGGAGGCGATCGGCAACCACGTGCTATTCCTGTACGTCGACGAAGACCCCAATTTCCGCGATGGTTTTGCCGAGCATGGCGGGCGCATGATGGAAGTACGGCGCCGCAAAAAATCGGGCGAGGTGTTCTGGGCCAGCATGACCCTGATGCCGCTGCGCGACGTCGCCGATCGGCCGATCGGGCTGATCGCCTACCTCAACGACATCACCGAACGCAAACAGGCCGAAGAGCGCCTGCACCACCTGGCCTACTACGACGCGCTCACCAGCCTGCCGAACCGCACCTTGCTGACCAAGCTGCTCGACCAGGCGCTGATGGGCGCGCAGCGCAACGAGGCGACCGGCTGCGTGCTGTTCATCAACCTGAACCGCTTCAAATGGATCAACGACACGCTCGGCCGGCGCGTCGGCGACGAGCTGCTGCGCCGGGTATCGCTGCGTTTTCGCGGCGCGCTGCGCGAAGAGGACATTGTCGCGCGCCTGTCCGGCGATGAATTCGTCGTCGGCTTGTTCGACATCCGCCAGCATTTCGAAGCGACGACGGTGGCGCAGAAGCTGCAGGGGTCGCTGCTCGAGCCGTTCGTCATCGAAGGGCACGACCTGCGGGTTGGCGCCAGCATCGGCATCAGCGTCTATCCGCAGGACGGCGGCGACGCCGAGACCTTGCTGCGGCTGGCCGACATCGCGATGGCGCGCGCCAAGCAGGGCCACGAGAGCCTTGATGAGAGCGTGGCGTTCTACAGCCTCGACATGAACCAGGGCATGCACGAGCGGATGCGCATCGAGTCGGGCTTGCGCCACGCGCTCGACCACGGCGAACTGCTGCTGCACTACCAGCCGAAGTTCGCCATCGCCGGCGGCCGCATGGTCGGCGCGGAGGCGCTGGTGCGCTGGCTGCATCCGCAGCGCGGGCTGGTGCCGCCGGCCGACTTCATCCCGCTTGCCGAGACCACCGGCTTGATCGTGCAAGTGGGCGAATGGGTGCTCGAAGCGGCCTGCGCGCAGGCGGCCATCTGGCAGCGCGCCGGCGTGCCGCCGCTGCGCATCGCCATCAATGTCTCGGCGCGCGAATTCACCGCCACCCTGCCGGGCCGGCTGGCCGCCACGCTGGCGCGCCACGGGCTGGCGCCGTGCTGGCTGGAGCTCGAGATCACCGAGAGCGCGCTGATGCACGACATCGAGCGGGTGATCGAGATCATGGGCCAGATCAACGCCCTCGGCGTGACGTTGTCGCTGGACGATTTCGGCACCGGCTATTCGAGCCTGTCGTACCTGAAGCGCTTCCCGATCCACACGCTGAAGATCGACCGCTCGTTTACCATGGGGCTGCCGGACGACGCCAGCGATTGCGCGATTGCCACCACCATCATCAGCATCGGCCAGAAGCTGCGGCACCGGGTGATTGCGGAGGGCGTGGAGACGGCCGAGCAGCTCGAGTTCTTGCGCGCGTCCGGCTGCGATGAGGTGCAGGGCTACCTGTTCTCGCGGCCGCTGCCGGCCGACGCGTTCGAGACGGCGCTGCGCGCCAATTGGCTGCTGCCGGGGTGACCGGCGGCCGCGGCGGCTATCGGGCAGCGGACGATTTATGTATAATGCGGGACTGCAGGAAGCGTGGCCGAGCGGTTGAAGGCACCAGTCTTGAAAACTGGCGACGGGTTACACTGTTCGTGAGTTCGAATCTCACCGCTTCCGCCAAGCAACACTAAGTGCTTGATTTTCCGTATATTACTGTTTCTGAAGGCATTTTTGGAGGCAGGTGTGACAAAGCTGTGTGACACAGATGCGGAAAACACAATGCAATATATCTCACTACGTGAAGACGGCCGTAGCCGAAATTTCTATGTCCGGCTCGTTGCCCCGACGGCAGTTCAGCGCCTCATTCCAAAATCCGAGCACCAGTTTCGTAAGTCCACAGGGACAGCTGACCGCGAAGAAGCAAAAGCCATCGGTGCGAAAATAATTTCTGACAAACGATTGGAATGGCGCGCGCTATTGAAGGCCACGTCGGCTGCCAATGCGGACTTTTTTACTGTTCTAACGCCGAACCTCATTCAGCAAATCGCAGGTGCGAGATTAAATTCTTGGCTTGCGACCGACGACTGGGAACGTCATAGCGATGAAGGCCTCAACGACGAGGACTTGGCGGCCATGGATACCTTTTGTCTATATACGGATGCCGTCATGCGCAGCGTCCTGGCCAAGGGCACAGGTTCGGCCACTTGGAATCACGTGGTGCAGGACGTGCGGGATTGGTGCTCGGTGCTTGGCTATGGAATTGGAAGCTCTGACCCTGAGTTCCCTGCCCTGGTGCGTGCGTTTGCGAAGGCCGAACGAACCGCACAAGAGGTTATCGCCGCGCGCAACCGTGGCGACGACCCGGAGGTCTTGACATATTCCGCGCCGGTTGGCACCCGACTGTCGGAGATGACCGAGCACTTCATCAAATACAAGTCGGCATCGGCGGGGCCTAAGCCAGTGTCGATGGCAGTCTCGATTTGGAACCGGTTCATCGAATTCAAAGGGGACGTTTTCCTGAACGATGTTGTCTCAAATGATGTGTTCAGGTTCTTTACTGCGAGGCTGTTTACCGACACCCAAAAATGGTCCCAGGGCTACGTCAATGGGCATGCGAAGCGGGCACTGAACGACTTTTTCTCGCTTGCGCGCACGATGTCATTCATGACCGTTGACAATCCCGTGGCCAAGCTCGAGCTGATGCCAAAACTTTCGGACAAAGACCGGAAGAGCCGGCAGAAGCCGCGGTACCCCCTCACCGGTGAGAAGGTCAATATCCTGCTTTCGTCG
>JARXKM010000482.1 GCA_030272785.1 Pseudomonadota bacterium
TGCATCAACGCCAACATGTCTTGCGCCGGCACCGGGCGCGCGATGAAATAGCCTTGCACTTCGTTGCAGCCGAGCGCACGCAACAGCGCCAGCTGCTGCGCCGTCTCGACCCCTTCGGCCACCACCGCCATGCTGAGCGCGTGCGCCATCGATACGATCGCCTGGAAGAACACCCGGCCTTCCTTCGATTCGCCAAGCTGGGCAGTGAAGGCGCGGTCGACCTTGAGCACGTCCATCTTGAGCCGCTGCAGCTGCGACAGCGACGAGTAGCCAGTGCCGAAGTCGTCCACGTGCAGCTTGATGCCCAGGCTGCGGATCGCAGCCAGTTCGGCTACCACCTCGTCCTGGTCGCCCATCATCGCCGATTCCGTTATCTCCACTTCCAGCAGCGCCGGCGCGATGCCGTGGCGCGCCAGCGCCGCCGCCAGCTGCAGCTTGACGTCGCCGCGCAAAAACTGCTTGGGCGAGACGTTGATCGACACCGGCACCACCAGCTGCGCATCGTGCCGCAGCCAGGCGGCGATCTGGGCGCAGGCCTTCTCGATCACCATCGCGCCGATCTGCAAGATCAGCCCGCTCGACTCGGCCAGCGGGATGAACTCGCCCGGCGCGATCATGCCCAGGCTCGGGTGGCGCCAGCGCAGCAGCGCTTCCATGCTGAGCAGCTCGCCACTGAGGGTATCGACCCGCGCCTGGTAGTGCAGCTCGAACTGGTCCTGCTCGATCGCCTCGACCAGCCGGCCCCTGAGCTGGGCGCGCGAATTGAGCATCTGCGACAGCGACGGATCGAAAAAGCGCAGCTGGCCCTTGCCCTCGGTCTTGCCGGAGTACATGGCGATGTCGCTGTGCTTGATCAGCGCCGAGGCATCGGCACCGTCGCGCGGGAACACGCTGATGCCGACCGAGGCGCCGACCGTCTGGATGTCGTCGGCGATGGCGAACGGCGCGCCGAACGCGGTGACGATGCGCGCGGCCACCGCGCCGACCTGCGCGTCGCCTTCGGTCGGTGTGAGCACCACGATGAACTCGTCGCCGCCGAAGCGCACCACCTGGTCGCTCGGGCGCAGCAGCGCGGCCAGCCGCTGCGCCGCCGCCCTCAGCAACTGGTCGCCGACGGCGTGACCCTGCGTATCGTTGACGTGCTTGAACTCGTCGAGGTCGATGAACAGCACCGCCAGCTGGGTGCAGCCGGCGCGCGCCTGCTCGAGCGCGCCCGGCAGGTAGTTGAGCAGCCAGTGGCGGTTCGGCAGCCCGGTCAGGCTGTCCTCGTTGGCCAGGCGCTGCAGCTGCACCTCATGCGCCTTGCGCTCGCTGATGTCGCGCAAGGTCACGGCCAGGCCGTTGCCGACCCGCACCATGCGGCGGTGGCCCCATGCAATCTTGAGCCGGTCGGCGCCATCGATGCGCCGGTCCTCTTCGTGAAAGCCGCTCTCCATTGCCGCGCGGTAGGCCGGCAGCAGGCTGCCGTTGATCAGCGACAGGCGCCGCCCGACCAGCGCGGCGCGCTCCATGCCGAGGAAGAAGGCGCCGCGCTCGTTGCAGTCGACGATGCGGAAATCGACGATTTGGCCCCGCCGGTCGCGCAGCGCGGTGGCCATGTAGAAGCCGTCGGTCGCGCTCTCGGTGGCGGTACGGTAGGCGCTCCTGACCTCGTCCTGCTCGCGCATGCGCAGCGCGGCGCGGCGCGCCAGCAGATTGGCCAGCCATGCCAGCAGCGCCAGGCAGACGCTGGCGGTGATGGCGTTGGCGCGGCTGTCGCGCCAGTACTGCGCCGCGCCGGCCTGCGCATCGGCGCGCGACAAGGCCACCAGCGCGACCAGCGGATAGGCGCTTGAACGGCGCCAGCCGACCATGCGCGCGACGCCGTCGGTGAAGCCGTCCGCGCCGTTTTCGCCGTCCAGCAGTTGCACCCCGCCCGCCCCGCCCGGCAGCCGCTCCGGCAGCAGCGCCGCCGCGCCGTCGGCGCTGCCGTCGCCGCGCTGCTCGAGCCGCAGCCGCCCTTCCGTGCCGCGCACCGCCAGCAGGCCGCTGGCGCCCACCGTGGCCGCATTGACGAACGAGGTGAAGTAGCGCGCCTCGACCGCCAGCAACAGCACGCCGTCGAACTCGTCGTCGGCGGTGTCGAGCCGGCGCGAGAACAGGATCACCGACTGCTGCAGCGCCAGCGCGGCGGGCGCCGCGCCGATCCGCATGGCGGTGGAAATATTGTTCTTGTGCTGCACGAACAGCGGCGCGGCCGACAGGTCGCCGGGCGCCGCCTCCGGACGGGTCGACGAGCGCACCCGGCCGTCGCGCCCGACCACGCTGACCATGACGAAGGCGCTGTCGGTAAACATGCCGTCGCGCTTGAGGTCTTCGAGCAAGCTGGCGCTGCGCGTGTGCTCCCAGCTGTGCTTGAGCTGCATGGTGACCTGGTCCATCTGGCCGACCGAGCGCGTGACGTACTGCTCGTACGCTTCGGCGAAGGCGCCGGCGTCGTGCGCCAGACGCTCGTCGGCGCGCGCCAGCTCGGCGTTCGCGCGCGTCACCGATACCGCCCAGATGGCCGCGCACAGCGCGATCGCCAGCACTGGCCAGAAGATGCGGTGGAACCGGTTGTAGGCGAAGTGCCGGCCGATGAAGGGGATCAGTGTCATGAGGGGCGCGATGCGGGCGGATGGACGGTACGCAACGGTTGATTCCCGTGCGCAACCGATCTTGACTCCCAATTATTTCAGCGTCATGACCGTATGAATTCAGGTCGGATATGGTCTCTGCTATCGATTCCCACGCCATCGGGTAGAAGCGAGGCACTTCATCACCAATTCGCCCAAGTTAAGGATTTTATCCGTGCTTAACATGGCTTTTGCGCCATGTGCTTGTGGGGTTTCGGTTTGGGTTT
>JARXKM010000002.1 GCA_030272785.1 Pseudomonadota bacterium
CTTGAGAAAGCCCACGGTCGCCGAAAATTGCGCTTCTTCCATGAAATAGAAGCGGCCAGTTACCAGGTAGGCCATGAAACCGATCGACGGATGGTGCGGCGTATCCCAGGTCGGCGGCACCGTGCCTTGGGACAGCGGCGTGACGATGTTCTTGCTCGAGCCGCCGACATCGGCGATGCCGTTGCTGCCGCCGCTGTTGACTGCGAGATTCGGGTAGCTTGAAAACAGCAAGGGCCGCTGGGTTTTCTCGTCTCGAAAGTGGATGCCATAGCGGCCGGCGCCATAGCCGTGGGTGATGACGCCGGCATACGCGGCGGCGGCATTACTCGTCAAATACACCACGTCCCACTCGGGCAGCAGTCCGATCGCCGGGGCAAATCCGGTCATGCCCATCGCGGCGGAGAACTTTCCTTGCTGCAATGGCGTGTAGGTTTGCGAGGTCGTGGCGAGCACGTTTGCCGTGTCCGGTACGCTGGCGCCGTAGGCCGGCACCAGGTGGGTTGCCTGCAGGTAAGCTTTGCCGGGGGTAGCGAGCGCTTGCGGATCGGCGCCCAGCCAATAACTGAAACGGGCGCCCGCTATCAGCACGGTGCGGCAATGGTTGGCCAGATCGAAACTGGCGCGGAATCGCTCGGTGGCGCCGAGGGTAAAGGCATATTGGGCGTTCTTGTTGGTGGGCCCGGCCACATTCAGGTAGCCGTTCTCGACCCAGGGCAACACTTCCACTGCGCCGCCAAGAAAGAGCCGTACTTCGAGCCATGCCACAAGATGAGCGTCGCTGCCGATCGGCTTGCGATACACCCAGGAACTCATCTGCGGCCCGCTGATCCAGCTGTGGAACGGTGCGTCCCAATCGGCGCCCGCCCACGAGGCGGTGCCGAACGCGTCGGCGCTGGTGGCGGCGGTGACGCCGCTGGCGCGCAGATCGGCGGTCGTGAGATTGGGCGATGCCAGCGGCGTGCCCAGGCTCAGCGTCACCGTGCGCGCGGCGTTGGCGACCAGGTCGGCACGGCCGGCGACGACGGCAAATTTGAGCGAACCGTCCGGCCACCAGTTCTTGCCGCTCACTTGCAAGGCGCCGATATCGGCGATCAGTTGCACATTGGCGGGAACGGCGCCTTGCTTGAACGCGTGGCCCAACGAATACGGCAGATTGGTGCCGCCCGTCGGGGAACTGAGCTGGAACGACGCGACCGGTGCGCCACGCGGGCGCACGCGCACCGAAAACGGATTGGAAGTAACGAGAGTCACGGCGATCACCCCACCGTGGCGGTGAGGACGTGGCCGTCGCTGGTGGACTCGGCGCCGCGGCCATCATAGTCGAACGACAGTGTGCTGCTGTTGAAGATCACGCCCGACGGCAGCGGTATGGCATTGAGCGAGAGCGTGACGGCGGCAGTGTTGCTCACTTTAAGGTAGCTGGCGATGGAAAAACTCGACGCTACGCCTTCGGTGAAGGTAATGGCCGGAACGTCGACCCAGATCGAACTCGCCGCCGGCGCAGGTGCCGGCGCAGGTACCGGCGCCGGCACGGCGACCGGCGCGCTGGTCGCCGCAACGTCGGCGCCGCCGCCGCATCCTTCGACGACGATCGCTGCCGCGCCAACGGACAGGTAGCGCATGAAAGAACGCCGGTTCAGGGCCGGCAGGCGCGCGCGCGCCGAGTCGAGCCTGTCGGAAATGTTCGGTAAGGTATCAGTAGTATTCATTTGGCAAATATCTTATAAAAGTGATAGCGGCAGTGCAGGTTCAATATTGCCTTGCACCAAGATTCAGAACAAGCTTCTCATAAATCACGGACAGTTGCTTCATATAATTAAAATTTCTTGAGACAGGGCAACATATTTTGCTCGAAATGTGTCGAATAAATATTAAAATCGCCGCTCGGTTAATCAATTAGAAATATTTAAAATGCGAAGGAGGCAATATTCGGATTTCTCTGAGACCGTATATGAATCGATGAATTTATCAGTTGATATTCAAATCACCATTGTTATTACCTAATTGCAATTTTAATGATCCCGCCAATGATTTCAGGCGGCAAGTCGGTTGGCGGATAGGGTTTATCGGGGAGCCGGATCTTGATGCCTATCAACAGATCATGAATGTTGGGCCGTTGATGTACTTTAACTGCCACCCAATCGGCATGCGATGAAAAAAGTCAAATGGCATGCTAAGATCGCCGACTCCGCAGAGGTTGCCGATTGCAGTGCCCGAGAGCCCCTGGCCGGCCCGCAGCGGACAAGGCGCGCAGCGCAGGAAGCGATGGGAGGAATATATATAGAGGCGGAAGCGGTGGCAGCCTGTGCAGGCGACATGTTAGAATAAATGCATCATGTCAACGGACGCACTGTTTCTTTTTGACAAATTTAGTTGCTTCTTATTGATGCTGGCGAACTTCTATGCTATATTGAAAGTTAATATAATTACAAAAATTGATCGTCGCACGGAACCCGATAATGAAATTTAATGACATCGTAGCAGTGGTAGGACTTGGGTATGTCGGCATGCCGCTGGCCGTGGAATTTGGAAAAAAACGCACCACCGTCGGGTTTGACCTGTCCAGCGCCAAGGTAGAGAGTTACCAGCAGCATGTGGATCCGACCGGTGAACTGTCGGGAGAGCAGTTGCGGGCGGCGCGCCATCTGTCGGTCAGCACCGACCCGGCCACCCTGGCGAACGCCGATTATATTGTGGTGGCGGTGCCGACCCCGGTCGATGCTGCGCATAACCCCGATTTCACGCCGCTGGCCGGCGCCAGCAAGACGGTCGGCCTGCACATGAAGCGCGGCGCCATCGTCATTTTCGAGTCCACCGTCTATCCGGGTGCGACCGAAGAAATCTGCATTCCGATTTTGGAACAGCACTCGGGCCTGAAATGGCGGCAGGATTTCCACGTCGGCTTTTCGCCCGAGCGGATCAATCCGGGCGACAAGGAACGGACCCTGACGACGATCACCAAAGTGGTCTCCGGCGACGACGCCGACACGCTCGACCTGGTGGCCACGCTGTATGAGTCGATCATCACCGCCGGCGTGCACCGCGCCTCCAGCATCAAGGTGGCGGAAGCGGCGAAGGTGATCGAAAACACCCAGCGCGACCTGAATATCGCCCTGATGAACGAGTTGGCGATCATTTTCGACAAGATCGGCATCGATACGCTGGAAGTATTGAAGGCGGCCGGCACCAAATGGAATTTCCTGCCGTTCCGGCCTGGCCTGGTCGGCGGCCATTGCATCGGCGTCGATCCGTATTACCTGACGCACAAGGCGGAAATGGTCGGCTATCACCCGCAGGTGATCCTGGCCGGGCGCCGCATCAACGACGGCATGGCCAAGTTCGTCGCCGAAAAGACCGTGAAGACCATGATCGCCGCCGGTTTCAACGTCAAAGGCTCGAAAGTGAACGTGATCGGCCTGACGTTCAAGGAAAACTGTCCGGACCTGCGCAATTCGAAAGTGGCCGACATCGTCTTTGAATTGCGTTCTTACGGTGTTGATGTGCACGTCTACGATCCGGTCGCTTCGGCCGCGGAAGCGCTGCATGAATACGGTATCGCGCTGACCAGCTGGGAAGACCTGCCGCGCGCCGATGCCCTCATCGCCGCCGTCTCGCACAAGGAACTGCTGGCGCGTCCGCTGACGGACCTGCAAGCGAAACTGAACGAGGGCGGCTGCTTCATCGACGTCAAATCGCAATTCGACCAGCAGGCGATCAGCGCCGCCGGTTTCAGCGTCTGGCGTCTGTAACCGATCGCAACAGCGGCGCACGCACGCGCCGGATGGTAGAACAATGGGAAAGCACAGTGACGAAATTTAACGACATCCAGCACCACCTGCGCGAGCACCGTTACCACTGGCTGGTGACCGGCGCGGCCGGCTTCATCGGCTCGAACCTGGTGGAGGCCCTGCTCAAGCTCGATCAGCGCGTTACCGGGCTGGATAATTTTGCCACCGGCCACCAGCATAATCTCGACCAGGTGCAGGCGCTGGTCGGTGCCGAGGCGTGGCAACGCTTCAGCTTCATCGACGGCGACATCCGCCGGCAGGACGACTGCGCGCACGCCTGCGCGGGCGTCGATTTCGTCCTGCACCAGGCCGCGCTGGGGTCGGTCTCGCGCTCGATCGCCGACCCGATCGCCACCAACGAAACCAACGTCACCGGTTTCCTCAACATGCTCACCGCCGCGCGCGACGCCAAGGTGCGCCGGTTTGTCTACGCCGCCTCCAGCTCGACCTACGGCGACCATCCGGCCCTGCCGAAGCAGGAGCCGGTGATCGGCAATCCATTGTCGCCGTATGCGGTGACCAAATATGTCAACGAGCTGTACGCCAACGTGTTCGCGCGCACGTACGGCAGCGAATCGATCGGGCTGCGTTATTTCAATGTGTTCGGCCCGCGCCAGGATCCGCACGGCGCCTACGCCGCGGTGATTCCGCTGTGGATCGCCGCGCTGATCGGCAACGCGCCGCTGAAGATCAATGGCGACGGCGAGACCAGCCGCGACTTCTGCTTCATCGACAATGTCGTCCAGGCGAACCTGCTGGCCGCGCTGGCCGACCAGCCCGGCGCCGTCAACGAGGTGTACAACGTCGCCGTCAACGCCCGCACCAGCCTGAACCAGCTGCACCGGATGATGTGCGAACTGCTGCAGGAGCGCTTCCCGCATGTGCGCACCCACCAGCCCGAATATGTCGGCTTTCGCGCCGGCGACGTGCGCCATTCGCAAGCCGATATATCGAAAGCGGCGACGCTGCTCGGCTTCGCGCCGACCCACCGTATCGACGAGGGCTTGCGGCAGGCCATGGATTGGTATATCCATGACCTGACAGGCGAGAACACATGACCGCTCGCTCGACGGTGCCGCGACGCGCCGGTTGCGCCCGCGCGGCCGTTGACGCGTCGATAGTCTGAGATGAGCAGGGGGAAATGACATGTTAAAGATCTCGAACCATTATGTGTCGAAAATAGTCTTCGTGCTGTTGTTCGTCGAGGTGCTGGTGCTGATCGGTGCCGCCTATGCCGGCGCGGCAGTGCGCCTGCTCGACACCAGCGCCACCGGCGCGCCGCATTTCGAGCACTTCCTCACCTCCGCCATCGCCTTTGCGGTCGCCATCATCTTCAGCATGAGCGCGATGGGCATGTACCAGCTCAATTTCAGCGAAGGGCTGCGCAATCCCTTCTTCATGAAGCTGATGCCGTCGTTCCTGATGGGCTTTGTGATCCTCACGCTGGTGTTCTATGTGGCGCCGGAGCTGTATTTCGGGCGCGGCATCCTGATCCTGGTCTTCGTCATCGCCGCCGGCGGCATCTTCACGGCGCGCATGATCTTCTTCAAGACGTCGGAGGCGCGCTTTCTCGAGTCGCGCATCATCTTCCTCGGCGGCGGGCCGCTGGCCAAGGAATGCAGCGACCTGGCCGACCAGAGCAACAAATATCACCGCTACGACATTGCCGGCTTCATCCCGGTGCCGTCGGAAGAATTGTGCATCGCCCCGGAGCGCCTGCTGAAAGTGCGCGAGGGCGACTCGCTGGTGTCGCTGGCGAACCAGTACGACGTCGCCGAAATCGTCGTCTCGGTGCAGAACCGGCGCGGCGGCTTTCCGATCAAGGAACTGCTCGACTGCAAGCTGCAGGGCATCAAGGTGACCGATGCGGCGACCTTCTTCGAACGCGAAACGGCGCAGATCCGGGTCGATTCGCTGCAGCCGAGCTGGCTGGTGTTCGGCGGCGGTTTCGACCAGAGTTTCATCCGCACCTTCATGAAGCGCGGCTTCGACCTGATCTGCAGCACCATCATCCTGGCCCTGTCGTTCCCGGTCATGCTGGTGACGGCGCTGCTGATCTTCCTCGAGGACGGCGCGCCGGTGTTCTACTCGCAGGAACGGGTCGGCAAGGACGGCCATCCGTTCAAGGTGCTGAAGTTCCGCAGCATGCGCAACGATGCGGAAAAAGGCGGCAAGCCGCAGTGGGCCGCGCAGGACGATCCGCGCGTGACGCGCATCGGCAACTTCATCCGCCGCGTGCGGATCGACGAGCTGCCGCAGATCCTCAACGTCTTCAAGGGCGAAATGTCGTTCGTCGGCCCACGTCCGGAACGGCCCTATTTTGTCGAGCAGCTGATCGAAGTGGTGCCCTACTATAACGTGCGCCACAGCATCAAGCCGGGCATCACCGGCTGGGCGCAGGTGCGCTACGGCTATGGCGCATCGGCCGAAGATGCTTTGCAAAAACTGCAGTACGATTTGTACTACGTCAAGAACAACAGCTTGTTCCTCGATGTGCTGGTGCTGATCGACACGCTCAAGGTGGTGCTGTTCCGCGGCGGCCGCTGATGTGGCGGCGGATGCGGCGCACGGCCTTGCCAATGGCGAACCTGATCGGACTGACCATGCGCGCATCCGCTGACCCGAAGGACGGTGCCCGTTGACCAATATCGCCAGCTACAGCTACGGCATCTCGGCACTGGCGTTCCTGGCGCTTGCCATCCTGCTCGCCACCAGCTGGCGCGGTCGCGCGCACAGCCGCCTGCTGGCGCTGGCCACCGGCATCACCGCCATCTCCAACGCGCTGCTGGCATGGGGCGCGGGCGGAGAGGCGCTGCGCACGGTGCTCACCGAGAGCTTCGAAATCCTGCGCAACGGCGCCTGGTCGGCCTTCCTGATCGTGCTGATCGGCCATTTCCACCGCGACGACGCGCGCCTGCCGCTGCGCCCGTCGGTATTGCTGGTGGCCGGTTTCTATCTGATCTTCCTGCTCGCCACCGTGTCCGGCCAGTTCGACCTCGCCTTGCTCGATGCACACGGCATGATGCCGGTCGTCATCGCCCGCATCGGCATGGCGGTGCTGGGCATGCTGCTGGTCGAACAGCTGTATCGCAACAAGCCGGAGCAGGGGCGCTGGGCCATCAAGTTCGCCTGCCTGGGCATCGGCGCCATGTTCGCCTACGACTTCTACCTGTACAGCGACGCGCTGCTGTTCCATGCGATCAACCCGGCGATCTGGGCGGCACGCGGCGTCGTCGATGCCCTGACGGTGCCGCTGGTCGCCATCTCGGTCGCGCGCAGCGCCGCCTGGTCGACCGAACTGGCGCTGTCGCGCCGCGTCATGTTCCACTCGGCCGCGCTGTTCGGCTCGGCGATTTACCTGCTGACGATGGGTTCGGCCGGCTACTACCTGCGCTATTTCGGCGGCAGCTGGGGCTCGGTGATGCAGGTGATCTTCCTGTTCGGCGCGCTGGTGCTGCTGATCGGCATCCTGTTTTCCGGCTCGTTCCGGGCCTGGCTGAAGGTGTTCATCAGCAAGCATTTCTATCACTACAATTACGATTACCGCGAGGAATGGCTGCGCTTTAACGGCACCTTGTCGAAGGACGGCCCGGGGCTGGGCGAGCGCAGCATCCAGGCGGTCGCCGCGATGGTCGAAAGCCCCGCCGGCCTGATCTGGATCGGCCGCGATGGCGGGCTGTTCGAGCCGGCCGCCAACTGGCACCTGCCGCCGACCACCCTGACCGAACCGGCCGATTCGCCGTTCTGCCGCTTCCTCGCGGCGAGCCAGTGGGTGGTCGACCTGCAGGAATACCAGCGCGATCCGGGCAAGTACGACGACGTGGCGATGCCGGCCTGGCTGCTGGCCTACCCGCGCGGCTGGCTGGTGGTGCCGCTGATGATGCAGGGCAAGCTGTTCGGCTTCATGCTGCTGCTGCAGCCGCGCAGCGCGATTGCGCTCAACTGGGAAGTGATCGACCTGCTCAAGATCGCCGGCAGCCAGGCGGCCAGCTACCTGGCGCAGTACGAGGCGGCCAACGCGCTGATGGTGGCGCGCCAGTTCGAGTCGTTCAACCGGATGTCGACCTTCGTGGTGCACGACCTGAAGAACCTGGTGTTGCAGCTGTCGCTGCTGATGTCGAATGCGGAGCGCCACAAGAACAATCCCGAGTTCCAGCAGGATATGATCGAGACGGTCAACTACTCGGTGCAAAAGATGAAGCTGCTGCTGCAAAAACTGAGCCGCAGCGCCTCGCCCGAGCGCCCGGCGCCGCTGTCGATCGAGCGCCTGCTGAAACAGGCGGTGGCGCTGAAGGCGGCGTTCGAGCCGCGCCCGGTGCTGCGCGTGGCCGACCCCGGGCTGACCGTGCAGGCCGACGGCGAACGGCTCGAACGGGTGGTCGGCCACCTGATCCAGAACGCCATCGAGGCCACCGCCCGCGACGGTCGGGTCGACATCGAATTGACGCGGCACGCCGACGCGGTGCTGATCCGCATCAGCGACACCGGCGAAGGGATGAGCGAGGACTTCATCCGCGAGCGCCTGTTCAAGCCGTTCGAATCGACCAAGTCGGCCGGCATGGGCATCGGCGTGTTCGAAAGCCTCGAATATGTCCGCGAGCTCGGCGGTACGCTAGAGGTCAGCAGCGTCGAGTCGCGCGGCACGGTGTTCAGCATCACCCTGCCGCTGCTGGGGCAGGAAGCGCACACGATCAACCAAGCAGCATGATGGACCGAGGTAACCAGTGACTGAACCGAAGCAAAAACTGTTGATCATCGAGGACGATCCGGGCCTGCAAACGCAGCTGCGCTGGAGTTTCGACGCCTACGATGTGGTGGTCGCGGGCGACCGCGAAAGCGCGCTCACGCAAATCCGCCGCCACGAGCCGGCGGTGGTGACGATGGACCTGGGCCTGCCGCCCGATCCGGACGGCTCGACCGAAGGGCTGGCGACGTTGCAGCAGATCCTCGCGCTGGCGCCGGACACGCGGGTGATCGTGCTCACTGGCAACCAGGAGCGCGGCAACGCGGTCAAGGCGATCGCCATGGGCGCCTACGACTTCCACCAGAAGCCGTGCGACCCCGAGGTGCTCGGCCTGGTGATCAAGCGCGCCTTCTTCCTCAATGCGCTGCAAAAGGAAAACCGCCGCATGCAGCAGGCGCAGGCCGAGTCGCCGATGTCGGGCGTGATCTCGCGCGACGCCGGCATGCTCAAGGTGTGCCGCAATATCGAGAAAGTGGCGCCGACCTCGGCGTCGGTGATGATCCTCGGCGAGAGCGGCACCGGCAAGGAAGTGCTGGCGCGCGCGCTGCACGCGCTCAGCCCGCGCGCCGGCCAGCGCTTCATGGCGATCAACTGCGCGGCGATCCCGGAAAACCTGCTCGAGAGCGAACTGTTCGGCTACGAAAAAGGCGCCTTCACCGGCGCTGCCAAGCAGACCAAAGGCAAGGTCGAACTGGCGCACGGCGGCACCTTCTTCCTCGACGAGGTGGGCGACCTGCCGATGGCGCTGCAGGCCAAGCTGCTGCGCTTTCTGCAGGAGCGCGTCATCGAGCGGGTCGGCGGCCACGAGGAAATACCGGTCGACGTGCGCATCGTCTGCGCGACCCACCAGAAACTGAAGGACCTGACCGCCAGCGGGCGCTTCCGCGAAGACTTGTACTACCGCCTGTGCGAGATCGTCGTCACCATTCCGCCGCTGCGCGACCGTCCCGGCGACGCGGCGCTGCTGGCGCACCATTTCAAGAACAAGTTCAGCGCGCAGGAGTCGCGCACGGCCCTGCATTTCAGCAGCGAAGCGATCGCCGCGATCGAATCCTACGGCTGGCCGGGCAATGTGCGCGAAATGGAAAACTGCATCAAGCGCGCGGTCATCATGACCGACGGCCAGAGCATCGCCGCCGACGACCTCGGCCTCTCGGCCATCGCCGTCGACGAGCCGCTGAACCTGCGCCAGGTGCGCGACGAGGCCGAGCACAAGGCGATCGTCAAGGCGCTGGCGAGGGTCGACGGCAACATCGTCAAGGCGTCGGAACTGCTCGGCGTCAGCCGGCCGACCATGTATGACCTGCTGAACCGGCACGCCATCAAGGCGGGCAACTGAGTCCGGCACGGGCAGCGCTTGCCCGCAGCGCCCGGGCGGATCGGCCCGCGCGCCAGGATCGCATGGTTTAGGAGGCAACGATGCGCGTGGCCAGAGCCGTTTTCGTGCTCACCGGCGCGATGCTGGCCGCGCTGGCCGCCGCCGGCCTGCTCATGCTCGACCGGCACGGGGTGAGCCCCGCCGCGCTGGCCTTCCACTTGGGAACCGACAGCGGCACGGCGACGCGTTGGACGCGCCAGGCGCTGCTGCGGCTGGACCGGCCGCCGCCGGTGCCGCTCGCGCTGGATCGGCTGTCGTTCGGCGCGCGCGCCATCGCCGCGGCGGCGCCGGCTCCCCTGCGCGAAGTGGCCGCCGCAAACCTGGCGGCCTTGCGCAGCGCGATGGCGCAGGCGACGCCGGGCGACCGCATCACGCTCGCCGCGGGGGTCTGGCGCATCGGCCAGGTGCCGCTGGCCGCCTCCCGTGCGGGCACCGCGTCGGCCTACATCACGGTACGCGGCGCGCCCGGCGCGCGCCTCGACGTCGACGGCGCGCAAGGGTTTCTCGTCTCCGCGCCGTTCTGGCGTTTCGAGCAACTGGTGATGCGCGGCGTGTGCGCGCGCCACGCCGATTGCGAGCATGCCTTCCACGTCGTCGGCGACGCCCATCACTTCAGCGCGCAGGGCAATACCATCACCGATTTCAACGCCCACCTGAAGATCAACGGCCATGGCGGGCGCTTCCCCGACAGCGGCACCATCGACGGCAACCGGCTCACCAACAGCGCACCGCGGCGCACCAGTTTGCCGGTGACGCCGATCGACCTGGTCGGCGCCAGCGGCTGGACCATCCGCCACAACCTGATCGCCGATTTCATCAAGGAAGGCGGCGACTACACCAGCTACGGCGCGTACGCCAAAGGCGCCGGCGCGCACAACGCGTTCGAACAGAACATCATCTGGTGCGAGCACCTGCTGCGCGCTCGCCCGGGACTGCGGGTCGGCCTGTCGCTCGGCGGCGGCGGCACCGAAGCGCGCTTTTGCCGCGACGGCAGATGCATTGTCGAGCAGGAGGACAGCCGGGTGGCGGCGAACCTGGTGGCGTCCTGTTCGGCCGATGGCATCTATCTCAACAGTGCGGCGCGCAGCACGGTGCGCCACAACACGCTGGTCGGCACCGGCGGCATCGTCCTGCGCTATCCGACCAGCAGCGCCGACGTCGAAGGCAACCTGCTCGACGCGCCGATCCGTGCGGGCGACGGCGCCATCCTGCGCGCCGTCGACAACCGCACTGCGCCGCTGGCCTACCGCTATTTTGGTGCCCATGCGCTGGCGGATGTGCTAGGCGCCGACATGGCGTGGCGTGGCGCGCCGCCGCGGCGGTCCGCGGCCGGCGCGGCGCCGCCCGACCTGTGCGGCGTGGCGCGTCCATCATTGCCCGCTTACGGCGCGTTCGAGGAGTTTTCCGCCTGCCGCGCCGGCACCCGCTGAGCCGCCGGTGCGGCCGCGCGGCGAACATGGCGCGCCGCCGGCCGCGTTGCGTGCGCCGGACGCAGAGCCGCCGCGCATGCCACCAGGAAGAACAGCAGGGTCAGGCGCGGCACGTCGAACAGGCTGTCGAACGCGCCGATGCAAAGAAAGCCGGCCAGTGCCGCCAGGTAGACGGCCGCCATGTCTTCGCCGTCGATGGCGCGCAGCACCAGGTCGGCGCCGAGATAGAGCAGCAGCAGCGCCAGCGCCGTCAGGCCGGCCCAGCCCTGCTCGAAAAACAGGTTGACCGCGACATTCTTGATATGCCACGGCATGTGGTCATGATCGCTGCTGAAGAACCAGGCGGTGTTGGCGCGGGCGAAATCACCATTGCGCAACAGGTCGGCGCCGCCACCCGCCGGGCGCAGGCTCACATTTGCGACGTCGATCGTCATGGCGGCGCCCTGCAGCGAAAATTCCAGTTGCACCGGACGCAGGTTCAGGTGGTCCGCCGGCACCGTCAGTGCGGCCTCGTAGTGGGTCCAGCCCGGGGCGCCGGATTTGCCCAGCGGCGCCGCGACACAGGCCTGCGAATACAGCATCCAGCGTTCGCACAGCGCGAACATGACGATGCCCTTGCCTTGGTGCGGCCGGATGTCGGCGCCCAGCCGGTAGCTGGCGCCGGCGACGACATCGACCCGCTGCAGCAGGCGCACCACTTGGTCGTGGCCGATTGCGTGCTGCGGCGCGCCGAGGCGCAGGAACGGCTTGCCGGCCTCGGCTTCGTAGCGGAAGGAACCGGGCAGCTCGCCGTTCCAGTTGCGCGCAGTGTAGACGTCGGGATAGCGTCCCAGTCCCATGCCGAACAGGGCGGTGGGGCTATCCTGATCCATCATGCCGACCGCTTCGCGCCAGTGACGCAGGCGCATGTCGATGTCGGTGCCCACCGTGGCGAAGCGCTCGCCCATGAAGTAACTCGAGGACAGCGGGATCACCGTGATCATGGCGATGGCCGCGCACAGCAGCGCGGTCAGGCTGGTGCGGTCCAGCCGCACCAGCGGTTCGGCGCGCAGGCGGCTGGCCGCCAGGCCGGCGGCTGCCAGCAGCGCGACGGCGGCGATATCGGCCGCGGCGCCGCCGCCGCCCCAGTGGAAGGCGACCAGTCCGGCGCCCAGCGCCAGCGCGGGCAACGCGGCGGCGGCAAGCGCGGCGCCGCGCCGGCGCGCGACCATCGACACGGCACCGGCGCCGAACGCGGCGGCGGCGATGGCAAAGCCGAGGTAGGCGCCCTTGTCGACCCGGGCGGCCAGCAGTGCCGTCGTGGCCAGCAGCAGCAACGCCGCGCCCGCCACCAGCGGGCGGCGCGCCAGCCGGCCCGGCGCGCCCGCCAGCACGAAGCTGGCCGCCAGCAGCGTCAGCGCGCACGCCAGGCCGCGGTAGCCGCCGCTGGCGAACACGCGCGCCAGCGTCCAGCCGGTGACGGCCAACAGCGCGGCGATGGCCAGCGCGCTGCCGGCATGCAGCCGGCCGTGCCGCGCGCGGCGGGCCAGCAGCAGCGCACCGACGATCGCGCCCGACATCCCGTAGGCAACATAGATGTCGCGCGAAAACAGCGCCAGGCCCGCGTAGCTGCCCAGCAGCAGTAGCAGCAGTCCGGCCGCCAGTTCAATCCGGGTGCGCGGTCCGACCAGCCAGGCGGCGACGAACGGGAAGCTCAGCGCGAGATAGGCGTCGAGCGCGGCGCCGCCGGTGTGCATCGCCGAAAACATCCCGGTCGGCCGGTAGTCGCTGGCGAAATTGCTCAGCCCGGGAAACAGCGCGCGCTCGGTCATGACGGCGATGGCGGCGCCGGCCAGCCCGAGCAGCATGCCGGGCACGAACAGGCGCCGCAAGGACGCCAGCGCGGGGCCGGCGCCGCGCTGCAGCAGCGGCAGCAATAGCAGCGCCCAGGCCAGGCCCTTGGCGGTGCGCACACTGTTGTAACGGCTGGAATACGAGGCGAAGGCGTTGGCGTCGAGCGGCGCGATCGGGGTCGCGCCGATCCAGGCGGCGATCAGCCAGGCGGCCACCACCAACCCGAGCGACCAGGCGAACAACGGCGGCAACGCCGCGGGGCGGTCGTCGGCGCCGATGCGCGCATAGCCGACGGCGCAGGTTGCCAGCAACAGCAGGTCAAGCTCGTCGAGATAGTACCAGCCGGTCCATGGTGCCAGGTCGAGCACCGGCAGCAGCGCCGGCACGGCGATCAGCCAGGCATGCGGGCGCCACCACAGCAAGGCGCAGTAGGCGCACAGCGACACCGCCAGCAGCGCCTTGTCGAGCGGGTACAGCGCCGCCGCGCCGGCAAGGCCGGCCAGCAGCAGCGCGGCGGCGCATTTCGCCACAGCGGGCCGCATCATTTGGCCGGCGCGTCATCCCATTTGCCGACCGCCTTGAGCTGGTTCTTCAGACCCGGCAAGGGGAAGCCGAGTCCGTACGCCTTCTTCGCGTAGGCCAGCGCCTGGTCGTACTTCTTCGCCTTCATCGAGGCGAGACCGGCATTGTAGTTGATGATCGGATTGTCCGGTTCGAGGTCGACGGCGCGCAGGAATTCCGCGTTGGCCTGCTCGGTCTTGCCATGCGTGGCCAGGTGGTTGGCATACACCGCGTGCACCATGCCGTCGTCGGGCGCAAACGTGATGGCGCGCAGGAAATAGCAGTCGACCGGGTAGTTGGCCCCGCGCACCTGCGGCGCTTTCTCGATCACCCCCTGGCGCGACATGGTGGCCAGCGCCCGGGGATGATTCGGCCAGGCCCGCAGCGTGTAGTCGACGTCACCGCCCACATACCCGGTTTTTCCTTTGATATTTTGCTCGACCTCGGTGGTGAAGTGCGCGCCCTCGACAATGTTGATCTCATAAGGAAGCAATGGTGCCTTCCGATAATCGAACGGTCCGAAACCGTTTTTCAGCTCGCCGCAAATCTTGACCGGGCCCTGCGCGTAGCTGTTGGCACCGGCGATCATGCCGAGCGTTACTGCAAAATAGGCCAATCTGCGTGTCATCGCCAGCTCCAAAGGTTATACCGAAATGCCAACATGGCAGGAATCATGCACTTTTCTATGGCGGGAAGCAATCGTGCCGATCGCGCGCACCCGCTTACCACGAGGATATCCACTGCGCGGTCCACGCGGCCACCTGGTCACGCCACGCCTGGCGCGAAAAGGTATGGTCGGCCCCCGCCAGGCGCCGCTCGGTCACGCGCGCGCCGGCCAGTTGTTGCTGCCACTGCGCCGAGCCTTTGACCATCTCGAGGAATTCCTGCGCCGTCAGGTCGATCGGGCAGAGGATCAGCAGCACCTTGCCATGGAAGGCGGCCAGGCCGGCGAGCATGCGCTCGGGCAGCGCCAGCGCGGCGTCACCGCCGCCGCCGTTACTGTTGCCGCCGCCGGCGGCCGCCCGCACCAGGCGCAGCAGCGAACCCACCGCCGCGCGGAAATCGAACTTGCCGGCGGCGATCTTGCGCCACAGGCCGGGGGCCAACAAGCGGCCGCGGTAATAGTGCTTGAGGGTCGCCTTGGCGAGGCCGTCGGTTGTGCGCGCCCAGGGATTGAGCAGCACCAGGCCGACCACGCGGGCGTCGGTGGCGGCGTAAAACAAGGCCGCCGAGGCGGCGTCGCACAAGCCCCACACGACCACTTCGGCCAGCCCGGCGACGGCGCCGGTCATGAAGTCGACCGCGGCGCGCAGGTCGGCGTCGACCTGCGCGAAGTCGCGCGCCGCGCCCTCGCTGTCGCCCATGCCGCGGTAGTCGAAACGCAGCACGGCGATGCCTTGCGCCGCCAGGCTGCGCGCCAGCAGCGTGAACTGGCGATGACTGCCGACGCGGTACTGCGGGCCGCCGACGACCACCAGCACACCGCGCCGCGCCGGCTGCTGCGGCAGGCTCAGGATGCCCATGAGTTGGTCGTCCTGGCAGGCGAACGTGACGGCGTGTTCGTCAAATAGCATGGCGTCTTTCATGGTGCGTGCTCGAACACGGCCGACGTCGCTGCCAGTAACGCCGGGCATTCGGTGATCTCCTGCGCGGACCAGAATGCCGGGCAGGGCAGCGCGTGCAGCGCGAAATCGGCGCCGGCCGCCTGCCAGCCTTGCGCGACGCGGGCCGCGCCCGGCGGCACTGCCTGGCCGGCGCCGCCCACCGCTTCGAACCAGTCGACCTTGACGCCGCGCGGCGTCAGCGCGCTCATCTCGAGCGCATCGATCGCCAGCGCCAGCGGCGCGGCCAGCGCGTAGCCGGCGATTTCAAGTGTCGCGCCCGCGTGCAGTTGCGCGCGCAAGGCCTGGGTGCTGGTGCCGGCTTGCCCGCCTTCATTGAGCATCTCGTTGGCCACGCGCAGGCGCAGAAACTGGGTCAGCATCGTCTTGCCGCTCTGTACCGGCTGCCACAGCGCCAGCGCGTGCACCGGCGCGACCGGTTCGGCGGCGTAATCGAGTGCCAGCAGGGCCCCCAGGCGCAGGCCCCACAGGCTCACCGGCGCCGGCAGGCGCTGTTGCAGCCAGCGGTGCGCGCAGGCCAGGTCGCGCTTCCAGATGTCCCAGCGCGCGTCGGCGAAGTCGCCGCTGCTGTCGCCGCAGCCGTACAGGTCGATCAGCAGCACGCCATAGCCGAGCGCGGACAGGGCGCGCGCCTGCAGCGCCGCCATGCGGCGCGACTTGTTCATTTCCTCGGCGAACGGCGGGACGTACAGAATCGCGCCGCGGCACGGCCCGTCAGCCGGCGGATAATAAATGCACAGCCGCTGACCGGGGTCGGCGGCGAGGAAAAACGGCGCCGCGCGCACGCCACGTGCAGCGTCGGTCATGCCGCCAGTTTGTCCTGCACGAAAGCGGCCAGGGTGCCGAGCGTTTCGAAAGTGCTGGCGCTGATTTCGTCGTCCTCGACGACGATGCCGAAGTGCTCCTCGAGGGCGGTGATCAGGTTGACCACGGCCATCGAATCGAGTTCCGGGATGCTGCCCAGCAATGGCGAGCTCTCCGTCAGCGCGGCTTTGGCGTCGCCCAGGCTGAGCACGTCGCCGAGGATATTTCTGATTTCTTCAAGATACATGCAAGCTCCGAAATGGGGCCCGGCGGTGCGCGCGGACCATGATAGTGAGAGGCACGCGCTGTGCGCGCGCATTGTTTCAATTTACATATCGGCAGTATAACCGCGCCAGTATAACCGCGCAGCCGGTAACCGCGTGGCCGGGCGCGGCGCCATCCTGCCGCCTAGACAGTATTGCCGCGGCGGGCCAGGTTCTGCATCAGCCTGACCGTAAAGCGCAACTGGTCCTGGTTCCATGGGGTGAAGCGCGGCAGCTGGAACAGGTCGCCGCCCGGCCGCGCCGCGCCCCACGAGGTGCAGACGGCAGCGTCGAAGCCGAGGCTGCGGACGATGTCGACGTGCTCGGCCTGATAGTCCTGGCCCGGGATGCCGTTCGGGTAGGCGAACAGGCGCACCGGCGCACCGATCAGTTGTTCCAGTTGCGCCTTGCCGGCGGCGATTTCGTCGCGCGCGCCGGCCGCGCTCATGCGCGCGAGGATAGGATGGCTGACCGTGTGGCCGCCGATTTCCATGCCGGCGGCGTGCAGGCGGCGCAACTGGTCGGTGCGCATCATCAGGTCGTCCGGCAGCGCAATGCCGACCAGCTCGGTGAGGGCGGCGATCTTGTCTTCGCGCTCGGCCAGCGGCAAGTATTTGAGCTGGTCGAGCAGGGCGCCGACCGCCTGGCGCCGGCTGCCCCAGCTGTCGAGCGTGTAGCGCCCCAGCTGCAGCGGCGTGAGGTCGAGCTGTGCTGGCGCGCGCCGGACCAGCTCGATGACGGTGTCGTTGAACATCCGGCCGCCGTCGAGGAAGCCGGTGGCGACGAAAAACGTCGCCGGCAGCGCATGGCGCTGCAGCAGCGGCAGCGCGATCTCGGCATTGTCGGCGTAGCCGTCGTCGAACGTGATGCAGGCCGCGCGCGGCGGCAGGCTGTCGTGGCGCAGGCCATGCACCGCTTCGCTGAGCGAAATGACGTTGAAGCTGCGTTTCAGGTAGCGCAAATGCTGCTCGAATCGCTGCGCATCGACTTCGGCCGGGAACAGCGGGTCGGGCGCGGCCAGCACCCGGTGGTAGATCAGGATCGACAGCCGCTTGCGCAGCGGACTGAGCGACACGGCGCGCGCCAGCGCCTGGCAGGCCAGCGACGCCAGCGCGGCGTTGGCGCCGGGCGCCGGCACGGCCGGCGGGGAAGATCGGGCTATCAGCATGATGAGGGGCAGGGTTAGGAGGATGACCTCGCCGCGTGGGCGACGAGCGGTGCGGGGCGGGCTGTGGCGGGCAGCAATTTACTGCCGGTGGCGGCGAGTTCCTGTTCGACCAGGCGGCCGGTGACGACCATGATCGCCATCAGATAGTACGGCACGTCGAAATACAGCAGGCTGAGGAAGGCGCCGCCGGTGCCGAAGCCGATCATGCTCACTTGCAGCATGGTCGCCAGGGTCGCCGCCCATTTCAGGTCGGGCCGCAGCGCCGTCGACTTGACGATCCTGGTGCCGGTGCGCCACACCTGCAGCCCGAGCAGCAGGTACAGGGCCAGCCCGACGAAGCCGTGTTCGCCCAGCACCTGGAAGTACAGGCTGTGCGCGGCGTGAATATCGGTCGGCACCGGCGCGTAGCGGGCGAAAGTGGACTCGTCATATATGTCGAAGCCACCGCCCACCAGCGGCCGGTCGGATGCCAGGTTGAACGTCATCGTCCATGCGTTGATGCGGCCCTGGGCCGAATCGTCGGACTTATACTCCTTGACCGAATCCATGCGCTGCATCCATTGGGCCGGCATGAACGCCAGCGCGGCCGGGATGACCAGCACCATGATCAGCCCGAGTTTCGCCTTGTGCGCACTTTTCAGCCACAGGAACAGTACCATTGCCGAGATGCCGAGCATGGCGCCGCGCGAATAGGATCCGATCGCCGCCATGGCGCACAGCACGGTGGCGGCGCCGAGCGCGTAGCGATGCCAGCGCTTGGTCGCCTCGAGGAACAGATAATAAAAGACCGGGATGACCGTGATCAGGCCGAGCGCGATTTCGTTATTGCCTTCGATGAAGGTGCCTTCCGGACCCCACACCCGGAAACTGCCGCCGCTGAGGACGGTGAATGCGCCGCCCTTGACGCCGTAATAGCCGAGCGAGCCGACCAGTACCCAGATCAGCAAGTGGATCTGGCGCTTGGTCTTGACCACCATCAGCGTCACGCCGGTCATCAAGGCGATCTTCAGGAAGCGCATCAGCAGTTCGGTGGTCGGATGCAGCGCGAACAGCTCGCCGAACGCCATCCAGAACGTCAGCGCGAAAAAGGTCGCCACGACGGGCGTGAACGGCAGCCGCTTGGGATCCTTGGTAAACAGCACCCCGGCCAGCGTGACGCCGGCGATGATGGCGGCGAACGGGAAATCGTAGGCGAAGCCCCAGCTGAGGCGGTGCGGGTTCATCACGCTCATCCAGACCCACATGAGGACGCCGATGTACGGCCGCTTGAAGGCGAACGGCAACGAAGCGAACACGATCAGGGTGATGATGATGTCTCTCATTGATCACTCAAATAATTTATTGGGAGCATTTGTTTGAACTTTTGAACGGCGCACGTTGCATTCGCGTTGCATCGGCTTGCCTGCAATACTGTACAAGGGTTTTTCCCGCTAGAATGTAACGGTCAGGCAGACGCTAGCGCATTATCGTCGATACCTGGCGCTTGCGGCGCTCCCAAGAAATATTTTTCGCCAGACACGGTGAATATTAAAATGATAATGATATCATGTGCCGCGCTTGGCGCATGACCCCTCAAGGCCCCCATGAGTAATTTGATACACGAATTCATTTTCCGCTCGGCGACGCGCACGCCGCAAGCCGAAGCCCTGGTCTACGGCACCAGCCGGCTCGATTACGCTACCCTCGCCGGCGGCGTCGACGGCGCGGCGCAAGCCTTGCTGGCGGCCGGCCTCGGGCGCGGCGAACGGGTCGCGGTGTACCTGGAAAAGCGCATCGAAAACGTGCTCGCCATGTTCGGCGCGGCCGCCGCCGGCGGCGTGTTCGTGCCGGTCAATCCGCTGCTCAAGCCCGAGCAGGTCGGCTACATCCTGGCCGACTGCAATGTGCGGGTGCTGGTCACCTCGGTCGACCGGCTCAAGCTGCTGGCGCCGGCGCTGGCCGCCTGTCCCGACCTGCACACGGTGCTGGTGGTCGGCGCCGGCGCACTGCCGGCGCTGCCCGGCGTCACGCTGCAGGCCTGGGACGGGCCGGCCCCGGCGCCGCGCGCGCCGCACCGCGTGATCGATACCGACATGGCGGCGATTCTGTATACCTCCGGCAGCACCGGCAAGCCGAAGGGCGTCGTGCTGTCGCACCGCAACATGGTGGCCGGCGCCGACAGCGTCGCCAGCTACCTGGGCAACACGGCGGCCGATCGCCTGCTGGCGGTGCTGCCGCTCAGCTTCGACTACGGCCTGTCGCAGCTGACCACCGCCTTCAGCGTCGGCGCCACCGTCGTGCTGATCAACCACCTGCTGGCGCGCGACGTGCTCAAGGCGGTCGTCGCGGAGCGCGTCACCGGCCTGGCTGCCGTGCCGCCGCTGTGGATCCAGCTGGCGGCGCTGCCGTGGCCGGCCGACTGCAGCTTGCGCTATCTGACCAATTCCGGCGGCGCGCTGCAGCGCCCCACGCTCGACGCCCTGCGTGCCGCGCTGCCAAACGCCAAGCCGTTCCTGATGTACGGCCTGACCGAGGCGTTCCGTTCGACCTACCTGCCGCCCGACGAAGCCGAGCGGCGCCCCGATTCGATGGGCAAGGCGATTCCGAACGCCGAAGTGATGGTGCTGCGCGCCGACGGCAGCGCATGCGATGCGGGCGAGCCGGGCGAGCTGGTGCACCGCGGCGCACTGGTGTCGCTCGGCTACTGGAACGACCCGGCCAAGACGGCCGAGCGCTTCAAGCCGTTCGTGTCGGTGCACCAGGGCCTGGTGCTCACCGAGATGGCGGTGTGGTCGGGCGACACCGTGCGCAAGGACGCCGACGGTTTCCTCTACTTCATCAGCCGCAACGATGAAATGATCAAGACGTCCGGCTACCGGGTCAGCCCGAGCGAGGTCGAAGAAGTGGTCTACGCGCGCGAGCACGTGGCCGAGGCGGCGGCGATCGGCGTCGCCCATCCCGCGCTGGGCCAGGCGATCGTGGTGATCGCCTATCCGAAGGAAGGCGCCGCGCTGACGGCGGCCGAGCTGCTGGCCGCCTGCAAGCCGCACCTGCCGGCCTACATGCTGCCGGCCAAGGTCGTGATGGCCGACGCCAGCCTGCCGCGCAACCCGAACGGCAAGATCGACCGCAAGCTGCTCAGCTTGCAATACGAAAACACTTTTATGGAAACTACCCAATGAGCGCACCGCGCCCCCAGCATGCGCCGCTGCTGCAATTTGACGTCGAGGACGACTGCCTGCAGATCGGCGGCATGCCGCTCACCCGGCTCGCCGAGCGGGTCGGCAGCACGCCGTTCTATGCCTACGACCGCGCCCGCCTGACCGAGCGCGTGGCGCTGCTGCGGCGCCACCTGCCGCCCGAAGTGCACCTGCATTACGCGATGAAGGCGAACCCGATGCCGGCCGTTGTGCAGCACATGGCCGGGCTGGTCGACGGCCTCGACATCGCCTCCGGCGGCGAGATGCGCGTCGCGCTCGACACCCCGATGGATCCCGGTCTGGTCAGTTTCGCCGGGCCCGGCAAGAGCGACACCGACCTGTCCTGCGCGATCGCCGCCGGGGTGGTGCTGAACATGGAGTCGGCCGCCGAGATGGAGCGCATCGCCGCCATCGGCGCCCGCCTGCGGCTGCGCCCGAAGGTGGCGGTGCGGGTCAATCCCGACTTCGAACTGAAGTCGTCGGGCATGAAGATGGGCGGCGGGCCGAAGCAGTTCGGCGTCGATGCCGAGCTGGTGCCGGCGATGCTGGCGCGCATCGGCGAACTGGCGCTGGCGTTCCAGGGCTTCCACATCTACAGCGGCTCGCAGAACCTGAAGGCCGAGTCGATCCAGGAGGCGCACGAGAAGACCTTCGCGCTGGCGATCCGGCTGGCCGCCCACGCGCCCAGCCCGGTGCTCACGCTGAACATCGGCGGCGGCTTCGGCATCCCGTATTTCCCCGGCGAGCAGCGGCTCGACCTGGCCGCGGTCGGCGCCAACCTGGCGCTGCTGCTGCCGGACGTGAAGAAGGCGCTGCCGCAGGCGCAGGTGGTGATCGAGCTGGGCCGCTATCTGGTGGCCGAGGCCGGCATCTACGTCAGCCGCGTCATCGAGCGCAAGAGCTCGCGCGGCCAGGTCTACCTGGTCACCGACGGCGGCCTGCACCACCACCTGGCGGCCTCGGGCAACTTTGGCCAGGTGATCCGCAAGAACTATCCTGTGGCGATCGGTAACAAGATGGCCGGCGCGGCGCGCGAGAACGTCTCCGTGGTCGGGCCGTTGTGCACGCCGCTCGACCTGCTGGCCGACAAGATGGACCTGGCCCACGCCGAGCCGGGCGACCTGGTGGTGGTGTTCCAGTCGGGCGCCTACGGCCTGACGGCCAGCCCGGTGGCCTTCCTGAGCCACCCGATGGCGGCCGAAGTGCTGGTCTGACGATTTCAAACGCATACTGCAAGGACAAAACGATGATGGCTGACTTTTTGGAGAGCGCACAGTGAGCGGTGTGTGTGGATGGATCGGCTACGGCGCCAGCGCCGCCGACAATGGCGCGCTGATCGCGGCGATGGCCGCGCCGCTGGCGCGCTTCGACGGCGCGCCGGTGCAGCCGCTGCACGGCAGCAAGAGCGCCGCCGCCGTGGCCGCCGCCGCCGGCAGCGCGCACGTGTACCAGCGCGACGGCCTGATGGTGGCGCTGTGGGGCGACGCCCGCCTGACCGACGCCGCGCTGGCGCGCCAGGGCGCGGCCGACGGCATCGCCCAGACCCTGGCCGAGGCGTGGCGGCGCGACCCCGACGCGGTGTGCACGCAGCTGAGCGGCGCGTTCGCCCTGTGCATCGTCGACGACGGCGCCGGCGAAGCCTTGCTGGCGATCGACCGCATGGGCACCCACCCGATGAGTTACCGGGTGGACGGCGAAGCGCTGCTGTTCGCCAGTTCGGCCGATGCGCTGGTGCGCCATCCGCTCGGGCGCGCCGAGATCGACCGCCAGGCCATCTACAACTACGTCTACTTCCACATGGTGCCGGCACCGCGCTCGATCTACCGCGGCCAGCAGCGCCTGCTGCCGGGCGAATGCCTGCGCTACAGCAAAGGACGCATCAGCAAGCGCCAGTACTGGAAGATGGCGTTCGACCCGCAGCCCGACCAGCCGTTCGAGGCCTTGCGCGAGGAGTTTCTCGACGTGCTCAAGAGTAGCGTGCGCGAAGCGGCCGGCGCCAGCCGGGTCGGCGCCTTCCTGTCCGGCGGCACCGACAGCTCGACCATCGCCGGCATCCTCACCGACGTCGGCGGCAAGCCGGCCGACACCTATTCGATCGGTTTCGCCGCCGAGGGCTACGACGAAACCGGCTACGCCCGCATCGCCGAGCGTCATTTCGGCACCAATCACCATGCCTACTACGTCACCCAGGACGACGTGGTGGCGGCCATCCCGCAGATCGCCGCGGTGTTCGACCAGCCGTTCGGCAACGCCTCGGCGGTGCCGGCCTTCTATTGTTCGCGCCTGGCCAGGGCCGATGGCGTGACGCGCATGCTGGGCGGCGACGGCGGCGACGAGCTGTTCGGCGGCAACGAGCGCTATGCCAAGCAGCAGGTGTTCGCCCGCTACCACAAGCTGCCCGGCCTGCTGCGCAAGGCCCTGCTCGAGCCGGCGATCTTCCATTTCCCCGGCGCCAAAGGCATCGGCCTGATGCGCAAGGCGCGCAGTTACATCGAGCAGGCCTCGGTGCCGATGCCGGCCCGGCTGGAAACCTACAACCTGCTGGGCCGCTACGGTCCGAGCCAGGTGTTTACGGACGCGTTCCTGGCCGGCGTCGACGTCAACGACCCGCTCGCCGCGCTGGCCGACACCTACGGCCAGCAAGAGGGCGCCAGCCTGCTCAACCGCATGCTGGCGCTGGACATGAAGGTGACCCTGGCCGACAACGACCTGCCGAAGGTGATCAAGGCGTGCGAACTGGCCGGCATGGAAGTGGCGTTCCCGTTCCTGTCGGACCGCATGGTCGAATTCTCGGCGCGCCTGACCGACAAGCAGAAGCTCAACGGCAACCAGCTGCGCTATTTCTTCAAGGAGGCGTTGCGCGGCTTCCTGCCCGACGAAATCATCACCAAGCAAAAACACGGGTTCGGCCTGCCGTTCGGCGTCTGGCTGAGCGACCATCCGGCGCTCAAGCAGCTGGCGATCGACAGCCTGCACGACCTGAAAGGACGCGCCATCGTGCGCGCCGATTTCATCGATGCGCTGGTCGGCCAGCACTTGCAGGAGCATGCCGGCTACCACGGCACCATGGTGTGGGTGCTGATGATGCTTGAGCAGTGGCTCAAGCAGCACGACAGCAGCGTGTGAGCATGTAGGCGCCGGCACCCTCGGCCGGCGCGCGGACTTATTTCCCGGTCGCTTTCGGCAAGCCGGCATACACCGGCTTGTAGCGCGCCACGCTGGCACCCCAGTTGCGCTCGCGCTCGACGAAGGCGCGCCCGGCGGCGCGCAAGGCCGGCCAGCGCTCCGGCGCGCCGAGCAGCGCCAGCGTCTTTTCCGCCAGCGCCTGCGGGTTGCCCGCCTCGAACAACACGCCGGTCTTGCCATCGTCGATCAGTTCGCCGTGGCCGCCGACGTCGGAGGCGACCAGGATGCGGCCCTGCGCCATCGCCTCGAGCGGCTTGAGCGGCGTGACCAGGTCGGTCAGGCGCATCTTCAGGCGCGGGTAGACCAGCACGTCGATCAGGTTGTAATAGCGCTGCACCTGGTCGTGCGGTACCCGGCCGGTAAACACCACGCTGGCGGCCACGCCCAGCTGGTCGGCCAGCTGGCGCAGTTGCGCCTCCTGCGGGCCGCCGCCGACCAGCAGCACGCGCAGCGCCGGCGTGTGCGCCAACATGGCCGGCAATGCGCGCAGCAGCACGTCGAGTCCCTCGTAGGCGTAGAACGAGCCGATGAAGCCGAGCACCTGGCAGCCATCCAGGCCCAGTTCGCGGCCCAGCGCGGCGTCGCGCTGCTCGCCGACGCTGAAGTCCTCGATGTTGACCGCGTTGGGAATCACGGTCACCTTGGCGGCCGGGATGCCGCGCCCGACGATCTCGGCGCGCAGGCCTTCGCAGATGGTGGTGACCGCGTTCACCCGTTTGAGCGCGTGGGTCTCCATGGCGCGCGTGAGGCGGTAGCGCAATCCCCATTCGCGGCTGGTGCCATGGTCGACCGCGGCATCCTCCCAGAACGCGCGGATCTCGTAGACCACCGGGATGCCGAGCGCGCGGCCGACGCGCAGCGCGGCGATCGCATTGAGCGGCGGCGAGTGGGCGTGGATGACGTCCGGCCGCACCTCCAGCGCGACCGCCTTGAGGCGCCGCGCCAGGCCGCCGATGACGGCCAGCTGGTTGAGCACCGGCAGGCCGGCCAGGCGGCCGCGGACCGGCGCGGTGCGGTGGAAGATCCAGCCGTCGACGTCGTCCTGCGGCGCGCCGTAGTGGCCCTGTTTTTGGCCGGTGACGTGGACGGTGTCCCAGCCGAGCGCGCGCTGCTGCTTGAGGATCGACAGGGTGCGGAAGGTATAGCCGCTGTGCAGCGGAATCGAATGGTCGAGCACGTGAAGGATGCGCATCTCAGTCTCCCTGCAGTTCTTTGCGCAGGAACGCCTCGAACATCAGCAAGGTCCAGATCGAGGCGCTGTAGTCGCGCCGGCCGGACTGGTGCTGTTCAACCAGTTCGGCCAGGAACTGCCGGTTGAAGATGCCGGTGTCGGCCAGCAGCGGCCCGAGCAGCGACTCTTGCACGCGCGCGCGCAACGGGCCGCGGAACCAGCTTGCCAGCGGTACCGAAAAGCCCATCTTCTTGCGGTACAGGATATCTTCGCTGAGGTAGGGCTCGAGGCTTTTCTTGAACACGTACTTGCCTTCGCTGCCGCGCAGCTTCATGTCGGACGGCAGGCCGGAGATCCATTCGACCAGCTGGTGGTCGAGCAGCGGCACGCGCACCTCGAGCGCGTGCGCCATGCTGGCGCGGTCGACCTTGGTGAGGATGTCGCCCGGCAGGTAGGTCTTCATGTCGAGGTACTGGATCATCGACAGCGGATCGTCGGTGGGCGAACTGGCCGCGTGCCCCTGCATCACCTCGATGGCGCGGTAGCCGTGCAGGTCGGTGCGAAATTTCGCCGAAAACAGCCGCTCGCGCATCGCGTCCGACATCACCGACACGCCGTGGAAGTAGCCTTCGACCAAGTCGCGCGAGAGCGCCTCGAAGGTGGTCTTGGCGCGGAACATGCGCGGCGCCCAGTCGGCCTTTGGATAGTACTTGCCGAGCGGGCCGAACACCAGCTTGCGCAAGGTCGGCGGCACCCGCGAGCGCACCGCGTCCTCGGCCATCGCGTAGCGGTAGCGCCGGTAGCCGGCCAGGTTCTCGTCGCCGCCGTCGCCCGACAGCGCCACCGTGACGCGCTTCCTGGCCAGCTGGCAGACCCGGTAGGTCGGAATCGCCGAGCTGTCGGCGTACGGCTCGTCGTACAGGCCGGCCAGGGTGTCGAGCAGGGCGTAGTCGTCGGTGTCGACCGTCTCGGTATGGTGGTCGGTGTGGTACTGGCGCGCCACCTGCTCGGCGTACTGCGACTCGTCGTAGTGCTTGTCGTTGAAGGCGATCGAGCAGGTGTGCACCGGATCCTTCATCAGGCCGGCCATCATCGCCACGATCGCGCTCGAATCGACGCCGCCGGACAGGAAGGCGCCGAGCGGCACTTCGGCCTTCAGGCGGATCTGCACCGCTTCGCGCAGGCGCACGATCAGTTCGGCCTCGGCGTCCTGCTCGGTCATTTTTGCATGCAGCTTGAACGGCGCATCCCAGAACTGCTTCGGCTCGGGCAGCGGCTGGCCGATGCGCACCGTCAGGCTGAAGCCGGGCGACAGTTTCTTGGCGCCGAGGTAGATGGTCTTCGGCTCGGGCACGTAGCCGTAGGCGAAATAGTCTTCCACCGCGCGCGGGTCGATCGCGCGCGGCAGGCCCGGATGGGCGCGCAGCGACTTCAGTTCGGAGCCGAAGATGAACATGCCGTCGGGCAGCACGGCGTAATAGAACGGCTTGACGCCGAGCCGGTCGCGCGCCATGAACATGGTCTGCTGCTGGCGGTCCCACACGCAGATGGCGAACATGCCGCGCAGCTTGTGCACGCAGTCCTCGCCCCAGGCTTCCCACGCATGCACGATGGTTTCGGTGTCGCTCTTGGTGCGGAACACGTAGCCGAGCTGCTGCAGCTCCTCGGTCAGGGCGGGGAAATTGTAGATTTCGCCGTTGAACACCACGCCGACGTCGCCGGCGGCGTTGAACATCGGCTGCTGGCCGCTGGCGATGTCGATCACCGACAGGCGCCGGTGGCCGAAGCCGACCCCGGGCTCGGTGTAGATGTCGCCCTCGTCGGGGCCGCGATGGTGCTGCGTTTCGTTCATGCGCTTGAGCAGCGCCGGATCGATCGGGCGCGCACCGCGCGTATCAAAGATGCCTACGATTCCACACATGTCTTGACGGGCTTTCTGAATGTTGTTTTACGTGCGCACAGGGTGTCGTACAGCGCCTGGTAGGCGGCCACCATGGCGGGCATATTGTAGAGGCGCAGGACGCGTTCGCGCCCGGCGCCGCCGTGGCGGCGCGCCAGCTCCGGCGCGCTGACGTAGCGCGCCAGCGCGGCGGCCATCGCCGCCGGATCGGACGGCGCCACCAGGGTGCCGGTGACGCCATCGTCGATCACTTCGGGGATGCCGCCGACGCGCGTGCCGACTACCGGCAGGCCGCTGGCCATCGCCTCGAGGGCGGCGCCGGGCGTGCCTTCGGCCAGCGACGACATGGCGAACAGGTCGCAAGCGCGCAGGATGTCGGCGATGTCGGCGCGCTTGCCGGGCAGCCAGACCAGCTCGGCGAGGCCGGCGGCGGCCACCTTGGCGCGCAGCGCCGCCAGCAGCGGGCCGTCGCCGACGATCGCCAGCCGCAGCCGCGCGGCATGCTCGGGCAGCTGCGCGCGCAGCAGCACGAACGCGTCGACCAGGCCGGCATGGTCCTTGACGTCCTGGATGCGGCCGACGCTGCCGATGACGATGCAGTCGGGGCCGAAGCCGGTGACACTGTCCTGGCGGCCGCCGGCGGCCGGATGGAAGCGGTCCGAGTCGATGCCGTTGCCGAGCAGCCGGCTCTTGTGCGCCGGCACGCCGATGACGCTGCGGTTCCATGCCACCATGTCGGCCGAGTTGGCGTAGCAACAGTCATGAAACGGCAGCATCAGGCGGCGCAGCAGGCGGTGCTTCGGATTGCTGCCGTCGGGGTCGGCGGCGTCGCGTCCGTGGGTGCCGTTGATGCGCACCGGCACGCCGGCGAGCAGGGCGGCCGGCGCATATTCGACGCCCGACAAATTGTAGCTGTGCAGCACCGCCGGCTTCAGGCGGCGCAGCAGACGCCACAGCTGGACGTGGGTCTGCAGCGACAGGCCGGGCTGCTTGTGCAGCGCATACAGTTCGACGCCCGGCTTGCTGATGCGGTCGGCGAAGTCGGTGGTCTCGGTCAGCGCCACCACCGCGTGGCGGTAGGCCTGGGCCGGCAAGCGGTTGATGCGCTCGACCATCAGGTTCTCCAGCCCGCCGAAGTCGAGCCGGTAGACCAGGTGGACGATCAGCGGAATCTCGTGCGCGTCGCTCATGCTAGCGCCCCCGGGTGGCGGCCAACGCGGTGTCGATCGGCGCCAGGTGGGCGGCGAGGAAGGCGCGCAGCGCGGTGCGCGCCTGGTCGGGCTGCTCGATATACGGCGCCGACAGCATCACCGCGGCGCCGTCGTCGCCGCGCCGCATCAGCTTGGCGCGCGCCTGCAGCAGCTTGCCGCCGGCGCTGCTGACAGCGCGCTGCTGGTCGATCCAGTACCAGTACCAGACCAGGAACGGACCGTCGCGGCCTTGCATACGCACTTCGCGCACCTGCAGTGGCTGACCTCCCGGCGCTTCGCTGCGCACGGCGCTGCCGGCCTGCTGAAACCCGTTGTCCTCTTCGGCGGCCATCGTGTTGATCGAACTGATCAGGGACTTGGCGCTGTTCTGGTTGCGGTAGTACAGGATCGTCAGCGCCACCGGCGGGGTGCCGGGCACGGCCTGGGTGACGCGGTTGACGGCGGCGTCGGCGGCCATGAAGTTCGGCTGCCAGCTCGAGAAGGCCGGCGCGGCCGGCCAGCTGAGCGCGACCGGTGCCAGCGCCACCGGACGGGCGTTGTAGTTGGCCTGGTCGTTGAAGTGCGCCAGCGCCGGCCACAGCGCCGTCAGCGCCAGCACCGCCAGCGCCATGTTGCGCGGCGCCGCGCGCGCGGCCGGCGCCGCGCCGCCATTGAGCTGGCGCGGCGCGGCCGCCTCGTCCTCGCGCCAGTAGCTGCCGATCCAGAACATGACGAACATCACCAGGCCGAAGAACAGCCAGCCGTAGATCAGGTGATCGACCCCGGTCGCCAGTTTCATGTTGCTCAGGTGGCCGATCATGACGATCATGTAGGCACGCAGGCCGTTGGCGATCACCGGCACCACGATCGACAGCGCGACGAACAGCAGGCGCCGGGCGGTCGAGCGGTAGGTCAGGTAGGCGTACAGGCAGCCGATGGTGACCGAGGAAATCAGGTAGCGCACGCCGCTGCAGGCGTCCACCACCGACCAGCTGCCGGTGGGCAGTTCGAAGCGGGTGCCGTTGCGCAGGACCGGGATGCCGGTCAGCTGCACCGCGCGCACGGTGAAGTCGGCGGTGAACTGGATCAGCGGGCCGACGAAGATTTCGCCGAACGGCACCGCGAACAGCAGGAACAGCAGCGGGAAGGCGAGCGAGCCGGCCAGCCGGCGACCCAGCAAGGCCAGAGCGATCAGCGGCAGCATCGCCACGAAGGCGTACTGGGTCACCACCTGCACTTCGCCGGCGCGCGCCAGCAGCCAGCCGGCGCCGGCCAGCGCCAGCAGCACCAGCGCCGGCCAGTACGGGGCCGGCGGCAGGGCGGTGAAATTGGCGCGCCGGCGCCAGATCAGCCACAGGCTGATCGGCATGATGATGTAGCCGTGGGCGAAGGTCTCCGAGCTGTTCCAGATCGACACGATCGACTGGACGGTACCGAAATACAGCGCGAACGGCGCCAGCAGCGCCAGCACCATGAGCGCAATGACGGCGGGCGACAGGCGCGGTGTGGCGTTCAGCACGGCGGCAGGAGGGGTCAGGTACATTCGAGTCTCGCGTCAATGTGGGCCAGGTTGGCGGGCCAGCTGTAAAGTTGTTCGACCCGCGCGCGCGCCGAGCGGCCCAGCGCCGCGTCGGGCGCCGCCAGCAGGGCGGCGACGGCATCGGCGAAGGCGACGGCGCCGTCGGCCAGCAGCAGGTCGGTGCCTGCGCGCGCGGCGATGCCTTCGAGCGCCTGCGGCGACACCACCACCGCGGCGGCCATCGCCATCGCCTCGAGCACCTTGTTCTGGATGCCGCGCGCGATGCGCAGCGGCGCCACCGCCACGGCGGCGTGGGCGATGTAGGGGCGCACGTCGGGCACGGTGCCGGTCACCACCACGCCGGGCAGCTGGGCCAGCGCCAGCACCGCCGCCGACGGCCGCGCACCGACGATGTAGAAGCGCAGCTCGGCGCCGCGCGCGCGCAGCAGCGGCAGCACCTCGGCGGCGAACCACTGCACCGCGTCGACGTTCGGCCAGTAGTCCATGGCGCCGGTAAACACCACCGCGCGTTCGCCGTCGGGGTAGGGATCGGGATAGGCGCGCAGGGGCGAAAAATAGTCGGTGTCGACGCCGTTGTTGAAAAAGCCGATGCGCGCGTCGCTCTCGGGCGCCAGCTGGCGGAACAGGTCGGCCTCGGGCGCCGACACGAACAGCGCGGCGTCGCAGCTGCGCGCGACGTGGCGCTCGTAGGCCAGCAGCTGGCGTGCCTCGTGGCGGTACAGCCAGCTCATCGGCCAGCGTTTCTGGTCGGCGTATTGGCGCCACTTGTCCGAATCGACGTCGCAGAAGTCGACCACCCGGCGCGCTTGCGGATACGCCTCGGCGTACTGCGCCATGGCCGACGAGAACACCACGATGCGCCCGATGCCGTGCTGCCGCACCGCCTGCGCGCTCCAGGCGCGCAGGCCGGCGTCGCGGTAGTAGTCGAGCGAGAGCGAACGGTTCGCCAGCAGCGCGCCGAGGCTGCGCACGCGCGCCAGCAGCGGTTGCAGCGGGGCGAAGTGGCTGCTCGCGCACAGCGCCTGTACGTGCGGCACGTGCTGCCAGTCGTCGGCATCGTCGACGAAGGTGGCCAGGTGCACGCGGTAGCGCTGCGCCAGGTGCTTGAGCAGGTGGTAGGAGCGGATCTTGTCGCCCTTGTTGGGCGGATACGGGATGCGGTGGATCAGCAGCAGCAGGTCTTCCATCGGGCTCAGCCCAGGTTGCGCACGATGTGCGGACCGAGCGCGTTGGCCAACCCCAGCGGCAGCTTCTTCCACAGCTTGATGAACAGCGCGTACTTCGGGTTCAGCGGATTGTTGTCGGGCAGTGCGCTGGACTGGTACAGGCGGTACTCGTACGGCAGCGGCTGGGCGGTGAAGCCCCAGTTCTTCTTGAAGTCGTAGGCGCCGGTGCCGAGCTTGCTGCGGCCGAAGTCGAACAGGCGGCAGCCGCGCGCGGCGGCTGCCTGCATCAGGTTCCAGTACATGAAATCGTTGCCGGCGACGTCGCGCGCGAGCGGCATGCCGCCGCCGTAGTAGGGCACCACCTCGTCGCGCCAGTAGAAGCTGAGCACGGCGGCCACCAGCGCGCCGTTCTGGGTGATCACGCGCACTTCGCAGTCGTCGCCGAACTCCTCTTTGAGCAGGGCGAAGTATTTTTTCGGAAACACCGGCGTGCCGAGCCGGTGCACGCTGCTGGCGTAGGCGGCGAACATGCGATCGACGTTGTCGTCGACTTCGCCGACCAGGCCGAGCTTAATGCCCTTGCGCACCATCGCGCGCTGCTTGCGCGGGATCGCGTTGAGGTTTTCGTCGTCGTCGGCCGAAATGGCCTTGCGGAACGTGACGTACAGGTCCTTGGTCTGCCAGGCCGGATCGCCCGGATGGGCGGCGACCAGGTTGCGGTATTCGAGGTGGCCGACCTTGAGCTGGCGCGCCAGCGCGTCGGCGGCGGCGTCGAGCGCGCCGCGCGCCGCATCGCTGACGGCGGCGACGCCGCCGTAGACGCAGAACTGCATGGCGCCGAGCGCGTGGCCGAACAGCCGGCTGTTGATCTCGCACAGCGGCAGCACGCCGGTGATCTGGCCGTCCTGTTCGGCGTAGTAGAACCAGGTCTTGAGCTTGAACGACTGCTCGATCACCCGCTGCCAGCCGGCGCGGTGGAAGAAGGTGGCGTCCGGGCAGGCGGCGACGAAAGCGTCCCAGCGCGCGTGCTCGTGCGGCTGCATCAGTTTCACGCTGACCGGGGCGGCGCTGTGCACCGGTGCTGATTGCGTCGAACTCAAGGTCGAACTCATGGTCAAACTCATTGCGGGCCTAAGAAGATGCGGTCCATCCGGTCCCAGGCGAAATCGCGGGTGAGCGCGACGATGCGCCCTTCCATGCGGTCCAGGTTGACGTAGTGGCGAAAGCGGCTCTTGGCGTCGACCCCTTCAGGGCGCGGCTGGCCGGGATCGATTTCCCACGGATGGCAATAGAAAATCGCCGGCTGGCGGTCGGCGTCGTTGACGCGCCGCATCATCCAGCGCGACAGCGCGTACGGCAGCAGGCGGAAGTAGCCGCCGCCGCCGGCCGGCAGGTTGCGGTTCATCAGGCGCACGGTGGTGATCGGCACTTCCAGCAGGCCGCCCGGGCCGTTCGGGTAAAACGCGAAGCGCGGCGCGTCGGGCATGCCGTAGTGGTCGTGGGCGATCGGGTAGATGCTCGAGCTGTAGCGGTAGCCGGCCTCGGTGAGCGCGTCGAGCGCCCACAGGTTGGCGGTGCCGATCGAAAAGCTGGGCGCGCGGTAGCCGAGCACGGCCTGGCCGCCGATGTCTTCGAGCAGCGCCTTGGCGCGCGTGATGTCGTCGCTGAACTCGGCGCGGCTCTGGTCGGAGGCGCGCAGGTGGCCGTAGCCGTGGCTGGCCAGCTCGTGGCCGGCGGCGACGATGCGGCGCACCATCGCCGGATAGCGTTCGGCGATCCAGCCGAGCGTGAAGAAGGTGGCCGACACCTTGGCGTCGGCGAGCAGGGCGAGGAAGCGCTCGATGTTGGCCTCGACCCGGCATTCGCGCCCGTCCCAGCTGTCGCGCGCGATGTGCGGGGCGAACGCCGACACCTGGAAATAATCCTCGACGTCGATCGTCATCGCATTGCGGATCGTCTGGCCGGGCGCGCTGGCCGGGCGGATCAGGGCGTCGTCGCGCTTCATTCGTGCGGCTCGGCAGGCGCGGCCGCGGCGGGCGTGGCGACGATTTTTTTCAGGATCGACAGCACCGAGACGATCGATTTTTCCAGCCGCATCATGCGCTCGTCGATCTGGCCGCCGCTGCCGGCCGTCTCCGGGCCGCCCGGTGCGGCGGCGATGGCGGCGATGGCGGCGCCGGCCGGCAGTTCGAACTCGTCGTCGATATCGCGGATCACCGTCTCGACGTCGCTTTCGCTGAACGCGTGCAGCTCTTCCAGGTAGCCCATCAGCAGCAGGCGGTCGCACAGGGTGTTGGTCTTGCGCGGAATGCCGCCGGTGTAGCCGAAGATGGCGGCATGCGCGCCGGCCGAGAAGGCGGGATCGCCGTTCCAGCCGACGGTGGCGAGGCGGTGCTCGATGTAGGCCTGGGTCTCGGCCGCGTCCATCGGGCCGAGGTGGTAGCTGGCGATGACGCGCTGGCGCAGCTGCGACATGCCGTCGCTGTGCAAGGTGACGCGGAACTCCGGCTGGCCGAGCAGGAAGGTCTGCAGCAGCGACTTGTCGTCGGTCTGGAAGTTCGACAGCATGCGCAATTCCTCGACCGTGCGCGCGCTCAGGTTCTGCGCCTCGTCGACGATCAGCAAGGCGCGCCGGCCCTGCTGCTCGCAGGCGCGCAGGAACTGTTCGATCCGGGTCAGCAGGTCGGCCTTGCTGGCGTTTTCATACGGCAGCCCGAACGACGAGGCGACCATGCGCAAGGTGTCGTCCGAATCGAGATTGGTATTGACGATGTGGGCGGCGACGATCTGCTCGGACGGCAGATTGTTGAGCAGGTTGCGCACCAGCGTGGTCTTGCCGGCGCCGACTTCGCCGGTGATGACGATGAAGCCCTCGCCCTGCGACAGGCCATAGTCGAGGTAAGCCATGGCGCGCTTGTGGCCCTTGCTGCCGTAGAAGAAATGGGGGTCGGGACGCAGCCGGAACGGTTTGGCGCTGAGCCCGTAAAAGGTTTCATACATCGGTGTGTTCGACTCCGCTATAACGCTAGTGAAAGGGACGCGCTGAGCGCATTTTCGCGATACGTGCGTCCGCCCAAAGTGAGCGTATCGCCTTCGGCCCGGTGCAGCTCGACCGCCGCCTTCAGTTTCGGCTGCAGCTGGCGCGTCAGCGCCGCGCTGACCAGCCGCGCGGTGCTCTTGACGCCGGTCGCCAGCGATTCGCTGCGCGTCGAACTGGCGACCAGATTGACGCCGCTGCGCGGCGAAAGGCGGTAATTGAGCGACAGCGCGGCCACGGCCTGGCGCGTATTGTCGTTCAGGCTGGCCGGGTTGATGCCGGCCAGCGCGCTGTCGCTCTCCTGCACCGACAGGGCGGTGCGGCGGGTGGCGTTGAGCGAGAGCACGGTGGTGGTCTTGGCCGTGTTGAACGCCGCCGCCGCCTGCAACTGGCGCTGCAGCAGGAAGCGGTTGCTGAAGTAGTTAACGTTGTCGGCCAGCGACGCCGGCAGGCCGGTGGTGCGCAGGTAGGCGTCGACGGCTTGGCGGCGCGCCACCGGATCGGCGATGTTGGCGCTGAACAGGCGATCGAGCAGGGCGGCCGTGTCGACCGTGGCCGGCAGCAGGAACTGCTCGCGCGCGGTGGTGACGGCATCGTTGTAGTTCAGGCTCCAGACCGTGCTGCGGCTGCGGTGGCTGGCGTTGAGCGCATAGCTGGCGCCGTAGTAGCGCTGGCCCGCGCTGGCCTGCAGCGACGTGCGCAGCGACGGCGTCCACGTGAAGCCGAGCGAATAGCTGGCACCGGCGGTCTTGCCGCCCGTCGACTGGTAGTCGTACTTGTCGTAGCCGCCGGCGCCGGTCAGGCTGAACGATTCCGCCAGGCGCCAGCGCAGGTTGGTCGAGGCGTTTTCCGCGGTCGACTTGCCGCCGCGCGTGCTGTCGAGGTGCTGCTCGCTCGCCTGCAGGCCCCAGCCGAGCGTGCGGTAGGCCGCGCCGCTGGCGATGTTCATCGACACGGTGTCGCCGACGCTGTCGCCGAACCCGATATTGCCGGACTTGACCGAATCGCGCGCATAACGCAATTCGGCATTGGCGGCATTGCCGAAGCGGTGCACCAGGTAGGGGCTGAGGCGATAACTGCTGACGTCGGCGCGATTGGTGTTGCTGTACGGATTGTTGGCCAGCTGCGGGCCGAACGCCGAGATGGCGCGCTGGGCGATCGACGCGCTGCCGTCGAACAACAGCAGGTCTTCGACCAGCTTGGCCTTGGCGTGCGCGTCGAGCTGGCGCTGCGAGCGGTTGTTGCCGGCCACCTGATTGTCCGAATATCGGTAGAGGTGACTGGTGAAGGCGGCATTGAGCTTCAGGCGCGGGCCTTCGTTGACGATCAACAGCGACGGCGCCAGATCGGTGATGAACTCGCTGTGGGCCAGTGCGGCCGTCTCCAGCCTGACGTTGTCGGTATAGGTCTCGCGCAGTTCGACGCTGGGAACGACCTTCCAGTCGGCGCGGCAAGACGGGGCCATCAGCAAGGCCAGCATCGCCACCGGCGCCGCCAGCGGCAGCGCGGCGCCGGCCGTGGCCGGCGCGCGCCGTCGTTTAGCCATAGTGATAGTCATAGGTTTCTTCGATGCCCGGGAACTCGCGCGTCTTGTTGTAGATGATATTGACGTTGTTGCAGCCTTCGAGCTGGCGCAACGATTCCTTGACGGCATGCTGGGTGGTCGTTTCCGATTCCACCACCAGGACGATCTGGCCCATGTGGGTGGCCAGCACGTGCGCTTCGCTGGTCAGCAGCAGCGGCGGCGAGTCGAAAATGACGATACGGTCGGGATAGCGGTTGGCGATCTCGTGGACGAAGTTGCTCATCGACTGGCTGGCGAGCAATTCGGTGGCGCGCGGCGTGCTGGTGCCGGCGGACAGGATGCTCAGTGCGTCGACATTGGTGCGTAGCAAAACGTCGGCCAGGTCGATCTTGTCGTCGAGCAGGATGTCCATCAGGCCGCGCTCCGCCGGCAAGCCGAGGGTGCGCAGCACCGAAGGACGGGCGACGTCGGCATCGATCAGCAGCACCGTGTGGTCCAGCTCCATGGCAATGCTCATCGCCAGGTTGATCGCGCAATAGGTCTTGCCCTCGCCCGGTACCGAACTGGTGACCATGATCAGGTTGGCGGGCTTGGTGCTGTCGGCGCTTTCGCTGAATGCCCGCTTGATCAATGGCCGCTTGATGATGCGGAAGTCTTCCACCAGCATGGTGCGACCGCCAGCGGCCGTGACCATGCCCATGTCACGCATCCGGTTCAGGTCCAGTTCGACCTTCTTGACGCCTTGCTTGCGCGCCTTGAGCGGCGCCGGCGCCACCACGGCGGCAGGCGCAGCGACGGCGGCAGGCGCAGCGACGGCGGCAGGCGCAGCGACGGCGGCAGGCGCAGCCACGGCGGCAGGCGCAGCCACGGCGGCAGGCGCAGCCACGGCGGCCGGAATGACGGGACTGGCTGACGCCAACGACCTGGCAACGGCCGCTTCGGCGCGCGCGGCCATGGCGGCCTCGATGATCGGCGTGCCGGCCGGTACGCCTGGCGCGACTGGCGCGTCTGGCGCGTCGGGCGCTGCCGGTTTCTTGCTATCGATGCGACTAGCCGCTTTTTCGATGATGCTCACATTTGCTCCTGGTGATCGTTACAGCGAAGGGCGAATCAGTACCAGCGCCATCACGCCGCCGTACGCGCCAAACAGCGCGAACACCGATGCCGCCATGGTGTACAAGCGCCGCCGGCGTTTCACCTTCTGTTCGGTGGTCCAGTTCATGCTGATGCTGCCCAGGATCGGCAGCCCGCTCACTTCACGCAGCGCCGACTGGCTGAGGAAGGTTGGCCGCAACTGGCTCATCAGGAAAGCCACTGCCAGCCCCGTCACCAGTGCGCCGACAAAGACCATCGAGAACAGGCGCGGACGGATCGGGCCGGACGGCGCCAGCGGTACGGTGGGCGGATCGATGACGCGGAACGTCAGCATGTCGGTGGCCGAACTGAGGTCGCCCGACAGCTTGGCCGATTCGCGCCGCTCCACCAGCTTCTGGTAGTTGACCTGATTGACCTGGTAATCGCGATTGAGCTGGGCCAGCTGCGCCTCGACTTCCGGCGCCTCCGTGCTCTGCGTCCTCATGCGCGCATTGCGGGTGCTGTATTCATCGACGCGCGCCTTGAGCGAGGCGACGCGCGCTTCGGCTACCGACAGCGCCACATTGAGTTGCTGCAGCATCGGGCTGTAATTGGCGCCCGGGTCGCTGCTACGACGGTGCTTCTTGGCTTCTTCGGCCTTCTGCGCCTCCAGCTGTGCCACCAGCCGCTTGGCCGCGATGATGTCCGGATGCTGTTCGGTGTACTGCAGGCGCAAGGCATCGAGTTGCTTGTTGAGGACGCTGATACGCCCGGACAGCTCAGGATTGGTTTCCGGCTCCACCGTCGCACCGCTGACCGGCGCCGGGTCGTCGCCGGTGATCTGGCGCTTGATCGCGTTGCGCGCCTGTTCCGCTTCCAGCAGTTCCAGTTTGGCCTGGTTCAACTGGTCGGACACATCGGCCATCTTGGCGGTGTAGTCGGTGCCCTGGCGCGGCAACAAGCCCATGTTGCGGATCTTGAAATCCTTCATCGCCGCCTCGGCGACTGCCAGCTTTTCTTCGTACGTCTTGATCTGGTCGTCGATGAACAGCACGGCCTTGTCGGCATCCTGCTTCTTGCCGCCGAAGCTGCCCTCGACGAAGATGGTCAGCAGCGACTGCACCACGTCCTTGCCCAGCTTGGGGTTCGAATTGTTGTAGGTGATCGTGTAGATGTCGTCGCGCTCGGTGCCGCTGATCTTGATCTTGTCGATGATTTCGTCGAGCAGCTTCTCGTGTTCCTTGACGGTATTGGTCTTGACGTCCAGGTCGACCATGCGCATGACGCGCTCGACGTTTGGACGGCTGATCAGGGTGCGCCGCATGAACATCACCTGCTGCTCCACGTTCGGCAAGCTGGTCATGCCGGCGAGCAAGGGCTTGAGGATGCTCTGGGTGTCGACGTAGACGCGGGCCGAGGCCTGGTAATCGTTGGGCAGCTTGTACACCACCGTCCAGCCGATCAGCGCGACGATCCAGGAAATGGTGACCGCGTACCACCGGTATTTCCCAATTGCCTTGAGAAAACTTAAAATTACGGCTGTGAATTCTGCCATCTGGTCAATCTCGTCATCATGAAACGTCTGAGGGTGGACGCGTCGCCGCGCACAGAAAATTCAACACATCATCGCTTGTACTGGGAGCAATTGCAATTGCATAATGGAAAAAGTGGCGCGCGCGTAAAACTAAAACCACTGTTTGCCACACTTCGCTCAACACTCGCGCAACACTTTGTGCAACACTTCGCGCAACGCTTTGCCAACTGGCAATCCACTGCCAGCGAAGGCGCCGTGCCGGGTGCCGGCAGCTCCCGAAAAGGCAATTTTGCACATTGTATTGTTGCTTCGAATAAAACGCCACACTTAAGGCGATTTACCTAAACTAATTATAAAAAGTCATCTAAAAATGCTACGAAGTATAGCGTGTTTGATAATTCGTTGTGGCGCCGCCGTTAGCGTGCGTGCGCGCCGGCGGCCGTCACGCCAGACGATGCCGGGCATAGCGGGCGGAAAATCTGGTATGGTTGGCGTGCAACCGCCAGCATGTCACTTTTCCGGCAACCACCCATGACCATTTCCCGAATGCGCCACGTGCGCGTGTGCGCCCTGCTGGCAGCCTGCTGCTGGAGCGGCGCGGCACCCGCCAGCGACCTGAGCCGTACCATTGCCACCGTCAAGGGATCGGTGGTCGGCGTCGGCACCTTCCTGCGCACGCGCAGCCCGGCCACCGTGTTTAGCGGCACCGGCTTCGTCGTCGGCGACGGCCTGAGCGTGATCACCAATGCGCACGTGGTGCCGGCCATCCTCGACAGCGAGAACAAGGAGGTGCTGGGGATCGTGATCGCGCACGGCGCCGAGATCGAGTTCCGGCCGGCGCAGCTGGTGGCGAGCGACCGGGCGCACGACCTGGCGCACCTGCGCATCGGCGGCGCGCCGCTGCCGGCGCTGCAGCTGGGCGACGCGGCAGGCGCGGTCGAAGGACAGGAACTGGCGTTTACCGGCTTTCCGCTCGGCATGGTGCTGGGCCTGCACCCGGCCACCCACCGCGCGCTGTTGGCGGCCATCACGCCGATCGTGTTGCCCTCGCTCAGTTCGCGCGCGCTCGACGCCCGCAGCATCGCGCAGCTGCAGCGCGCGCCGTTCGCGATTTTCCAGCTCGACGGCACCGCCTACCCGGGCAACAGCGGCAGCCCGGTGTACGATCCGGCCAGCGGCGCGGTGCTGGCGGTGATCAACATGACGTTCGTGAAGGGCTTGAAGGAAAACGCCATCACCCATCCGAGCGGTATTTCGTATGCCATTCCCGCCACGTATATACGTGACTTATTGCAACAAAAATCGCCGTGAGAACATTTTTGTGCGGCCGGAGCGGGGCGCGCCGGTCCGATGGTATAAAATACAGTCGGGCAAAAAATAGTGAAAACATAACTCTTCCGCGCCAGCGCAGGTGCTTCCTGGCAAACAATTCGGACGCATCGCCGCTGTCGCTCGGCCGCTACTGCTCTTTTAAGGGATCTCGACGTGAATACACAGCAACTGCAATCGATCAAATGGCTGGCCGCGGGCGCGCTGGCGTTGGCCGCGCTGGCGCTGGGCGGCTGCGCCACCAGCCGTCCGGCGGTACCGGCCGCGGCGCCGATGGCGACGCCCGATTACCTGATCGGCCCTGGCGACAGCGTCAACATCATCGTCTGGCGCAATCCGGAAGTGTCGATGTCGGTGCCGGTGCGTCCGGACGGCAAGATCACCACCCCGCTGGTGGAAGACCTGCCGGCCAGCGGCAAGACCGCGACCGAACTGGCGCGCGATATTGAAAAGGCGCTCGCCAAGTTCATCCAGCAGCCGGTGGTCACCGTCGTCGTCACCGGCTTCGTCGGCACGTATGGCGAGCAGATCCGGGTGATCGGCCAGGCCGCCAAGCCGCAGGCGCTGGCGTACCGGCGCGACATGTCGCTCATGGATGTGCTGATCGCCGTCGGCGGCGTCACAGAATTTGCCTCGGGCAACAGCGCCAGCATCATCCGCACGGTCGACGGCCGCATGCAGAAATTTCCGGTGCGCCTGAACGACCTGATCAAGAGTGGCGACATGTCGGCCAACCTGCAGATGCGCCCGGGCGACGTGCTGGTGATCCCGGAAAGCTTTTTTTGATGTCGGTGGTTCTTACACCTTTTTGACAATTGCGGCGGCCACACCGATGCGGAGTGCGCCGTGTCCGCTAAGCGGTTGATATTGCAGATGTTTAATTGCGACCTGAACGCTGGCGCAGATCTTGCATGAGACTGACAGTTGTATAATACGAATCATGTTCGCCCGCCGAAGCCGGCGCGGTGTTGTTGGAAGGGAAATGCAATGGCTGAACAAGACCACACCAAGGGCGAGGCGATAGCGTCTGCAAAATCGATGCCCGCTGCGCTCGCCGCCGGCGGCGCCGCGCGGCGCCGTTTCGGCCTCGGCGTGTCCGGCGTGCTGGTGACGCTGGCCAGCCAGCCTGCCATGGCCGACGTGGTGTGCGGGACCTGGTCGGCGTCGCTGTCGAAGACCCACGCCAGCCACGCGCCGGCCGCGCAGAGCCAGTGCCTGGGCCGTTCCCCGACGTATTGGCACGACAATCCGGCCGCCTGGTCGGCGGCGGGGATCGTTCCGGCAAGCATGTTTAACACCCACTTCGCCACCACCGGGCTGGGTAGCCAGTTGGCTGGATACACGCTGATGGAAGTGTTGACACCGTCGGCATTGACGGGCACCGCCAGCGGCGGCAATAACGGCAATGGCAACAACAACGGTAACGGCAACGGTACCAGCGCTAGCAGTGGCAGCAACGGCAACGGCAACAATAACGGTTTGAATGGCAACAACGGCAACGGCAATAAAGACAAGGGCTTTACGACCATATTGCCGGGCACCAGGGAGGCAGTCGACCAGGAGCGCGCGACCGTGGCTGCCTACTTTGTCGCCACCTTGCTCAATGTGCGCTCGAACAAGATCAGTTTCCTCACCGAAGAGTCGGTGCTGGCAGCCTGGAAATCGTACGTGACGACCTCCACCTTCACGCCGATGGCGGGTGCGGCGCCGTGGACCGGGCCGGACCTGGTGGTCTACCTGAACAGCACTATGCAAGATGGCAAATAGGGTCGCAGCTCGCGCATGGCATGGGGCGGTATGTGGCAGTTGATGTACGGGCAGTTGCTGCAGTATCGCAGTTGGGACGGCGCCGAATATGTGCTCTACAACGATTTGTCGGGTGATACCCACCTGCTGGGCGCCGATGCCGCCCTGCTGCTGCTGACGCTCAAACAGGGCGCCGCCGGCGAGCCGGCCCTGCTGGCATCGCTCAACGCGGCGCGCGACGGCGCCGAGCCGGTGGCGCCGGACCAACTGGCCGCGCTGCTGGCCCAGCTGGCCGCTCTGTCGCTGCTGGCACGCCTGCCATGCTGACCCTGGCGTCGCTCTCCCGGGCCGAGCTCGGCGCACGGCTGGCGCGGCCCGGCCTGCGGCTGCAAACCGGTCGCTTCGTCACCCGCGTGAGCAGCCCGATCGCCGGGGTGGCCGACGGCATCGCCCTGCTGTACCCCGACTACCCGCTGCTCGAGCAGGACGGCTTCGCCGATTTCTATGTCCATTTCACGCGCTCTGGCGGCCTGCGCCGCTGGTTCCGGCCGCAGGTCAACTTCGACTACGACGGCGTGACGCCGTTCGATCCCTTGCCCTGCCACCATGCCCAGCCAATGTTCGAATGGGTGCTCAACTGGTGCGTCACCACGCGCGCCCACCAGTACCTGATGCTGCATGCGGCGGTGATCGAGCGCAACGGCGTCGCCGCCATCCTGCCGGCGCCGCCCGGCTCGGGCAAGAGCACGCTGTGCGCCGCCCTGGTGACGCGCGGCTGGCGCTTGCTGTCGGACGAAGTGGCGCTGGTGCGGCTCGACAGCGGCGAGCTCGAACCGCTGCCGCGGCCGGTGAGCCTGAAGAACGCCTCGATCGCGCTGATGCGGGCGTACGCGCCGCAGGCGACCTTCAGCGTGCCGGTGCTCGACACCGCCAAGGGCGCGGTGGCGCACATGAAAGCGCCGGCCGACAGCGTGCGCCGCGCCGACGAGACCGCGCGGCCGGCGTGGATCGTCTTTCCGCGCTATGTGGCCGGCGCCGCGGCGCAGCTGGCGGCGGTCGCGCCGGCGCGCGCCGCCATGCGCGTGGCGGAGAATTCTTTCAATTACAGCCTGCTGGCGGCGACTGGCTTCGGCGCGCTGGCGCGCCTGATCGACGCCACCGCCTGCTACGATTTCACTTACAGCGCGCTGGACGACGCCATCGGCGTGTTCGACGCCTTGAGCGCGTCGTGATCGCGCCGCCGCTGCTGCTGCAATTGCTGCGCCAGCCGGTGCAGCTGGCCGGCGCCAGCCTGGCCGACTGGGACCTGATGCTGCGCCAGGCGGCGCTGGCGAACCTGACGCCGGCGCTGTACCACCTGCTGGCCGAACACGGCGTGCTCGCGCGCGTGCCGGCGCCGGCGCGCGCGCACCTGGAATGGGCGCGCGCCACCGGCGAGCGGCATGCCCAGGCGGTGCGCTTCGAGGTGCTCAAGATCGGCCAGGCGCTGGCCGGCACCGGCGTGCCGCTGCTGCTGCTCAAGGGCGCCGCGTATGCGATGGCCGGGCTGGCGCCGGCGGCCGGCCGGCTGTTTACCGACATCGACATCCTGGTGCCGAAACAGCGTCTCGGCGCCGTCGAAGGGGCGCTGATGCTGGCCGGCTGGGCCAGCGGCCATCACGACGCCTACGATCAGCGCTATTACCGCGAATGGATGCACGAACTGCCGCCGATGGAGCATATCGCGCGCCTGAGCCTGATCGATGTGCACCACGCGATCCTGCCGGAAACGGCGGCGGCGCATCCGGACCCGGCGCTGCTGCGCGCCGCCGCGCTGCCGATCGCCGGCCAGCCCGGCCTGGCCATGCTGGCGCCGGTCGACATGGTGCTGCACAGCGCGGTGCACCTGTTTTACGAGGGCGAGCTCGGACACGGCCTGCGCGACCTGTTCGACCTGCACCGCCTGCTGCAGCAGTTCGGCCGCGCGCCGGCGTTCTGGCGCGACCTGCCGCTGCGCGCCCACGAACTGGGACTGAGCCGCCCGCTGTTTTATGCCCTGCGCTACGCCGGCCGCTTGCTGCACACGCCCATCCCGGTCGAGGTCGCTGAGCAGGCCGAGGCGGGCAGGCCGCACCCACTGCTGCTGGCCCTGATGGACCGCTTGTTCGACCGCGCCTTGCTGCCGGCGCATGCCAGTTGCGCCGATGGCTACACCGGCAGCGCGCGCTTCCTGCTGTACGTGCGCGCCAACTGGCTGCGCATGCCGCCGCTGATGCTGGCGCGGCATCTGTTCCACAAGGCGTTTATCACGCCCAAGCGATGAAGGAGGCCCTCCCCGTCACTGCATGGATTGTCAGTTTGGAAATGTCGACATTTCTTACACTTACCCACGCCGGCATGGGTCTGTAAATCACAAGTCCATGATTAAACAGAAGAAAGTTTTCATGGCACGCAAAGTGCTTTAAGTGAATCAACCGACTACTCATCCGAATTGGAAGCGTCATGAAACTGAAATTTTCTTCCGTAGCTCTCGCTGTTACCTTGGCAGCTGCCTCGTTTGGCGCACAAGCTAGCCTCATCGGCATGGCTGATCTCACCATCACTCAATTGCTTCTGCGCAACTCGACGCCTGTCTCCCCTGGTGTCTACACCTATCTGACTCCCGCCGATATCAACATCGTTGGCGGCTCGCGCGTCAGCAACAACAATGCTGTTTTGAACGGTTCGCTGCTCAGCAGCAGCGCCGGTGCCGGCGCCGTCGGCGACGCCAACGCCATCTATGAGTGCAATGGTGCTTGCGGCAGCCCAGCCCTGTTGGCAGCATACGCCAGCGGGGGGGGCTTGTCAGATAACACCACCACCCACATCCTGACGCCGATCGTGCCAGCGTTGAAGTACGCCCTGGGCGACAGTAAGATTTCCGGCAGCGCTCTGGCGGGCGGGGCAGCAGGCTTTACCCGTGCCGATTCCGAGTTGAGCGGACCGAAAAATTCGTCGAGCGCCAACGGCAATCTGGCCAACGAAGTGGCGGCGAAGTTTACCGCAGCGACCTCGCGCTTGGTCGACTTCCAGGTGACCTATGACGCCCTGGTGCGCACCTTCATCGACGCGCAACACTATGGCGTTACGGGTGCTTCGTCGGTTCTGGCGACCAACCAGTTCACCGTCAGCGTGTTTGACGAAACCGATGGCGTCGATTTGCTGTTTGCCGGTGCCAAAACCTGGTCCCCGGTTGACTTGAATCGTAGTGGTTCGACCAATACGGCGATTAACGGAACGGCGAAAAATTTCGCGTCGTCAGGTACCATCTACTCGCCATCCGTTTTATTGCTGTCGGGACATGATTACTCGCTGAACATTACCCAGAACAGCTCGGTGATCTTGCGCTCGGTGCCAGAGCCTGCATCGATGCTGCTGATCGGCCTGGGACTGGCAGCAATCGGCTTCGCCTCGCGCCGCCGCGCCTAAGGTTCTTGCCACGCAGCACTACGCCGGCCAGGCCGGGGTAGTGCGGCCGTATTGCTGGTGGTACACTAAACGACCCGGTCGCTTCCGCGCCCAGGTCGTTTTTTCATGGGCGGCGAACACATCATGGTCAAGGACCACAGCGACAACATCAGCGGCTGGTCGCGGCCCCTGCGCGGGCTGCACCGGCCCACCAGCGTCGACGAGGTGGTGGCGCTGGTGCAGGCGGCGCGCGCCGCGCGCACGCCCCTGTACCCGGTCTCTACCGGGCTCAATTACGGCTATGGCGGCAAGTCGCCGATCGTCGAGCATAGCGCGCTGGTGGACCTGTCGGCGATGAACGCGATCCGCAACGCCGGCGCCATCTCGCTGGCCAACCCGGTCGCCGTGATCGAACCGGGCGTCACCCAGCAGCAGCTGTACGACTACCTGCAGCGGCACTGCCCGGAATTGACCTTCAACGTGACCGGCTCGGCGCGCCACACTAGCATCCTCGGCAACGCGCTCGACCGCGGCGTCGGCTACTTCGGGCCGCGCAAGGAAGATCTGTTCGGCCTCGAAGTGGTGTGCGGCTCCGGCAAGCTGCTGCGCACCGGTTTTCGCCGCCTCGGCGACGCCTCGCCGCTGGCCTGCAGCCACCCGTACGGACTGGGGCCGATCCTCGACGGCCTGTTCTTCCAGGGCAATTACGGCATCGTCACCAGCGCTTGCTTCCGCCTGATACCGCGCCGCCCGTGCCGGGTTGCGCTGTCCTTGGCGCTGCGCAACGAGGCGGACCTGCCGCGCTTCATCGACGCGCTGGCCCATCTCAAGCGCGCCGGCCTGGTCGAGTCGGTGACCCACATCGGCAACCGCGCGCGCTCGCACGCGACGCTGATGCATGGCATCACCGGCTATCTCGAGACGCACTGCAAGATGACGCCGGCGGCGGCGCTGGCCGAGGCGGAATCGGTGCTCGAACGGGTCGCGCCGGGCGAGTGGGCCAGCCTGGCCGCCGTCACCGGCACCAAGGCGCAGGTGCGCGCCAGCCTGGCCGAAATCCGCCGCCACATGAAGCCGATGGCGCGCGTGATGGTGGTGACCGAGCAGCGCCTGCGCTACGGCTACGCGCTCACCCACGCGCTGCGCGCAATTCCGTTCGCCCGCGCCAACGCGGCGGCGATCGCGGCAATCCGCCCGCTGCACGCGCTGGCGCTGGGCGTGCCGACCGATGCGGCGATCGACAACCTGCTGTGGCGGGCCGGCCGCAGCGAGCTGTCGGCGGCCGAACTGGACCAGTCGCGCTGCGGCCTGCTGTTCATCAATCCGGCGCTGCCGCTCGACGGCGCCTTCGTCGCCCGGATCATCGCCGCGCTCAAGGCCTGCGCGGCCGGGTTCGGCCACCCCTTGTACATCACGATCAATATCGAGACGCCGACCTCGCTGGTGGCGGTGATCAACCTGCTGTTCGACCGCGGCGAGGCAGCCGAACTGGCGCGCGCCCACGCCTGCGCGGACGCACTGCTGCAACTGCTGCACGGCGAGGGGCTGGAAGTGTATCGGGCGCGCGCCGACATGATGGCCGGCATTGTCGGCGCCGATGCCGATTACTGGGCCACCATCCGCGGCCTGAAGGGGGAGCTCGATCCGGACAACATCATCGCGCCGGGGCGCTACAACCTGCCTTAGCGCCGCTTAGCCGAGCGAGAACAGACGCCGCGCGATGCCTTCTTCTTCCTTGGGGGAAAAGAAATACGGGAACAGCGAGCGCTCCGTGCCGGGCCGGTCGCTGCTGCCGCCAAGCCGTTCGATCTGCCGCGCGACATTGTCGAGGCTGTTCCACAGCAGGTAGGCCGGGGCGTCGACGCGCGGGTTCTTGCGCAACTCGGCCTGGCGGGTGAAACCGAGCATGGTTTCGTAGAAGCGGCGATGGCGCGGGTTGACCTCGATGAACACATCGGTGCAGTTGTGCAGGTAGCGGCCGTAGATGAACAAAATGTGGAACAGCGAGGCGAGCGCCATCTTCGAATTGACCTCGGGATCGAACGCCAGCTTGGTGATCTCGCACACCTTGGCGCCGCGCGCGCGGTACAGATCGATCTGGTCCTTGAACACTTCGTCGGCCAGGATGCCGATCGGCGAGTCGATGCCGAGCGTGACCGTGCCCACCACGACGCCCTGGTCGGACGCCGACAGCGTGATGCGGTTTGGATCGTCGGTGATGCGATGCGAACCGGCATAGCCGCGCCACGCGTACATCTTGTTGATCAAGAGGCTAGCGTGGTTGCGTCCCTGGTCGGTATCGGCGACACGGATCCCAAATGTTTTCTCGTTGATCGTCACATCGCTGATCGTATCACAAGAACCACAGTTTTGGTCTTTTGGAAATGAATTTTGGGCAATATCTGAGTCGGCCACACCGCCACCGGCCATCTCTACCATGTTCAGGGCATTACTCATGTCGTCCTCCCGAATGGGCCGCGATATCGTACAGGACGAGGCCTGGAATGTCAGTATGCTATCACCGGCGTGCGTACGATCATAGGTAAAATTACTTTTAATCAATTTACACTGCCGTAGAACTACATACTGACGCGTAGTCGCGCACCCGGTATTGTTCCCTCACAGAACTTTGAGCATCTCGCGCGCCGCATCGTACTCGGCGAAGGTATTGCCGGCCGCGACAGCGTGCTCCAGTTCCTTGCGGGCGGCCGGCTTGTCGCCCGCCTTCACCAGCGCGGCGGCAAGGTGGACGCGCAGCTCGGCGGCGTTGGGCGCCAGCCCGATCGCCTTGCGGAACAGCGGGATGCTGCGGGTGGTATTGCCCTGGCCGGTCAGGATGGTTGCCAGGGTGTCGATGATGGCGGCATTGCCGTCGGCCAGCCGGTAGGCTTCCTCTGCCATCGGCAGCGCCTTGGGACTTTTTTCCTGTTCATAGCACCAGGCCAGGTTGTTCATCAGGACCGCGTTCTTCGGCGATTGTTTCAACAGCGCCTCGAGCTGGCCGATCGCCGCGCCGTACTGCTTTTTCGCGATGCTGGCCTCGGCCAGGTACATCGGCACGGTGAGGTCGGCGCTGTGGTCTTTCTGCCACTGCACCAGGCGCAGGTCGGCTTCCTTCTGCTTGCCCATCTGCCCCAGCACGCGGTGGATCGTGAGCATCAGCTTGGGCGACTTGTCCAGCACCAGCGCCTTCTCGTACAGCGCCAGCGCCTGCGGCAGCTTTTGCTGCGCGACCAGGATATCGGCTTCGAGCAGGTAGCCGACTGCGGTGCGGCCAGGCTGCTGGCCGATCTGGCGGGCAATCGCGACCGCCTCGTCGGGGCGCTTGGCGGCCAGCGCCAGCTTGGCCAGGCCCAGCTGTGCCTGCAGGAAATCCGGCTGCAGCGCCACCGCCTTCTTCAGGTCGTCGTTCGCGGCCGCCTCGTTTTTCATCATCGCGTGGATCGTGGCGAGCCGGTACCAGGCCGGCGCCGACTTCGGCAGCACCTTGACGAGCTTGCTGTAAGTCTCCAGCGCGCCGGCCTGGTCGCCGGTGCCGATCTGGATCTGGCCGAGCAGGTCGAGCACTTCCGGGTCGGCCGGCTGGCTGGTCTGCAGCTTGCGCGCCAGGGTCAGGGCCTTGTCCGGCTGCTTGTTGTTCATGTAATACGAGGCGAGCTTCATTGCCGGCGCGACTGCCTCCGGATTGTCGGCGGTGGCCCGCTCGAGCCAGCCGATCGCCTTGGCGCTCTGGCCTTGCAGCGCGGCGATTTCGGCCAGCGAAATCAGCGCGCCGATATTCTTCTTGTCCTTCTCGAGCAAGGCCTCGAAGCGCTTGGCGGCCGCGTCCGGATGCTTGTCCTGCAGGTCGAGCGCGGCCAGGCTGCTGACGGCGCGGAAATTGGTCGGCTGCAATTTCAGCGCCCGCTCGAAACTGCCGCGCGCGTTGGCGATGTCGCCCTTGTTGACATACACGACGCCGCTCACGTTGCACGCTTCGGCCGAATCGGGATGCTGCTTCTCGAGCGCCAGCGCGGCGGCCAGCGCCTTGTCGTAATGCTTCAGGCCGAGTTCGGCCTGGGCCAGCGCCGCGCCGGCGGCGAACGACTTCGGATCGATCGCGGTGCCTTGTTCCAGCTCGCTGATGGCCTTGGCCGTATCGCCCTGGCCGAGCTTGCTCATGCCCAGCGAGGTATGCAGCTGCGCGGCCTGCGGTTCGAGCGCGCTGGCTTTCTCGAAATAGCTCGACGCCTTCTCGAAATCTTTGCTCTGCATGTAAGACTGGCCGGCGATCGACAGCAGCTGCGCGTCGGTCGTTTGGCCGTTCAGCGACGGGCCCAGGGCCGCCACCGCATCGGCCGGCTGGGCACGCTTGAGCAGCACCTGGGCCAGCAGCTTGCGCGCGTACAGATTGTTAGGCGAAGCGTCGACGTATTTCTTCAGGTGCTGCTCGGCCTGCTGCAGCGAGCCGAGGTTCAGCTCGATGGCCCCGGCCAGCAGGATCGCCGGCAAATGCTCGGGCGCGCCGCGCAAGACCTTTTGCACCGACTCGAGCGCGGCGGCATTCTTGCCCTGGGTAAAATCGAGGATGGCCTGGCTGTAGGTGACGAGCAGGTTACCCGGCGTGATCTTGGCGGCGGCGTCGAGGTCGGCCTGGGCGGCGTCGAACTTGGCGATGCTGAGCTCGACGTTGGCTTTTTCGATATGCGCACTGCGGTGTTGCGGCCGCAGCGCGAGCACCTTGTCGTACTGCGCGAGCGCCTCGGCCGGCTTGTTCTGGGCGCGCAGCAGGGCACCCTTGAACATCAGCACGTCGACGTTGGTGGGATTTTTTTCCACCGCCAGGTCGGCATAGCGGTTGCCTCCTTCGATGTCGTTTTGCAGCATCGCGTAGCGCGCCATGCCGATCAGCGCGCCGCTGTTGGCCGGCGCGAGCGCGAGGGCCTGCTCAAAATCGGCCTTGGCCTTGGCAAACTGCTTCATCGCCAGCTCGGCTTCGCCGCGATACACCAGCAGCGCAGGGTCGGGCTTGGCCGCATCGATTTTCACTTCGTCGAGCACTTTCTGGTCGCGGCCCTGCGCCTGCAGGGCGCGCGCCAGTTCCGGCATCGCGCGGGCGCCGGCCATGCCGAGGCTGATTGCCTTGCGGCTTTCTTTTTCGGCCGAGACGAAGTCGCCCATCTCGTTGTACAGGCTGGCCAGTTGCAGGCGCACCTCGGCATCTTCCGGGCTCGCGCTGGCGGCGTTTTTCAGCTGGATCAGGGCGGCCTTGCTGTCGCCTTTTTGCTGGTACTGTTTCGCTTCGGCCAGCAAGTTGGCGCTCGATTCGGTCTTGCCGCAGCCGGACAAACCGATCGCCAGCATCAGGCTGGTAAGGGCGACGGAGGCGCTGAGGGTACGGCGGGTTGCTTGACGCGGCATGGCAAATCCTTGTGGGTGCCGCCATGCGTGCGCACGGCGGAGAAAATCGGGAGTAAATCATCTCTATTGTCAATAATACCTGAAGGAATGAGAACTTTCTCCACCATTTTGCCCGTCGTGCAAAATCGCCAGGCCCGCCGCGCTAGGGTGTCTTACGCAGCCGGCTGAGCAGGGCCTCGACGCCGTCGCTGACCGGCAGGCCGTGTTGGCGCAGCAGCTGCAGGTGCAGCACCAGATTTTCCAGCACCAGCTTGGCCGACACCGCGAGCAAGGTCAGCAGGCGGTCCTCGGTGCTGAAGTTGTCCATCGCGGCGGCCATCTCGCACAGGTGCGCCGCGACCAGTTCGCGCAAGGCGTCTTCGGCAAACGGCAGGTCGGCGAAATCGATCGGATCGTCGATCTCGACTTCGCGCATCAGCGCGGCCAATTCTTCAGACTTGATCGGCATGGTCGGCTCCGTTGTGGACTTGCGGTGGGCATGCTGCCATTGTAGGCCTTGGGGCGGCGTCGCAGTACGTTGCGGTAGACACAGGCCGGTGGTTTACTGTATAAATCGTCATCAAACAGTTCCCGTGTAGAAAGGTCATTGATGAAAGATATACCCCAGGCGCCAGCCATGGCCCTGCTCGTCATCGGCCTGCTTGGCATCGGCGCGTATCCGCTCGTTGTGCGCGCTCCCCACCCGGCGCTGATGGACAGCGACCTGTTCCACGGCCTGTGGCTGGGCGTGTGCCTGGGCCTCGAGCTGACTGGCGTGTACATGCTGCGCAAGCGCCGCCGCGGATGAGCCAGGTGATGCGCAAGCGCGGCCTGGTACGCAGCACGCGGCGCCGGCTCGCGGTGGCGCTGCTGGCGCTGGCATGCGGCGCCAGCGCCGCGCCCGCCCGCGCTGCGGTCGCCGCGGCCGCGGCCGTTTCCGCGCCGGTCGAGGCGTCGATCGAAGCGCCCAATGTGGTGCCCATATCGGCCATGCTGGTCACTTCCGGCCAGCCCAGCGCAGCCGCGCTGGGGCGCCTGGGCGCGCAAGGATTCGGCGCCGTCATTTATCTCGCGCCGTTGACGTCGTCCGATGCGGTGGCCGGCGAAGCGGACATCGTGCGCCGCCAGGGCCTGCAGTTCGTCAACATCCCGATCGAGTTCGGCGAGCCCACCGACGCCGATGTCCAGGCGTTCGTGGCGGCCATGAAACGGCTCGGCGATCGCAAGGTGCTGGTGCACTGCCAGGTCAACATGCGTGCCTCGACCATGACGTTCCTGTACCGCGTGATGGTGTTGCGCGAGCAGCCCGAGCCGGCCTACGAAGCGGTGGCGCGCATCTGGTCGCCGCGCGGCCCGTGGAAGAAATTACTGGTCGCGCAGCTGCAGCAGGCCGGCATCGCCTTCGAGCCGTACTAGGCGCGCCGCGCCGCCGCCGCCGGCGCCGCGCTGCGCAACATGGCGCCGACCCCGATCAGCCCCGGAAACTCGGCGGTGATGAGCCAGGTCGGAATCTGCGCCAGGTAGGCGCTGAAGCGGCCCTTCTGTTCGAAACGGCGGCGAAACGCCGAGCGTTCGAACAGCGCGCCCAGCCGCGGCACGATGCCGCCGCCGATATACACGCCGCCGGCCGCGCCGAGCGTCACCGCCAGGTTGCCCGCCACGGTGCCGAGCATGGCGCAGAAGCAATCGATGGTCTCGACGCACACCGGGCAGCTGCCGTCGACGGCGGCGGCGATAATCTGCGGCACGTCGCGCGGCGCGGCCGCCACGCCGGCGCGCTCGGCCAGCGCGCGGTACACCAGCGCCAGCCCGATGCCCGACAGCAGCCGTTCGGCCGACACGTGCGGATGGTGGCGCCAGGCGAAGCGCAGGATCGCCAGTTCGCGTTCGTCGGCCGGCGCGAAGGTGACGTGGCCGCCTTCGCTGTCGAGCGCGCGCCAGCCGCCTTCGCCGGGTATCAGCGCCGACACGCCCAGGCCGGTGCCGGGGCCGAGCAGGCCGAGCACGCCGGCACGCGCGGCGCCGCCGCCGATCTGGCGCCGCTGCTGCGCCGACAGCAGCGGCAGCGCCATCGCCAGCGCCTTGAAATCGTTCGCCACCAGCAGCTGCGCGAAGCCGAATTCGCGGCGCACTGCCTCAATCGAAAACTGCCAGTGGTGGTTGGTCATGGCGACCTGGTCGCCGCCGACCGGATTGGCGATGGCCAGCGCCGCCAGGTCGGGGCGGGCGCCGGCCGGCACGGCGGCGTCGAGATAGGCGCGCAGCGCATCGGACAGGCTGGCGTAGGCGGCGCACGGCAGCACGCGCACGTGGGTCAGCTCGCCGCCCGCGCTTTCCAGCGCGAAGCGGGCGTTGGTGCCGCCGATATCGGCCAGCAGGCGGGGCAGGGTGCTCGGCATGGGGGTTGTCTGGTAGAAGAAAAAACGGAGAGGACGCGCCTCTCCGTGCAGTGCGGCAAAGTAGATTTTAGAAGCGGTACAGCAGCGACGCCTCGACGGCGCGGCCGAAGATCGGCCGGGCGTTGATCGGGCCGCTCGTCTGCGCGCCGGTCAGGCGCGAATTGCCTTCGGTCAGGCCCAGTTCATTGCTCAGGTTGGTCGCGCTCAGGCGCACTTCCCAGCGCTGGCCGATCGAGGCGAGCACGCCGGCGTCGAAGGTATGGTAGGCCGGCAGGTAGGACTGGTTGGCCTGGTCGGCCCAGCGGCTGCCGATCTGGGTGTAGGTGCCGTACAGCTTCAGTTCGTTGTCGCCGAGCGGAATCTTGTAGCTCGGCGTGAAGCGGTATTGCAGGGTCGGCTGGCGCTGCACCTTGTTGCCGGCGATGGCGGGGTTGTCGCGGTATTTGGATTCCTGCCAGTCGCCGGTCAGGGTCAGCGACAGGTTGGTGACCGGCCGCACCGCCACTTCGAACTCGACCCCGTGGCCGCGCGAGCCGCTCACCGAATTGAGCACCGCGTTGGTGGTGATCTGCTGGAACGAGATGCCGGAAAAATCGGTGTAGAAGGCGTTGATGTAGGCGCTGTAGAACGCGCCGACGGTCTTCAGGCCCAGTTCGTATTGCTTCACCTTCGGCGTCGGCACGCCGTTGCGGTCGTCCAGCGCGGCCTGGCTGCCGGCGTTGCGCATGTCGTCGAAGTAGATGAAGGTGTGGCCGGCGTTGGCGCGGGCGAACAGGCTGAAGTCCTTCGACACCTTGTACAGCGCGCCGGCGGTGAAGGAATTGACGCTGTCGTCGCGGCTGAGCATGGTGTTGGTGCCGGAAGGCATCGAGGTGCCGTTGTTGTAGACGGTCAGCGCATTGTTGTCGGTGTCGGCCGACTTCAGGTTCGAGATGGTGGCATTGAGACGCTGGGTTTCGCGCCGCACGCCGGCATCGACCTTGACCTGCGGCGTGATGCGCCACTCGTCGGCGAAGAACACGGCGGTGTTGTTGCCCTTGTACGCGGCGACCGGCGCGTAGAACACGTTGCCGTCGACGCCGTTGGCCGAGACGATGGTGCCGTTGGCCAGCGACACGTTGATCAGGCTGGCGTTCGGGGTGGCCGTCATCAGGTGGCTGTTGCCGAGGTACCAGACGTCGTCGGACTTGTAGTTGGCGTAGTAGAGGCCGGCGGTGATGGTGTTGTCCTTGACGATCTCCTTGCTGACGCGCAATTCATCGGTCACCGAGCTGAGTTTCTTCTCGACCGACCACAGGCCTGCCTGCACCACCTGCTGGTTCGGGTTGACGGCGCCGCCGTGCACGTACGTCATGCTGCCCGATGTGGCGGCGGCGCCCTTGTTGTAAGCGGCGTTGGCGTTGGCCAGGTAGTCGGCCGCGCTGAGCGGATTGTTACCGGTAAACATCGAGATGGTGTTCAGGTCGCCGGTGAAGTAGTTGGCCTTGTTCGACACTTCCCAGCCGTTGAAATTTTGCGCGTATTCGGCGCCCAGCACGGTCGCCTGCATGCCGCGTCCTTCGGCCAGGTCGCGCTGCAAGGTCTTGCCGGGCGCCGCGTCGATGGTGAAGTGGCGCATCTCGTTGCTCATCAGGGTGCCGGTGAGCGGGTCGAAGCCGGGGAAGGCGGTGATGGTGCGGCCGTTGTTGCTCGAAATGAGCGGCACCCCGGTATAGAAGGCGTTCTTGTCGCTGGTGGTGCGCGCGTACAGGTTCAGTTCGCCCTGGTCGAGCTTGCGCGTCAGGGTGGCCGACAGCTGGCCGCCGTCGTCGGCCGGGAACTGCGGATCGCGCACGCCCTGGGTGCGGCGGTAGAAACCGCCGATGCTGCCGTACCAGCCGTCGCCCAGCTTGCCGGCGTAGAACGCGTCGACCCGCTTCAGGTTGCCGGTGCCGGTGGTCACCCGCACCGTGCCTTCGGGCGTGTCGTCGCCTTTTTTCAGGATGAAATTCATGGTCGCGCCGGGTTGGCCGACCGAGTAGATGGTGCTCGGGCCGCCGCGCAGCACTTCGACCCGCTCGACCGTGTCGTCGAGGCGGAACGCCGACGAACCTTCGAAGAACGACAGCACCGGCACCGGATAGATCGGGTTACCGTTCAGCTGCACCGAGACGAACGGCGAATCGCTGCCCGACGGGAAGCCGCGCACTTCGATGTTGGCGCCCGACTGGCCGCCGGTCGATTCGGCGTACACGCCCGGCACCAGCTTCATGACGTCGGCGGTGCTGCTGGGAGAAGCCTGCTTGAGCTGCTCTTCGGTGGCGGTGGTGATCGAAAAACTGGTGTCGAGCTTGCGGGTGCCGCGCGACGAGGCGGTACCGGTAACGACCACCTGCTGGATCTCGGCGGCCACCGATTCCTTGGCGGCGGCGGTAGTCGCTGGTGCGGCGGTGATGGCTGGCTCGGCGCTCTGGGCGAGCGCGGCTTGGTTGATCAGGGTCAACACTGCCAGCGCGACCGTGGACAGCAGGAACTGCTTATGCGTTTTCATGTGTATGTGCTCTCGTTTTTATGGAATCGGAAATCGTCTCCTGAACAGCCCGGCCCCAAGCCGCTGTCCCCGTTTTTTGCGTTGCGGCCGGACACGCAACGACAAAAGACTGGCCATTGGACCAAGAAATGACATCGATGTCAATCAAAATGTTATCGATGTCATTTAATCTGACACGGGCCAATAATCTGGCATAATGCAACGCTTATAGTGTCCAAATCGAAACAGAGCGTCCCATGGCAGCAAACAAGATCGGCATGCGCAAGAGCGAGGCGGGGGTGACGATGGAAGACGTGGCCAAGCTGGCCGGCGTGTCCACGATTACCGTCTCGCGCGCGCTGCGCGACAGCCCGCTGGTGACGGAACAGACGCGCGAACGCATCCGCGGCATCGCCGACGCCCAGGGCTACCGCTTCAACGTCAGCGCGCGCAACCTGCGCATGCGGCGCAGCTATTCGGTGGCGGTGGTGGTCGAGATGACGCCGGTCAAGGGGCGGCCGATGTCGGACCCGTATCCGCTCGAACTGCTCGGCGGCATCACGCAGGAGCTGACCACCGCTGGCTACAGCGTGGTGCTGACCTCCAAACAGCTGATGGATACCGCGCCGGTGCAGGGCGCCGACGGCCTGATCCTGCTTGGCCAGGGCTCGCACGGCGAGGCGGTGCGCTTCCTGCAGAAGGCTGGCCTGCCGCTGGTCGTGTGGGGGGCGCCCGAAGCGGGCAGTTCCTACATCGTCGTCGGCAGCGACAACCGCAAGGGCGGCGCCAGCGTGGCCGACCGCTTCCTGGCGCAAGGACGGCGCAAGCTGTTGTTTTTAGGCGACGTCGACCACGCCGAGGTGCAGGAACGCTGCGCCGGCTTCATCGACGCGCTCGGCGGCGAGGCGGCCGTGCACATCGTGCGGCCGCGCGCGTTCACCTTCGAGGCCGGCTTCGACAGCATGAGCGCGCTGCTGAAAAAGAAGAACACCGGCTTCGACGGCGTGTTTGCCGCCAGCGACCTGCTGGCGATGGGCGCGATCCGCGCGCTGACCGAACATAGCCTGCGGGTGCCGGAAGACGTCTCGGTGATCGGCTACGACGATACGCCCGGCGCGGCCAGCTTCGTGCCGCCGCTGACCAGCGTGCACCAATACCTGCGCGACGGTGGCGTGCTGCTCGCGCGCAAGATCCTCGGCCTGATCCACGGCGAGGCGGTCGGCTCCGAAATGCTGCCGACGATGCTGGTCGCGCGCCAGACCTGATTTCCCCACGTAAGAAAAACACCGCCCAATACCACTGAATTGAAAATCCAAACCGGTTTGAACATGCAAAACCCTGTCAATATCGCCTTCGAGGAGTCCGCCGTGCCCGACCCTACCGCCGCCTTTCCGCCCGATCCCTGGAGCATCACCGAAACCGCGCTCGACAGCGCGAGCAACTTCCTGCACGAGACCCTGTTCGCGCTCGGCAACGGCTACATCGGCTTGCGCGGCAGCCACGAAGAGGGCTACCGCGGGCCGCCCGGCACCTCGCTCGACGGCAGCTACCTGAACGGCTTTTACGAGTCCGAACCGATCGTCTATCCGGAAGCGGCGTGCGGCCTGGCCAAGACCAATCAGTTCATGCTCAACGTGCCGAACGCCAAGGGCATCGCCTTGTGGCTGGGCGACGAAGCGTTCGACCCGCTCACCGGCAGCCTGTCGCACTACCGTCGCAGCCTCGACTTCCGCACCGGCGTGCTCGAACGCGGCCTGACATGGACCGCGCCGTCCGGCCGCCAGGTGGCGATCCGCAGCCGCCGGCTGGTCTGTTTCGCCCACAAGCACCTGTTCGCCATCGAGTACGAGGTCACGCCGCTCAATTTCTCGGCGCCGATCCGGCTGCTCGCCACCGTCGACGGCGCCGTCAGCAACCAGCAGGCCGGCGACGATCCGCGCGTCGGCTCGGCGGTGTCGGGCCCGGCGCTGGCGCTGCTGGCGGTGCAGCAGGACGGCGCTTTCTCGGCCATCAGCCAGCGCACCCACAACAGCGGCTTCACCCTGGTGAGCGCGATCGACAGCGCGATCGACGCCAGCGTGCCGTCGATGCGCGCGCCTTATCGGAACGACCCGCGCGACGGCCAGCTGGTCGGCCACCGCTTCGAGGTCGAGGCGGCGCAGGGGCAGCCGGTGCGGCTGACCAAGTTCGGCGCCTATTTCTCGTCGCGCGACTATCCGGCCGACGAGCTGATGGCGCGCGCGCGGGCCGAGCTGGCGCAGGCCCGCGCAGCCGGCTTCGCGGCCTTGTGCGCGGGGCAGCAGGCTTACCTGGCCGACTTCTGGGCCGAGGCCGACGTCGAAATCGCCGGCGACGCCGCGCTGCAGCAGGGCATGCGTTTCAACCAGTTTCATTTGCTGCAGTCGGTCGGGCGCGACGGCAAGACCAACATCGCCGCCAAGGGCGTCACCGGCGAGGGCTACGAAGGCCACTATTTCTGGGACACCGAGATCTACATCTTCCCGTTTTTCTTGTACAGCAAACCGGAGATCGCCAGGAAGCTGCTCGAATACCGCTACGCGGGACTGGGCAAGGCGCGCGAGCGGGCCCGCCAGATGGCGCACGCGCAGGGCGCGCTGTACCCGTGGCGCACCATCGCCGGCGAGGAGTGCTCGGCCTATTTCCCGGCCGGCACCGCGCAGTACCATATCAACGCCGATATCGCCTATTCGATCAAGCTCTATTTCGAGGCCACCGGCGACCTCGATTACATGGCCGACGCGGGCGCCGAAATCGTGCTCGAGACGGCGCGTATCTGGATCGGCATCGGCCACACCGACCGCGCCGGGCGCTTCTGCATCAACGAAGTGACCGGCCCGGACGAATACACCGCGCTGGTAAACAACAACTACTACACCAACGCGATGGCGCAGATGCACCTGCGCTTTGCCGCCGACGTCGCCGACACGCTGGCGCGCGAGCGCCCCGACGCGCTGGCCAGGCTCGCCGCCACCATCGGCCTTGCGGCCGGCGAGATCGATACGTGGCGCCACGCCGCGGCGCAGATGGCGCTGCCGTACGATGCCGCGCTCGGCATCCACGCGCAGGACGACAGCTTCCTGTCGAAGAAGCCGTGGGATTTCGCCGCTACGCCGAAGGAACACTACCCGCTGTTGCTGAACTACCACCCGCTGGTGATCTACCGCCACCAGGTCTGCAAGCAGGCCGACGTGGTGCTGGCGCTGCTGCTGCTGTCGGAGCGCTTCACGCTGGCCGACAAGCGGCGCGACTTCGACTACTACGAAGCGGTGACCACCCACGACTCGTCGCTGTCGTCGTGCATCTTCAGCATCATCGCCTCCGAAGTGGGCTACCACGACAAGGCCTACGACTACTTCATGGAGACGGCCCGGCTGGACCTCGACGATACCCACGGCAACACCCACTACGGCGTGCACACCGCGGCGATGGCGGGCACCTGGATGGGCGTGGCCTACGGGTTCGCCGGCATGCGCGTCACCGACGGCGCGCTGCGCTTCGCGCCGACCCTGCCGGCGCGCTGGACCCACTACCAGTTCAAGATCCACCTGCGTGGCGCGCTGCTGCAGGTGCGCGTGGAGGCGGCGCAGGTCGCGTACACGCTGCTCAAGGGCGACGCGATCGCATTCACCCATGCCGGCGCGCCGGTGACACTGGACCAGGCGGCGCCGCGCGCCTGCCTGGCACGCAAGGAGCAGCAATGAGCAGGTTCAAGGCAGTCATCTTCGATCTCGACGGCGTCATCACCGACACCGCCCACTACCATTTCCTGGCCTGGAAGCGGCTGGCCGCGGCGCAGGGCGTCGACTTCGACCTGGCCTTCAACGAGCAGCTCAAGGGAGTCGACCGCATGGGGTCGCTCGAACTGATCCTGGGCGCCACCGCGCAGCACTATTCGCCGCAGCAGAAGCTGGCGCTGGCCGACGCCAAGAACCGCCATTACCAGCAGCTGATCGCCACCATGTCGGCGTGCGACCTGCTGCCCGGCGCCGTCGCCGCGCTCGACGCGGTGCGCGCCGCCGGCCTGAAGATCGGCCTCGCCTCGGTCAGCAAGAATGCCTTTGCGGTACTCGAGATGCTCGGCATCCGCGACCGCTTCGACGACGTCGTCGACGCCGCGACGCTGGCCAACAGCAAGCCGCATCCGGAGATCTTCCTCACCGCCGCGCACCACCTCGGCGTCGCGCCGCAAGACTGCCTCGGGGTCGAGGACGCGGTGGCCGGCGTGGCATCGATCAAGGCGGCCGGCATGGTCGCGCTGGGCATCGGCGATCCGCACATCCTGCGCGCGGCCGACCGCGTGATCCCCGGCCTCGACCATTTCAGGCTGGACGACTATCGATGACCTGAGCGTGACTGACCATCGACCGGACCTGCGCACATAAAACCAATCATTGGAGACAGCGTGAAAAACCAACGCATCATCATTGCCCTATTCCTCATCTACTTCGTGTTCGCGATTCTGCTCAACAGCGTCGGCACCGTCATCTTGCAGGTGATCGGCAACTACAACGTGAGCAAGTCGAGCGCCAGCGTGCTCGAAGGCTTCAAGGACCTGCCGATCGCCATCGTGTCGTTCCTGGTGGCGTCGTTTTTGCCGCGCATCGGCTACAAGAACGCCATGCTGGTGGCACTGGCGATCGTCGGCGGCGCCAGCGTCGCCATGCCGCTGCTGCCCAGTTTTCTGACCACCAAGCTGCTGTTCATGTGCGTCGGCATCGCCTTCGCGCTGGTGAAGGTATCGGTCTACTCGACGCTCGGCCTGATCGCCACCGACCGCCGCCATCACGCCGGCATCATGAATTCGCTGGAAGGGTTCTTCATGCTCGGCGTGCTCAGCGCGTACTGGGTGTTCGGCCATTTCATCGACTCGGCCCATCCCGCCTCGCAAAGCTGGCTGCAGGTGTACTGGCTGCTGGCGGGCCTGTGCGCGCTGACCTTCGTGCTTTTGCTGAGCACCCCGTTCGACGAGCGTGCCGCCCAGCTGCCGGCGGGGCGCAGCCGCTGGGACGATTTTCTCGCCATGCTGCGCCTGTTCTTCAAGCCGCTGGTGTGCGTGTTCGTCATCACCGCCTTCCTGTATGTGCTGATCGAGCAGAGCGTCGGCACCTGGCTGCCGACCTTCAACAACGAGATCCTCAAGCTGCCGGCGGCGATGAGCGTGGAAGTGACCAGCATCTTCGCCGGCTGCCTGGCGCTGGGGCGCCTGTCGGCGGGCGTGCTGTTGCGCCGCCTGAACTGGTTCCCGGTGATGCTGGCCTGCGTGATCGGCATGGGCGCGACGGTGCTGCTGGCGCTGCCGCTGACCCGCGACGTCGTCGCCGATCCGCACATCGGCTGGTCGACGGCGCCGCTGGCGACCTTCCTGTTTCCGCTGATCGGGCTGTTCATGGCGCCGATCTACCCGGCCATCAATTCCGTCATGCTCAGTTCACTGCCGCAGAACCAGCACTCGTCGATGACCGGGCTGCTGGTGATCTTCTCGGCGCTGGGCGGCACCACCGGGTCGCTGATCACCGGTTACGTGTTCGGCAATTTCAACGGCCACTTCGCGTTTTACCTGACCTTGGTGCCGATCACGCTGCTGCTGGCGATGCTGGTGTTTTTCAAGCGTCAGGTCGAACGGGCCGCGGCGCCTTGTCATACTGCGGCGCCATGTTGAGCTGCTTGCGATGAACCCGCCATGAACCTGAAAAGCCTCGCGCTGAAGTTGGGGATGTCGAAGACCACCGTCAGCCGCGCCCTGAACGGCTACCCGGAGGTCAGCGAGGCGACGCGCGAACGCGTGCTGGCGGCGGCGCGCGATGCCGGCTACGAAGCCAATCCGATGGCGCGCAGCCTGGCGGTCGGGCGCACCAATGTGTTCGGCATCATCTATCCGCTGTTGCCAAGCGACCTGGGCGACCCGATGTTCCTCGGCGTGGTCGCCGGCATGTCGGCGGCGCTCGAACAGCGCGGCATGAACCTGATCATCGCGCCCGTCTCGCCGCACAACGAACTGCCGTCGTACCAGCAGATGGTGCGCGGGCGGCGCGTCGATGGCCTGGTGGTGAGCCGCACGCTGGTGCGTGACGAACGCATCGCCTACCTGCTGGCGCAAGGCTTCCCGTTCGTCGCCCACGGCCGCACCGCGCTCGAGCAACCGTATGCCTGGTTCGACTACGACAACGCCGCCGGCATCGCGCTGGCGCTGGACTGCCTGCTGGCGCACGGCCACCGCCACATCGCGCTGCTGAGCGCACCGCTCGAGCTCAATTTCGCCCGCCAACGCAAGGACAGTTTCGTCGCCACCCTGGGCCGCGTCGGCCTGGCCGCCGACCCGCGCTACCTGGTCGAGAACACGCTGGACCGGCGCAGCGGCTACCAGGCGATGCAGCAACTGCTGGCGTGCGCGCCGCGCCCGAGCGCCGTCATCGTCGACAATCACCTGTCGGGCGTGGGTGCGGTGCGCGCGCTGATGGACGCCGGCATCGTCATCGGCGAGGAGATGTCGGTGATCGTGTGGGGCGCCATGGAAGGCAGCCTGGTCGAACTCGACGTGACGACCATCGACCAGCCCGACCCGGCCGGCGCCGGCGCGAAGATGATCGAGATGTTGGCGGCGCTGATCGGCGGCACCCCGGCGCTCGAGCTGCAGGTGCTGTGGCAGCCGGTGCTGCTGCCCGGCGCCACGGTGGGGCGTG